>SHUI01000210.1 GCA_009697455.1 Bryobacterales bacterium
CTCCGCGCGGCTGTTCGCCCGCGCGGACAGTCTGTTCCCCAACGGCGTGACGCACATAGGGCGCTACTTGCAGCCGCATCCGCTTTACGCCGCGCGCGCGTCCGGTCCGCGAAAGTGGGACGTGGATGGAAACGAGTACGTGGATTATTTCGGCGGCCATGGCGCGCTGATGCTGGGCCACAATCACCCGGCCGTGATCGAGGCGGTTACCGCGCAACTGGGGAAGGGCGTCCACTTCGGGGCCTCACACGAACTTGAACTCGAATGGGCGGAACTAGTGCGCGATTTGATCCCATGCGCGGAGCGCGTGCGCTTCACGGTGACCGGCACGGAGGCGACTATGCTGGCTTTCCGGATTGCGCGAGCCTATACCGGCAAGTCCAAGGTGGTTCGATTCGCGGGGCACTTCCACGGGTGGCACGATCAAGTGGCTTTCAGCGGCGCGGACCTTCCCGCCGGCATTCCCGAGGCAATGGCGTCCTCCAGCCTGATCGCGCCTCCTGGCGATATTTCTCATTTTCGCGCGTTGGCGGATTCGCGCGACGATATCGCCGCGGTAATCCTCGAACCGACGGGCGCGACTTTCGGGCACGTGCCTCTGCCGGCCGGCTTTCTGGCGCAGTTACGGGAAATTACGACGCGCCGGGGAATCGTATTGATTTTCGACGAAGTGATTACGGGCTTTCGCTGCTCTCCGGGCGGCGCGCAGGCCTACTTTGGAGTTACGCCGGATCTTGCGACACTCGCGAAAGTAATAGCCGGCGGTTTTCCGGGCGCCGCGCTTGCCGGGCGCGCGGACATCATGAGCGCGCTTGAGTACAAGGATGCCGGAGCGCGTCAGCCCGCCGTACCGCATCAGGGGACGTATAACGCAGGTCCGGTTTCAGCCGCGGCCGGCGTCGCGACGCTGCGACTGCTGCGCGCGACAGACCTGATTGCGCGCGCGAACCGCGCGGCGGCCGCGATCCGCGACGGCATGAATGCGATACTGCGCCGGGCGGGTGTTGGGTGGTGCGCTTACGGAGATTTTTCCGGCTTCCACCTCTTCACGAATCCGGGCCATGATTCGGTTTCGCCGGAGCAGATCCAGGCCGGCGAAGTCGCGTGGACGAAGCTCAAGGGTGGGACGCCGCTCGCGCTATCTCACAAGATCAGGACCGGCTTCTTGCTCGGCGGAGTGGATATCATCGGTTGGCCGGGTGGTGTTGTTTCGGGCGTGCACGGCCAGGACGAAGTTGACCTTACCTTGACGGCATTTGAAAGGTTGCTTTCGATGCTGGCGGATGAGGGTGAGATTTAGGCGGGGAACACGACGTAAGGGCTCGGGCAAGGCCGTTGACTGGAACTCATTATTGAGGCGGCGGGCGGCTCGATCCGGCGCAAGCGTCAGGCGCTCAGGGGCAGGAAGTCACGCCCAATCCGCGAGGTGGTCGTTTGTGCTTCGACCGCGAGATCTTATGCGGACTGAAGATTGATCCAATACTGCGCGGATGTTCCAAAATAGCGGGCGAGCCGGAGCGCCGTGTCCGCCGTAATGGCTAGCTTTCCATTCACAAGAGCGCTGACGCACTCCCCCCTCAATCGTAGACGAAGTGCAGCACCTTCTTCAGGTCTTCCCAGGCTTCCCGCTTGGCGTTCTGGTTGTACGGACGCAGCAGGTAGGACGGGTGATACGTCACCATCACCGGAATCCCGTTCCACTTCTGCCAATTCCCGCGCATGCGCGTGACGCCTTCCGTCCTGCCAAGTAGCGCGCGAGACGCGGTACCACCCAAGGCGCAGATTGCCTTGGGCCGAATCGCCGATAGTTGCCGGAACAGGAACTGGCCGCAAATTTCCATCTCATCCGGTTCCGGTGTCCGGTTCTCCGGTGGACGGCACTTGACCACATTGCAGATGTACACGTCTTTCCGCAGGATGGGGATCCCCTCTTTCGAGGCCGTGTTCTCGATCATCTGCGTGAGCAGTTGACCCGCGCGTCCCACAAACGGGAAGCCTTGCGCGTCCTCGTCCGCGCCCGGACCCTCACCTACAAAGACCAACTTCGCCTGCTCGTCGCCCACTCCGAAGACGATCTTGTTGCGCCCGGCGTGCAGACGGCAGCGCTTGCAATCGCCGAGGTCCTCAAGGATCTTGAACAACGTATCGCTTTCAGGGGCAAGGCCGGGAAGTTCCATGACGGGTTTCGGCTCCGATTCGAATTGAGGTTCCGTTAGAGGGCCGGGCAAGGGTTGGGTCGCCGCCTCTGTCTTCGCGTCGCGCCGGTAAACGGTCTTGATGCCGAGATCCCTGTAAAACTCCAGGCGGCGGCGAAGCTCTACCGGGTTCATTGGCTTGCGTAGAGCGCGAGACGAAGCCGAAGTGCTTCGTCGAAAATGCGGTCGGCAATGACGCGCTTCGAAGCGCGCGCCACGGTCAGCGTCTCGCCCGTTCGCAGAGCGAGCACGACTTCGTTTTCGTCCGAATCGAAGCCCACGCTCTCTCCAACCAGATTGCCCACGACCATGTCGCAGTTCTTCGCTTCGAGCTTGCGGCGCGCTTCTCGATCAAGGTTCTCGGTCTCTGCCGCGAAGCCGATCAGCAGGCGGTCTTCCTTCTTGCGGCCAAGCTCGGAGAGAATGTCGGGCGTCGGGTCGAGTTCGAGGGAAAGCCGCGCGGCGGTCTTCTTGATCTTCTGGTCCGGCGGTCTCGACACGTAAAAGTCCGCGACCGCAGCCGACTTCACTATGATGGTTGCTTCAACCAGGCGGTCCAGAACAGCCGTGCGCATCTCGTTGGCCGTACGAACTGGCACCAGCGTAACGTCGCGCGGCGCCGGGATGTGAACCGGGCCGGATACCAGGATGACGCGCGCTCCCCGGTCCCGGGCGGCTTCGGCGATGGCATAGCCCATTTTGCCGCTGGAGCGGTTGGTCAGAAAGCGAACCGGATCGAGAGGTTCCTGCGTCGGTCCGGCGGTCACGAGTACGGTCTCGCCTTCAAGATCGTACCGGCGGTTCCCTTCCGCCAGCACCGCGCTCGCAATTACGTCCGGCGAGGCGAGACGCCCAGGACCGGTCATTCCGCAGGCGAGATAACCTTCGTCCGGCTCGACAACCCGATGGCCGCGAGCCCGGAGCCGCTTCATATTTTCCTGCGTGGCCTGATGCAGCCACATGTTGGTGTTCATTGCCGGCGCGAGGACCACCGGGCCTGCGAAGGCGAGATAGGTCGTGGTGAGAAAATCGTCAGCCAGTCCGTTGGCGAATTTCGCGAGGAGATCGGCCGTGGCCGGGGCTACAACAAGGACATCGTTCTGCTGAGCGATGCCGATATGTTCGACGGCGCTCGATAGCGTTGCGTCGCCCGATGTGGAGGAAAAAAGGTCCGTGATCACTTTTCGGCCGGTGAGCGCCGCGAAAGTGAGTGGGCGGACGAACTCCTGCGCTCCGGCGGTCATCACGACCTGGACACGTGCACCGCCATCCATGAGCGCGCGAGCCAGTTCAGCAGCCTTGTAGGCCGCAATGCCGCCGCCGACGCCGAGAAGGACGTTCATTGCACGTCAGACGCAATACGGTTCACGATACTTGTGTCGAGACCGTTTTCAACGCCAAACAAGAGCTGCGACGAGTCTCGGCTCGGCACACAGAGGTGCGTGCGCCACGGTGCTTCCGCAACCTTGCCATTAGACGGCCTCGGGCGATGGAGCGTCGGGCAGGCCGATGCCAAACAGTTCGTACTTGACCAGACCGCGGCGCACTTCTTCGATCGCAATCACGGTAGACTTCTTCGAGGTGTTTGGCAGAAACGGTCGCGCTCCACCCTGGAGTTGCCGCGCGCGCTTGGAGGCGACGATGATGAACCGGTAGATGCTCGATTCCGGATCGTCCGGAATGACGCAGTAGGCACTGGCTTTGATATCTGCTTCCGACATGATTTTTTTCATGTAATCCTTTATCTACAAGGCTTCCGCCTCGAACGTGGCCAGAATCGGACGAATCCTGTCTTCCATTCGCGCCCGCCGGGCGCGTTCGGCCTTCACGATCGCCGCCAGGGTCCGCACGGACGGCTCAACCTCGCTGTTAATCAGCACATAATCGTATGCGCTGTAATTCCGAATTTCCTTCGCGGCATCAGCCAGCCGCCGCCGGATGACTTCATCCGTATCCTCGGAGCGGGCTCGCAGCCTCTGTTCCAGGATCTGGCGCGACGGCGCCAGAACGAAAATCGACACCGCTTCCGGAATCTGTACTTTTAATTGTGCCGCACCTTGGACGTCAATGTCGAGCACCAAATCCAGCCCACGGCCCTTTGCGTCCTCCAAAGAGGACCGGTTTGTGCCGTAGTAGTTACCGAAAACATTGGCGTATTCGAGGAATTCACCCCGGTCGATCCGGTCTTCGAACTCGTCGCGGCTGATGAAATGATAGCTTTCGCCGGACCTCTCGTTGCCTCTGGGAGGCCTGGTGGTGTACGAAATCGAGAAGGTCAAGTCGGGGACGCCGCTCATCAGACCGCTGACGAGCGTCGATTTTCCGGATCCGGAGGGAGCGGAGATTATGAACACGGAGGTGGCGGCAGACTTCATTCGAGGTTAAGGGACTGCTCCCGGATTTTATCAACTTCCGCTTTGGTTTCAAGCGCGAGGCCGGTAATTGTCAAGCCGATATCGCCCGCGCCGCCGGTCTTTGAAAGTACCGTGTTGGTTTCGCGGTTCATTTCCTGGAGCAGGAAATCGAGTTTCTTTCCCACCTCGCCAGATGAATCGAGCAGCACGTGGAGCTGCGTGGCGTGAGTCTTCAATCGTACAAGTTCTTCGCTGATATCGCTGCGGTCGGCAAGGATTGCCGCTTCCTGCGCGAGCCGGTGCGGGTCGACGCCCGCGCCTTTGAGCAGTTCGCCGAGGCGCTGCTTCAGGCGCTTATGGAAGGCGGCCGTCGCTTTGGCGCGGATTTTTTCCATCCCATCGGCGCGCTCGGAAATCGCCTCGCAACGTTCGCGCATCTCGGCCACGATCGCCGCGCCCTCACGCTCGCGGAAAGCGTTAAGCGCCTCGCACGTTTCGCCGGTGGCTTCCACGATGGCGCGCTCCAGATCCTCCGAAAGCTCTAGAGCGGCGGGCTCCGCGCGGAACATGGCAGGGACGCGCAGCGCTGCGTTCAGGTCCGGTTCGCCTTTGAGATGGAACTCCTTGCGAGCCTGCTCAAAAGCCTGCAAGTAGGCAGCGAGGAGATCGCGATTCAAGTAACCACCATCGGCCGCCGTGGTCCGCGTGAGATTCAGCGTTATTTGCAAGTGGCCGCGCGCAACGCGGCTTTTGACTGCCGCCCGCATCGCGGCCTCGACCGCATCGAACTCGCTGGCCAAATGGAAATGCAAATCGAGGCCCCGGTGATTCACGCTCTTGATCGTGACCGAGAGTTCGCCGCCTGAAACGGGCTTGCGGACGCGGGCAAAGCCAGTCATGCTGCGGAGGCTCACGGATTCACCGCCGCGTCAAGTTCGAGGAATTGCAACTCGTGAAGCCGCTGATAAATTCCGCCGCGTCCGATGAGTTCCTCGTGATTCCCAACTTCCGAGATGCGTCCCCGTTCGAGGACGACGATCTTATCCGCCCGCCGGACTGTTGAGAGCCGGTGGGCGATTACGATGACGGTGCGATCCGCCATCAGATTTGCAAGTGCCTTTTGAACGAGCATTTCGGATTCGGTGTCCAGGTGCGATGTGGCTTCGTCGAGAATCAGGATGGGCGCGTTCTTGAGCAGCGCGCGGGCGATTGCGATGCGCTGCCGCTGTCCGCCGCTGAGCTTGACGCCTCGCTCCCCGATGCGCGTCTGGTAGCCGTGGGGAAGCCGCTCGATAAACTCGTCCGCGAGAGCCATTCGCGCCGCTTCCCGGACTCGCGCCGGCGGCGCGCCCGTCTGGCCGTAGGCGATGTTGTTCTCGACCGTGTCGTCAAACAGGAACGTCTCCTGCGCTACGATTCCGATGTTAGCGCGGAGCGATGCAAGCTCCAGTTCGCGAACGTCCCGGCCGTCGATGCGTACGGTGCCGGAAGTAACGTCGTAGAATCGCGGGACGAGGTTTACCAGGGTGGTTTTGCCCGCGCCGCTCGGGCCGACGAGCGCTACCACTTCCCCCGCGCGGACTTCAAGTGAGATTGAGACGAGACGAAACGAATCGTCCGCGGTCGCGTAGTGAAAACCGGCATTCTCGAACACAACAGCCTGAGTGAAGCCCGTGAGGCGCGGTGCTCCCGGCTTGTCCTTGATTTCCTCGGCGCGTTCCAGGTACTCAAACACTTTTTGCGACGCGCCGATCGCCTGCTCGAAGATGTTGTGGATTCCCGTGAGCCGCTTCACGGGTTCGTAGAGCATCAGGAGAGCGATTACGAACGTGGTGAATCCGCCCGCCGTCATGCCGCCCGCCTTGATCTGCGTGCGCGCGTAGGCCAGCAGACAGACGATCGTGATGGCCCCGAAGAATTCGATGAGAGGCGAAGCCAAAGCTTGCTGAAGGACGTACCGGAGGTTGCTCTTGAGCAGCCTTCTTCCCGCTTGCTCGAACCGCCGGACTTCATGCTCCTCCGAGCCGAAGGCCTTTACTACCTGATGCCCGCTGATGGTTTCCTGGAGAATCTGGCTGATTTCAGCGGCGTCATCCTGGGCCCGCCGAGTGGTCCGCCGGATTCGCTTTCCGATTCGCGCGGTCGGAATCAGCACGAACGGAAGTACCGTCACGCTGATGATGCCAAGCTTCCAATCCTTATGCATCAGCACGAACAGCAAACCGAGGACAACGAAGGTTTGCCGCAACAGATCGGCCAGGATGTGCGAGGTCGCGACCTGGATCTTGTCGATATCGTTCATGATCGACGACATCAGACGGCCTGTTGTATGCGATTCGAAAAACATCGCACCCTGCTTAAGCACCTTGCGGAAGACGGCGTTTCGCAGGTCCATAACGGCCCGCAGACCTACGGAGTTAACGAGATAGTTGCCGAAATAGTCGCAAACGCCCTTCACCAGAAAGACGACGATGATTCCGAAAGCAACCATGGTCCAGACATTGTGGATGCCGGATGGGACCAACTGGTTGAGATAGACATCGCGTTCGATAATCGGAACGGTAAAGAGTAGGACCGGTGCGTCCGGGGCGGCGGGGTTAAGAACACGGTCGAAGATGGGGCCGATGAGCAACGCGAGCGAGGAATGAGCGGCCCCCACGCACACCATGAGCAGGACGGCGGCGACAAGCATCGCCCAATAACGTCCAGCGAAGCGAAGCAGGCGGAGATAATCTCTCATGCATGCACCTGCAGTCTGGATACGGCGGAGAGCACCTGATCCACGCTTACACGATCCAGATCTGTCAGGACTTCGGACGGAGCGCGCCACGGAGCCCAGATGGCGGGGTTTGACGACCCGAAGAGCACGACAAGCGGGACTCCAAACGCCGCGGCTATGTGGGCGGGCCCGGAGTCGTTTCCAAGGAACAGAGAAGCGCCCTGAATCAACTGCTTCGTTTCGGACAACGGCGACCCGGAGACGGTGCGGTGCTTCGAAAAATGCGTGAGATCATCGCCCGGCCCGCCGATGAACACCACTTCGAAGGGAAGAGCCGCCGCGACTTCAAGGAACTTCTCCTTGGGCCAAACCTTGTCCGGCCGCGAGGCGAGGGGGTGGATCACGGCGTACGGCGCACGGGCCGGGCCGCGCCTCGCGAACAACCTGGCGCGCGGGATTTCAACACGCGGCGCGCCGAGGTAAAACAGGGCGGACGCCACGTGCTCAGCGGTGTGAACGGTCCGCTCAACGCCGAGGATTTCCTGCGCGCGGGGAATGCGTATGTTGTAAAGCCAGGGAAAGCGATAGTGGCCGAAGCCTGCACGGTAGCGTGCGCCCGAAAACGCAATCATTTGCGCGCTCCTCGTTCCGCCATGCAGGTTGAGGCACAGTTCGGGACGCCAGGCGCGCACGGCCGCGGCGGAGGGCGCGAGAAGCGAATCGACGTCGGAGTTGCCTTCAAAAACGGCGGCGAAGGGAGTCTCGACCGCAACGCCCACGCGCAAATCGGGGCGGAACCGGCGAAGAATCTGGAGCGCGGGCGTCGTAAGGACGCAATCGCCAAGGGAACGCAGCCGGATCAGGGCAACCCGCGCTCCTTCAGGTAATCGCTCTAGGATATTCTCCATTGCGGGCAGGTACCCACGGTCAGGCCTCGATCTTGGCCTCGTCAATCAGCATCACCGGGATATCGTCGCGGATGGGGTAAACGCGATGGCACTTCTCGCATTTCAATCCGCTCTGGTCCGGCGTGAGCGACACCGTGGCCTTGCAGAGCGGACAAACCAGAATGTCGAGCAAATCTTTGCTGATAGCCATGGCAGGGTCTCTCGTTTCGTATAGTCTTAGCTAGTTTAGCATCACCATCGCGCGGCGGCGGTGGGAAGTCGAAAAACCACTACCACCGGGAAACTCTCCCAACGGGCTGCGAAATCGGCAGACGACAGCACGATCGTCTGGGCCACTGCCGGGCGCCTTGAAGGGCGAAGTCGGCCCGAGCTTTTGATCTGTACTGTAAGATGTTATTTGTCAACTACTTGGAAGGGGGGTGACGCAGAAAATCTATTTTCCATTTTCCGCCGCTCCAATACTCCTTCAGTCCTCCACCGGATTATTCAGGTCTGGGAAGTGCAAGTCGTTGGGTATGGACATAAGACCTTTGAAGTCAACATGAAAGATATTTTCAACGGCGTGACGCGGCAGCCAGCGGACGACTGCGGTCCGGCGTGTGGCAGGCCCGGAAGCGGAGCGAGTTTCGGGTGGCCGGGGAGGCCCGGGCTTTTGATCCGTACTGTAAGATATTATTTTTCATGTACTTAAAAGGGGGGGGGCGCAGAAAAATTATTTTCCTTCTTCCGCCACTCCTGTGCAGCGGCCAGTC
>SHUI01000211.1 GCA_009697455.1 Bryobacterales bacterium
AGCGCGAGACCCGGTTTCAGCCTGGACTCGCTCGACACCCTGGCGGCCGACGCGTTCTTGCTCGACACGCCTTCGGACATTTTGTTTGGCGGCACGGGAGAGACCTTCGATTGGTCCGTCGCCGCCGGCTCGCCGAAAAGAATTATCATTGCAGGTGGCCTTGATGCGTCCAACGTCCGGCTCGCCATTGAGCGGGCTCGGCCGTGGGGCGTGGACGCCTGCTCACGGATCGAAAGCGCTCCGGGACGCAAAGACCACTCCAAAATGGCAGCATTCCTGAAAGCTGCGCTGGCGGAAAACCTATGACGACTTCGCTACCCGATGCGGGCGGCCATTTCGGACCCTACGGCGGACGCTATGTCCCCGAAGTGCTGATGGCCCCGCTCGAGGAACTGGAACAGACCTATCTTGAAGCCCGGCTCGACCCGGCCTTTCACGCCGAACTTGACCAACTCCTGCACACCTACGCCGGACGGCCGACGGCACTCTATTACGCAAAACGGTTGAGCGAGCAACTTGGCGGCGCGAAGATCTACATCAAACGCGAAGACCTGCTGCACACAGGCGCGCACAAGATCAACAACTGCCTGGGTCAAGCCCTGCTCGCCCGGCGCATGGGCAAGAAGCGCATCATCGCCGAGACCGGCGCGGGGCAGCACGGCGTGGCCACCGCGACCGTGTGCGCGCTGTTCGGGCTCGAATGTGTCGTCTACATGGGCGAAGAGGACATGCGGCGTCAGCGCCTCAACGTGTTTCGTATGCGGTTGCTGGGCGCGAAGGTTGTGAGTGTTACCAATGGCAGCCGCACTTTGAAGGACGCGATCAGCGAGGCCATGCGCGACTGGGTCACGAATGTCGGGACCACGCATTACCTGCTCGGCTCCGCGCTCGGTTCGCATCCATATCCTTTGATGGTTCGCGACTTTCACAAGGTGATGGGCGAGGAAGCGCGGAGACAGATTCAGGAGGTTGAAGGACGTCTGCCGGATACGATCTTCGCCTGTGTCGGCGGCGGCAGCAACGCCATCGGAATCTTCCACGCGTTCCTTCAGGACGCCTCGGTGAAGCTTGTGGGAATTGAGGCCGGCGGCTCGGGAATGGCCCTCGGACAACATGCGGCCAGATTCTCCGGCGGATCGCCTGGAGTGTTGCAGGGCGCGCGTAGCTACCTGCTTCAGGACGAACACGGTCAGATCTCGCTCACGCACTCCGTCTCGGCGGGTCTCGATTACGCGCTTGTGGGACCCGAACATGCATGGCTGCATGACAACGGCCGCGCGGAGTACGTTTCAATCGACGACCGCGAAGCGCTCGACGCGGCGCGGCGGCTGTCCCGGACGGAGGGCATTATACCTGCCCTCGAATCCGCACACGCCGTTGCCGAGGCCGTGAAGCGCGCCCCCGAGGCGCGCGGGCAAGTCTTCCTGGTAAATCTTTCCGGACGCGGCGACAAGGATATCGATATCTACCGGGAGCAGATGGGAGACCTCGAAGACTGATGCCGGACACCCGAATCTCCCGAATGTTCGCGGGGCTGAAGCGCGATGGGCGCAAGGGCATGGTTGCCTACATCACGGCGGGTGATCCGTCTCCCGGCCGCACACCATCGCTGGTCGAAGCGCTTGAGCGCGGTGGCGCGGATCTCATCGAATTGGGCGTACCGTTTTCGGACCCCATCGCCGACGGCCCCGTCATTCAGCGCGCCGGAGAACGTGCGCTCGCCGCCGGTACTACGTTGCGCGGAGTGCTCGCGATCGCGGCGGAGATTCGCGAACGTTCCCAGATTCCGTTGCTCTTGTTCACCTACCTCAACCCGGTGGTCCGTTACGGAGTGGAGGAACTGGCCCGCGACGCCGCGGCCGCCGGCATCGACGGTTGCCTGCTCACCGATGCCAGCGTCGAAGAAGCGCGCGAGTATGTGGACGTGATGCGCAGCCACGGTCTCGACACCGTTTTTCTCGCCGCACCCACCAGCACGGAGCGGCGTCTGAAGCTAATCGCGGAGTACTCGACGGGCTTCGTCTACCTTGTGTCGCGGACCGGAGTTACAGGCGAACAGGAATCGCTCTCCGCCGCGGCGCTCCCGCTCATCAAAGCCGTGCGCAAGGTCACGGACCTGCCGCTCGCCGTTGGATTCGGCGTGTCGAAGAAGGAGCACGTAGCTGAACTGGGGCGCGAAGCCGAGGCCGTCGTGGTGGGCAGCGCCATCATGCGGCTGATCGAAGCCAATGCGGGAAACTCCTCGCTCGAACTGCAATTGGAATCCTTCATTCGGGAATTGAAAAGCGGATTTGGAGCCGGACGCACATGAACGAAGACTCGGCCAGAAACTTTCTTGCGGATTGCCGCCAGCGGATCGACGTGGTGGACCGCCGCATCGTCGCGCTGCTGAACGAGCGGACGCGTGTCGTCCAGGAGATCGGACGCATCAAGCAGGAATTCGGTCTGCCCATCTATGAACCGAAGCGGGAGGATGAAGTGTATCGCAACGTCACCGGAACCAACGCAGGCCCGCTGGAGCCGGACTCCGTGAAGCGCATCTTCGAGCGCATCGTCGACGAGATGCGCAGTGTTCAGCGGTTGCGTATGGAGGGGGACCGATAGATGCTCGTGGTCATGCAGCAGGGCGCTACCGAGGCGCAGATTCAGCAGGTGATCGACCGTCTGATCGGGCTGGGCTTCAACGCGCACCGTTCCACGGGGGCGATTCAAACGGTGATCGGAGCCGTCGGCGGGCAGGGCGGCCTCGACACGGCGCTCTTCCAGGTGATGGACGGCGTTCAGGACGCAAAGCGCATCACGTCGCCGTATAAGCTGGCGAGCCGGAATTTCAAGCCTGGCGGAACCATCGTGAACGTGGGCGGAGTGGAGTTTGGCGGTAATCGCATCGTGGTGATGGCGGGTCCGTGCAGTGTCGAGACCGTCGAACAGATTGAACGCGTGGCCGACGTTGTGGCCGATGCCGGCGCGCGCGTGATCCGTGGCGGAGCCTTCAAACCGCGAAGCTCGCCCTACAATTTTCAGTGCCATGGTGAGCCGGGCTTGAAAATGTTGCGCGACGCGGCCAACCGGCGCGGACTGCTCGTGATCAGTGAAGTGATGGAGATTTCGCAGATTCCGCTGTTGTGCGAGTACGCCGATATCCTCCAAGTGGGCGCGCGCAACATGCAGAACTACAATCTGCTCCGGGAACTGGGCAAGGCGCGGAAACCGGTGCTGCTGAAGCGGGGCCTCGCCGCGACCATTGAAGAACTGCTGCTCTCTGCCGAATACGTTCTCTCCGGCGGGAATTACGACGTGATTCTGTGCGAGCGTGGAATTCGTACCTTCGAGACCTATACGCGCAACACGATGGACATTTCGGCGATACCGGTGGTGCAGAAGTTGTCTCACTTGCCGATGGTGGGCGATCCCTCGCACGGCGTGGGGCTGCGCGACAAAGTTCCGGCGATGGCGCGGGCGGCGGTCGCGGCGGGCGCGGACGGCGTGCTCATTGAGGTTCATCACGATCCCGATCACGCTTTTAGCGACGGTGCGCAGACGCTCAATCCCACACAATTTCAGGACCTGATGGGCCAGTTGCGGTTGATTGCGGCGGCCGTGGGCCGGAGTATTTAAGGGATCCATGCGCACGGTTGTGGTCGCGGGCACGGGCCTGATCGGTGCGTCTTTCGGATTGGCGCTGAAGAAAGCCGGCTTCGATGGACGCATAATCGGAGTGAGTTCGGAAGCCGCGTTGCGCGACGCGCGGGAAGCCGGCGCCATAGATGAAAGCGCGCCTCTCGCGGAGGCCGTGTCGCGCGCGGACCTCCTTTTCCTTGCGCAGCCGATTGGACGGATCGTCAACACCCTGCGAACGCTCGATGCGCGCGACGTTCTGATCACCGACGCCGGAAGCACGAAGGTCGAGATCGCCCGCACTGCGGCCCAGTATGTCCGGCACGCGCAGTTCCTGGGCGGTCATCCCATGGCGGGAAAAGAAAAGCGCGGAGCAGGCGCGGCCGACGCGGACCTGTTTCGCGGACGCACCTGGGTTCTGACGCCTATCGCCGACGGAGACATGGAAACTCCGGCGGCGAAGACGTTCGTCGGCTGGCTGGAGCGCATTGGAGCGGTTCCGGTGGTACTCACGCCCGAGGAACATGACCGTCTGGTCTCGTTCACTTCGCATCTGGCGCAACTGGCGTCCACGGCCTTGGCCTCGACGGTCGCTGAACACTTGAACGTGCCCGAACATTGGCGCGTCGCCGGGCCCGGCCTCGTCGACACGACGCGGCTCGCAATGAGCGCTTACGAAATCTGGCGCGACATATTTGCGACCAACAGCGGAAATATCGATCAAGCGCTTGCTGCGTACATTCAGAAGCTTGAGCATCTGCGCGAGAACCTGCGGGGCGGGCAGATGCGCGAGGAGTTTGAGACGGCTGCGGCGTTCGCGGCGAAGCTGCGGCGTTAGGCCGCGGCGCTATTCCCAAGCCCGGCTGCCCACTCTCCAATCGCAGGCGCGACTAGCGGCGTGTATGATCACTCTGAGGTTCCGGGCACAACTTATCGCGAGAGCTTCTCCATCGGTGCTCGGCTGTGAAGTAGTTGTGCACGCCAGAGACGCACCGAGCCGTCGCGTTAGATTTTGAGTACAGGTCTTCCGCCCTTGCTGACCGGCATGACTCTCTCTGCGATGGGTCTGGGCCGATCGTTGCCAGACGATACGTCCGCAGCGTGGGAGCGTGGGTTCTCTTCCTGCATTCCTGCCGCGTCACGACACCGGATCCCGTCTGTGTTCCGGTTCACGGGCAAGACCGCTACGCCAACACCAAACGTTTGCATTTGATATCAGCTCCCAACTCCGGCCCCCCAATGACGCCCTCAAGCCAAATGGGCGGTCGTGCTCCTCGCCGCGCTTTCACCGTTTCAGCGCCAGTTCGAAATGTACGCCTTCCGTTTTCCGCAGGGCCGTTAAGATGTTGGCGAGGTTCGCGGCCGAGGGACTGCCCTTTGGGCCGAGCATGCGCATGAGGCTCTTCGCGGGAATGTGAGTGCTTCTTTCAAGGTCCTGAAAACCGGCTGTCGCATTTACGTAGTTGCGGAGCACGGCCTTGCCGGTTTCAAGATCGCCGTTGAGGATACACTCCACGGCCTCACACAGGAGAGCCTGCCGGAAATCCGGATCGCGCTGCGCTCGGGCCCGTATGGTTTCTTTGAAGTCGTGGGTAAGGGGCATTATCGGGTCTCTTTTCTCCTTCGCCGCTTGTAGTCAGCCCAGGAGGCGTGCGCCTCTGCGATATCGCTTTGCTGGCGTTTCTTCGTCCCGCCGCCGATCAGAATGACAAGGCATTCGCCATCCTTGCCAAAGTAAATGCGGTAGCCGGGGCCGAAGTCGATCTTGTATTCATACACGCCCGCGCCGACGCCCTTGGTCTTTGCGAAATTTCCCCGAATCCATGCGCGTGAGCGCGATGGTCACCTTGGCCGCGGCTGTGGGATCGAGCGCTTCCAGTTTGCGAAGCGTCTTTTTCCTGTTTCCTCAATGTAGGCTCGCAACTCGATCATTCAGGATGATGGTGACAAAAAGGTTACCATAAGTCAACGCCGATTGCATTGTCGTGGAATCGGCCGGCAGGACCCACGCCGGTGGTTCGACACTTCCGTGTTCGTAAACCGCCTTCCCAACTCCGGCTTCCGCTTCGGGAACGCCGGCCGAAACACCATCATCGGGCCTGGCGTTATCAACTGGGACTTCTCCATGCTCAAGGAGTTCCCCTTGAACGAGCGCCGCAAACTGGAACTGCTATGGGAGGTGTTCAACCTGTCCAACCACCCGCTGCTCGACATCCCGGGCGGCACCGTCGGCGCGCCCAACTTCGGCGTGATCTCGGCCACCAAGATCGACAATCGCCAGATGCAGTTGGCTCTCCGCCTGGCGTTTTGACGTTGAGAACCTGAGAAATATTCGAGGCTGCACCGGAACTTGGCAGGCGAAGGCGCCTGCCCCACCATTGCACACCAATGCTTTGGCGGTTTGGTGGAGCAGGCGCTTCCGCCTGCTTCGGTGCGACGCGCCGATTGTTTCTCGCGTTCTGAGCGTTCAGTGCCGCGGAAACCTCCGGAAATGGTCTGATCAGCGGGAGGAAAAAAACTTGCTTCAAGTGGGCCTGCTGCAATATGCTCGTTTGTGCCGGGAGGTCAAAATGGAAATCCCGGATCAAAGGAGATCGATCGATGAAGCGGATCATTGGACTTCTGCTGCTCGTCAACTCCGCCGCGTGGTCTCAGGCCGTGACGGCGACGCTTCTCGGTTCCGTCGCGGACTCGTCCGGGGCCGTGGTGGTGGACGCTCAAGTGTCCATACGGGAGATGGATACCGGAATAGCCCGCAAAGTGGCGACGAATGGGGAAGGCCTGTTTTCACAGCCCTATCTGCCGCCCGGGCGGTATGAACTCGCCGTGGAAAAGACGGGGTTCAAGAAGGTGACCAGGCAAAACGTGCTGGTGCAGGTGGCCTCGAATGTTCGCGTCGATTTCGCCCTGGAGCCCGGCATGATCACCGAGACTGTGCAGGTAGTGGCCGAGTCCCCTCTGCTACAGACGGACCGCTCGGATGTGAATCGCACGATCACCTCGCAAGCCGTGCGTGAATTGCCGATCGCCAACCGCAGCTTCCAGGCGCTGGTCGGATTGCTGCCTGGCGTGACGCCTCCGGTAGCCAACTTCACCGCCCTCGAAGACCCACAGCGCACGACCTTTTACCAAGCCAATGGACAGGGCAACAGCGCCAACAACGTCCAGGTGGACGGCGTCGACAACAACAACCCGACGCTGGGTCTCACCGTATATATTCCGCCCGCCGAGTCCGTGCAGGAGGTGAACATCTCCACTTCCAACTTCAACGCGGAGTTCGGCCGGGCGGGCGGAGCCGTGCTTAACGTGATCACGCGCGGCGGCTCGAACCAGTTACACGGCAGCTTGTTCGAGTTTCACCGGGACGCCGCCATGCGGGCCCGCAACTTCTTCAACTTCGTGCCGCAGCCGAAGCCCGCCCTCACACGGAACCAGTTCGGCGGAACCCTCGGCGGACCCATCAAGAAGAACAAGACCTTCTTCTTCGGCTCCTATCAGGCGACCATCCAGCGGCAGGCAACGACGCAATTCAACTCCATTCCGGTGACGGCCTGGCGAGCAGGCAACTTCACGGGAGTGACCGGACTGAATCTGTACGATCCGCTAACCGGTCCGGATGGACCCGGCCGAATGCCATTCGCGAACAACGTCATCCCGGCGAGCCGTATCAATCCCGTGGCGCAGAAGCTGAACTCGTTCCTGATCGAGACCAACCAACCGGGCCTGGTGAACAACATCGTGGGCAATGTGCCTTTCCGCCTGAACAGCTACAACTACGATGGGCGCATCGACCACAACATCAACGAGCGCAACTCGCTGTTCGTCAAATACAACTACACCCCGTCGAAAGTTGCCCAGGATGCACTGCTCGGCGCCAGAATCGGCGACGGTGTGGCGAGCACGGGCGGCAACCACACAGCAGCGATCAACTACAACCGCCAATGGAGCCCTACGCTGATCATGGAAGCGCGCATGGGTTACAACCGGTACTTTGTGGATGTGAACGGCAATAATGTGGACGATCCGCTTGTCCGCGAGCTGGGCCTTCGCAATCCATTCCCCGATCCCATCAGCTCGCGGGGTCTGCCGCGCTATGATATCGCCGGCATGCCGGGCATCGGCGTGCCGGTGGTATACCCGCTGATCAATTCGGACAATCTTTTCAACTGGGTGAACACCTGGAGCAAGACGATCACGCGCCACACGCTGAAGTGGGGAGCGGACATCCGCCGGCTGCGGGCGGACAGGTTCCAGCCTCAGGGTCTAAACTTCGGACCCAGGGGCCGCTTCCAATTCAACCCGGGAACAACAGCGCTCCCCGGCGCCGCGCTGGGACCGTTCGGCACACAGGGCAATTCGTATGCAGCCTTCCTGATCAACGCGCCGGACGTTTCCTCGCGTACGTTCCAGACGGTGACTCCGACCAATCGGGTCAAGCAGGCATTCTTCTTTTTCCACGACAGCTACCAGGTGTCGGGGAAATTGACCCTTGACCTCGGGATGCGGTACGAGGCGCATTCGACTGTCAAGCCCCGGTATCGGGGAGGCGCCTCAAACTACGATGTGTCGAACAACAGTCTCGTGATCGCGGGCTACGGGTCCATCGACCTGGCCACCAATGTCGACTACGACGGGAACAACTGGGCTCCGCGATTTGGTTTCGCCTATAAGGCATCGCAGAAAGCGGTCCTTCGGGGCGGTTATGGCGTGTCTTACTATACGGGCCGCTTTGGATTCACCGGCGGTACGTTATCGACGCAGTTCCCTGTGATCTACAACTTGCAGGTGGGTGTGGCGAACGACTTTCGGATTGACGGCTCGATGGACACTATCGTCCCGGTCCCAGTGCAGCCCATTCCCGACAACGGCGTAATCTCCCCGGCGCCGAACCAGGCGTTCTTCACCATTCCACGCCAGACGCCGATCCCGTTCGTCCACAGCTTCAACCTCACGTACCAGCGCCAGCTCGGCCACGGAATGGTGCTCGATGCCGCCTATGTCGGTACGCTTGGGCGCCGCCTGCCCAGCCAGCGTGAGCTGAACTTCGCTCTTCCGGGAACGGGGACGGCGGGCCTTGCGTTAAACCAGCGGTTCGGCCGCACGGCCAGCGTCGCCGAAC
>SHUI01000212.1 GCA_009697455.1 Bryobacterales bacterium
AGCTACTGAACGATCCGAATTTGCCGCTTGGCGGGCCTGGAAGATCGACACGCGGCACGGGCGCGCTCACGGAGTTCGAAGTGGAGGCGGCGCCGGCCGACGCTCCGGACAAGCCGGTTAAGATCAAGATCGCGAAAGCCACGGCGGACATCTCGCTTCCCGAAGCGGAGCTTGATTCCATATACGCCGACAAAAGCAAGAAGCGCCGCATCACGGGACCTGTCGCGTTCGCGATCGACGGGAATGATGACACGGCTTGGGGTATCGAGAGCGGTCCCTGGTTGCGAAATCAACCGCGCAAGGCAGTCTTCGAAGCGGAGACCTCGATTTCGAACGCGGCTGGAACGATGCTGACCTTCTACCTGAAACAGAATCACGGCGGATGGAATAGCGACGACAATCAGAACAACAACCTCGGACGCTTCCGGCTTTCCATCACGAGTGCGCCTGGCGTGGAGGCGGACCCACTCCCCAAGAATGTCCGCGAAATTCTGGAGATCGCGGAGTCCGGACGCACGCCCGTGCAGACCCAAGCCCTGTTCAGCTACTGGCGCACTACCGTTCCGGAGTGGCGCGACGCGAACGAATCGATCGCGGCTTTGTGGAAGACGCATCCGGAAGGATCGTCGCAGTTGGTGCTCACTGCTCGCGAGGAAATGCGCGGCACGCATATGCTGGCGCGAGGAGATTTTCTGAAGCCAGGGAAGGAAGTCGCACCGGGCGTTCCGGCGTTCCTTAATCCCCTTCCCGAAAACGCGCCACCCAACCGCCTGACCTTTGCCCGCTGGATGACAGATCGCAACGCGCCAACCACGGCGCGAACGATGATGAACCGCGTGTGGCAGTCGTACTTCGGCGTGGGACTCGTGAGCACGAGCGAGGACCTGGGCAAGCAGTGCGAACCGCCGTCGCATCCCGAACTGCTCGATTGGCTGGCGGTGGAGTTCATGGAACGCGGCTGGAGTCTGAAGGCGATGCATAAGTTGATCGCGACGTCGGCCGTCTACAAGCAGTCGTCGCGCGTGACGCCGGAGTTGTACGCGCGCGATCCGTACAACCGCCTGCTCGCGCGCGGCCCGCGCTTCCGCGTGGAAGCGGAGATCGTGCGGGACATCGCGCTCGCGGCGAGCGGACTACTGAATGCCAAGGTCGGAGGCCCCAGCGTGTATCCGCCGGCCCCGGAGTTTCTGTTCCAGCCGCCCGTGAGTTACGGGCCGAAAATCTGGGACGAATCGAAGGGCGCAGACCGCTACCGGCGGGCTCTGTACACGTTCCGCTACCGCTCCGTGCCGTTTCCCGCTCTTCAGAATTTCGACGCGCCCAACGGCGATATCGCCTGCGTGCGCCGTTCGCGTTCGAACACACCGCTGCAGGCGCTCACCACTTTGAACGAGCCCCTGTTCGTGGAATCGGCGCGCGCGCTTGCCGGGTTGGCGCTGAAGGAAGGCGGTGCGACCGACGCCCTAAAGCTGACCTATGCCTTCCGGCGTTGTGTGTCGCGCGTGCCGGCGAGCCAGGAGCGAGACGAATTGCAGACGCTGCTGAGCAAACAGATGAAGCGCTCCGCTTCGCCGCTCGACGCGTGGACTGCCGTGGCGCGGGCGCTGCTCAATCTGGATGAGACGATAACAAAGGAATAGGCCATGAAAATCAACCCCGATCAAGCGCGGCAAATCACGCGCCGGTGGTTTTTCGAGCAATGCGGCGTGGGAGTAGGCGGGATGGCGCTGGGGCAATTGATGGCGCAGGCCGCATCCGATCCTCTCGCTCCGAAGAAGCCCCATTTCCCCGGTAAGGCCAAGAACGTGATCTTCCTGTTCATGGCCGGGGCGCCAAGCCATCTGGAGATGTTCGACAACAAGCCGCAACTGGCGAAGTTCGACGGCACCCTGCCTCCCGCCGACTTGTTGAAAGGCTACCGCGCCGCGTTCATCAATCCGAATTCGAAGCTGCTGGGTCCGAAATTCAAGTTCGCGAAGTATGGCCGGAGCGGCGCGGAGTTATCTGAACTGCTGCCCCACCTGTCGAAGGTCGTTGACGATATTACGATCGTGAAGGGCATGGTCACGGACGCCTTCAACCACGCGCCGGGACAGATCCTGATGAACACCGGTTCGCAGCAGTTCGGCAGACCGAGCCTGGGTGCGTGGGTGACGTATGGCTTGGGCAGCGAATCGCGCGACCTGCCGGCGTTCGTTGTTTTCAGTTCAGGGAAGAAAGGGCCAAGCGGCGGAAACTCCTGCTACGGAAGCGGCTTTCTGCCGACGGTGCATCAGGGCGTCGCGTTCCGCGGGAGCGGGGATCCGGTGCTGTACCTTTCAAACCCGGCCGGCGTCGATGCGGAACTGCAGCGCGACTCGCTAGACTCCGTGAGACGTTTGAATCAGATGCGGCTCGACGCGGTGGGCGACCCCGAGATCGCGACTCGCATCAACTCCTTCGAGATGGCGTTCCGCATGCAGACGAGCGCGCCGGAACTGATGGACCTTTCGAAGGAATCGAAGAGCACGCTTGAGTTGTATGGCGCCGAACCGGGCAAACCCTCGTTCGCCAATAACTGCCTGCTCGCGCGGCGGCTGGTGGAGCGCGGCGTCCGGTTCGTGCAACTGTTCCACGAGGCGTGGGACCAGCACTCGAGCTTAGTGAAGGACATCAAGAAGAACTGCGAAGACACGGACAAAGCTTCCGCTGCGCTGGTGGCGGATCTGAAGCAACGCGGAATGCTCGACGACACACTTGTCGTGTGGGGCGGGGAATTCGGCCGCACTCCAATGGTTCAGGGCGGCAGCGACGGCCGCGACCATCACCCGAACGCGTTTACGATGTGGCTCGCGGGCGGCGGCGCGAAGCCCGGCGTTACGGTTGGCGAGAGCGACGAACTCGGTTTCAACGTGATCCGCAACAAAGTACACGTTCACGATTTGAACGCCACGATCCTGCATCTGCTGGGCTTCGATCACACGCGGCTGACCTATCGTTTCCAGGGCCGCGACTTCCGGCTGACGGATGTGCACGGGAATGTCGTGAAGGAGCTGTTGGCCTAAATGCTCCCTCCGACGGCGCGGACCATTGACGAGGTGATCGGCGCGCTCGATGCAATCATAGTGCGCGCCCTGAAGGACGGCAGCCGCATGGGTTATTTCGCGGCGCTTTACCGGCGGGTTACTCGAGGGGTGAAAGACGGAATCGCGGCGGGGCGCTTCGAAGACGGCCCACGCATGGCGCGGCTCGACGTCAATTTTGCCAATCGCTACCTGGACGCTCTAGCCGCTTTCGAGAGTGGCCGTCCGGTTACGCGAAGCTGGCAGGTTGCGTTTCAGGCGGTCACCGAGCACGCGCCGCTGGTGCTTCAGCATTTGCTGGCCGGCATGAACGCGCACATCAATCTGGACCTGGGAATCGCCGCCGCGGTGACGTGTCCGGGCGATCAACTGCCGCCGCTTCACACGGATTTCAACCGGATCAACGACGTGCTCAGTGAACTGGTCGGGACGGTCGAAAAAGAGATGGCCGCGATCTCGCCCGTGCTCGCAATGCTCGAGAAGATCGGGTTGCGTACGGAAACGGCAATCGTCAATTTCAGCATGACGAAAGCGCGTGATTTCGCCTGGTTTCAAGCGCGGAATCTGGCGGCACTGCCGGAGAGCGCGCGCGATGCGGCGATCGGCATGCTCGATCTGAAAGTTGAGCTGCTGGGTCGCGCGCTCGTGCACCCGCCTTTGAAACTACGTCTTCAACTGATACCAATCCGCGCCGTGGAGAATGACGATATCCGGCGGAATGTGCAGATCCTCGCGGCGTAGCGAAGGGAGCCGGATCCGATCTCGCAGACTGGCGCAAGCAGCGGCCCAAGAGTCCTCCACCCGGAAACGTTCGAGTAGCGTCCGCCGACCTTTTCCGGTGCGTGCACCGGTCGGCCGCCTGTTGACCCAGTTTCGCTCCCGCGCCACAGGCTCTCGCCGCAATCGCTCGCCACTCAATCTCTCAAGAGGTCAAAAACGCATGTTCAGACGGCTTTTGCCGCGACTTGGTTAGCTTTCAGAACACCAGCTTTAGTCCGAACTGGATCTGCCGCCCCGTCGTTGTCGAATCGAGGAGCTTTCCGAACTGAGGATTGTTGTCGTTGCACGCCGACCCCGGATTGCGCCCTATGCACGTCATGCTCGGGCTGTTTGAAGAGGGCAGAAAAAACGTCGGCGTGTTGAACAGGTTGAAGAACTCCGCGCGGTACTGCACGCGGAGGCGCTCTCGGACCACCGCCTCCTTGAATATCGAGAAGTCGTGGTTGATCGAACCAGGACCGCGCGCGACACGTCGCGCTGAATCGCCGTACAACTGAATGGGCGCGCCCGTCCGCGATGGCGTCGTCCCCGGCACGCGGAATGCCGCCGGGTTGAAAAAGTTGTCCGGGCCGCGCTGGTCTTTCGGGACCTGCACGGGCTGGCCGGCGACCCTGTCCGGCACGTTGAAAGTGTTGAAAATCGGCGGCAGCCGATTGGTCCGGATGTCAGTCGGGAATCCACCGCGCAGATAGCTGATGCCGTTGATCTGCCAGCCTCCCAGCACCTTCGATACCGCGCCGTGGTTGAGCCATGGACGTCCCGGCCCCCACGGCAACTCGTAGCCGTAGCTCATCACCAGAACCTGGGCGACGTCGATCGGCGCGGGCCCCCTCTCGCGCGACAGGTTGTACGCGTCAAGCGTGATGCTCGTGCCTCCGTTCTGCGTGAAGGCGCCCGGCCCCGCGCCTTTGTCCTCCAGATTCTTCTGCACCGTGTAATTGAAGAGGAAGTTCATGCCGTGCGAGTAACGCTTCTCCACCTTCACGTTGAAGGCGTTGTAATTCGAAGAAGCGTTTGAATAAGTGGGGATTACCGCGCCGTTGACATGCGGATACGGGCGGTCTCTCTGCTGGTTGCGTCCGTCGATGGCTGCCTGAAACGGAAGCTGATTCACGTTGACGAACAGCGAGTAAAGATCGCTTCCGCGCGCGCCGCTATACGAGGTTTCGAAAAGCCAGCTCGCGAAAGGCTCGAACTGGATGCTCAGATTGAACTGCTGGAGCATCGGCATGCGCGCGTCGTGGAAGGCCGCGGTCCGAATCGTTCGGGCCAACGCATTGTTCGCGTTGAAGTCCTTGAGTGAAGGGTCGGATGGGCCGGCGGGGATCGGTGTATTCAGAGTGAACGGCGGCAGCACGGTTCGCGTCGCACTCGTCTCCGGAATGGAAAATGTTGGCGTGTTCGGATTGTTGCCTGAGAACTGTGTTACTTCCTGGTTGACGTCCCGCTGTCCGATGAAGATTCCATAGCCGCCGCGAATCACGAGCTTACGGTTCCATTGATAGGCGAGGCCCATGCGCGGGGCGAGGTTGTTGTGATCGCCATCGACGATCGCGCGGGAGAAACCGTTCTTGCCGGGCACGACGAACTGACCGCTTGCGATATCGAACAAGCCGCCGCGATCACGTGCGTCCACCGGCTGCGTGAACAGGTCGTAGCGCCCGCCGAGATTGAGAGTGAGGCGAGGCGTCACTTTCCAGTCATCCTGAAAATATGTGCCGAAGTAGGTCTCCCGCTGGCGGCCCCAATCGAGCATCTGGGTTCCCTGCAGCAGCGATGGGTATCCAAGCAGGTAATCGGCGATCGGCGCACCGGAGCCCGGCGCATCCGAACTCGTGGTGAAGATGGAACCAAACACATATTGGCCGTGGAACGGCGTGCCCTTGAGGGTCTCAAAGCGCATGCGCCGCACGTCCGCTCCCATCTTGAAGGTGTGCCGGCCGTGCGTGATGCTCAGCGAATCGGCCACGTGGAATCGGTTCTCGAAGTTCAGGTTGCTGTCGCCGCCGCCCCAGGGATCGAACTGCGTCGAACCGGTTCCCTGTCCGGAAAAGAAAAACTGAATCTGGGGGAAGCCGAGCAGCGGGAACGGGAAAAGAGCGAGTCCAGCGCTCTTTGCGAATTCAACTCCTTTTACGGCGTCGCCGATGATGCTGCCATTGTGGCGGGTATAGCCGGCTCGAAATTCGTTAACCACCGTGGGACGGAAAATATGCGTGTCGTTGAACGCAGCCTGGCGGGTGAAGTCGACGCTGTTGGTTCCGCCGCCGATGAAGCCGCCGAAGCGGCCGGGAGTCGGCCGGACCTGGTTCCCGAACGAGAAACGCCCGAAGAGCGAATTTTTCGCCGTAAGCTGATGATCTACCCGTACGTCAAACTGGTCAGCATTGTAGCGCCGGGGGAAGCCCTGGAAATAATTGCGGGAAAGGTCGCCGGAGGCGCCGAAGTTCGGCAACGGCACCTGACCCATGACGGTCGCGGAGGTTCGATTGATACGATCCGCGGGGATCTGCGCGTTGGGGAACGGCGTCGAAATCACCGTCCCCGCCGGTCCGATGCGGCGCTGCAGTGGATCGAAAATGGGCGTGCGCAGGGCTGTCAGGTTGCCCGACCGCAAGGCGGCGGGTGGCACGGCGCCAATGCTGGTGCCGGCTGCCGTGCGTTGGCGCGTACCCTGATAGTCGAGGAAGAAAAACGTTTTCTGTTTAATGATGGGGCCGCCGAGCGAGCCGCCGAACTGATTCTGGCGGAACTTCGGTTTTGACAACCCGGCCGAGTTGGTGATGAAATTGTTGGCGTCGAACTTGTCGTTACGGAGGAACTCAAACAGGGAGCCGTGCAGCAAATTTGATCCGGACTTGATGGTCGCGTTCATTACCGCGCCGGCCGCGCGTCCGAACTCCGCGGCGAACGTGCTGGTCTTGACTTTGAACTCCTGCACGGCGTCAACGGAGGGCGAGTATGCCAGACCGTTGCGCCCCACAGCGCCGCCGTTCACGACGGTGTTGTTGTCCACGCCGTCCAGCAGCACCTCCGTTGACGTATAGCGCCCTCCGCCCGCGATGAAGGGCAGGTTCGAGCCGATGCCGAACATGGGCGTGGTATTGCCTGCCAGCAGGCCGAGGCCGAACGCGTTTCTTCCATTGAGCGGCAGATCGAGAATCTTCTTGTTCTCCACCACCTGCCCAAGCGACGACGTCTCGGCATCGAGCAGCGGTGTCACGTCCGTCACCTGGACCGTTTCCCGGACTTCGCCTGGCTGCATCGCGACCCGCGCGGTGGCGCTCTGATCGACGCGTAACTGCAAGCCCGAAGTGGAATTCTTTTTGAAGCCGGGATGTTCGACGCCGACCGTGTAGACGCCCGCAGCGAGAAACGGCGCGAGAAATTCGCCGCGATCGTTTGTGTTTCCCGTGCGAGCGATCCCTGTGTCGTTGTTGGTGACCGTTACCGAAGCGCCGGCCATGGTGGCGCCGGAAGAGTCTTCCACAAGCACGGTAAGATTGCCGGTTGCCACCTGCGCGGCGAGTGGCGCGAGGCAGAGAAGGAGCGTTGCGAGGATCCGAAGCAAAATCATGGTGATGCCATGATATCACCGGCAGGGCGAGGGCCGGCGAAATCGAACGCAGATCTCAGACGCTGCTGAATGACACAGAACCGGGCGGAATTGTGCCGCGCGGAGGACCTACGGCTTCCCCATTCTGGACCAGAGGCCTTGAAATCGCGATGAGATGCGAACCCCTCAGCTGGGGGGAATGCTATGGCGGAAACGCCGCGACGCCGCTCGAGGCGGACCGGTTGCAAGCCGCGGCTGCTTACACGCGGTCCGTTGCACTCGAACCGAAGGAGCAGAGGTCCGTCGGCCTTCCCTGGTTCGCTTTGACGGGCTGCCGAACGGGCTTACGCCTGTATTCGAAGGCGTCCGGCCGAAGAAGTGCGGACACCCGCAATCTCAGCCACGACCGGGTAGTCGCCGCTCGGCAAGTCCGGGACGACCGTATTGAACTGGTACAAACCAACGCCGCTCATGCCAGCGTAAACGACCTGCGCTTTCGACTGGCCGATGCGGATAGTCACGGGGTTGGCCAGCGGGCTTGAGTTCGCGACCGTCTCTCCGGGAGCGATGGCGGGGTTGGCCGGCCCGAAACCGGTGCCCCAAAGCGTGATCGTGTCTCGCGGTCTCGCGGGGACGGAGATGACTCCGCTCGCGATTCCGACGGGACCCACGTAGCCGCCCTTCGAGTCGGTGGCCAAGACGTGCTCCTGGGCCAGGCGGAAGAAACCCGGCAGCGCCTGGCGCAGTTGGACATTTACGGCGGCCGAAGACCCGCTTGCGTTGGTCACGATGACCTGCGCCGTGCCACTGAGCGTATCCGCGGGAGCCTGCACGTTGATCTGATTCGGACTGATGAAATAGACGTAGGCGTTCCGGCCGTTGATGGTGACGTTGACGCCATCGAGGCTTGTGGGGAGCTTGCCGTCCACGATGTCGGCCCCGGCCCAGGTGCGCGTCGTGCTCGAGAGACGGAAGCCGTGGATGCTTATCCAGGCTCCGGGACTCGCGCCCGGCTGGAAGGCGGCTGCGTTGACGACGCCGCTACGCGCCGATACGACGGGCAAAGTGCCCGCCGGGGCGTCTTCGGGAGTGAAGCCCATCACGACGTCGAACGTAACGCTCTTCTCGCCGATCGCCGAAGTGTCGAGGCTCTCGATAGGGCGGACCACGGACTGGCGTTGGGCGGCGTTCGTGATCCCGTTAAGTACCATGTCTCCGTTATTGAGGGGTTCGCCTTCGAAATGGACCTGCGTCACGAGTTCGCCGCGGCCGGGCGTCT
>SHUI01000213.1 GCA_009697455.1 Bryobacterales bacterium
ACCACGGCGATTCGCAGGAACGGTGTGATGGACATGATGGCGGCCGGCAAGAGAGTCAGGAGCGTGAGCAACAAGACGATTTGCATGGGAACGCCCAACGATTGGCCGCCCTTCTGGTCGATCAGCGAGATTCCGAGGAGGGAACCAGCCGGGGCGGCATGAAGCGTGGATGAAAACACCCACGCAGACAGGCAGGAAAACACGAGTTTCTTCATTGTTGCTCCCCGGCGTCCGGCGGAACTTCGCTCCACGGCCTGGCTTCAAGCAGAACGCACCCCGGCGCGCCGGCCGTCACGACGAAAGCACGGTCCGCGACGCGAATCAAGTGGATGCTTTGGCCGTGGGAAAGCGCTCCCGATTCGACGATCTCAACCGCGCGCGGCTTTCGCCGTCCCAGGAGCGGACGGTTCACCGATTGGCCGCCCCGCAGGCGCCAGACGGCGATTGCGAGGAGTGAAAAGACAAACAGGATTGAAAGCGCGGCGCGAAGTAATTCCATTACTCCTGCCCCCTGAAATCGGTGACGCGGATGCCCATTACGTCCTCCATGATTACGATCTCGCCCGACCCGACCAGCGTTTCATCGATCAGGATGTCGATGTTCTCTCCAGCTGACCGGGTCATCCTAAGGACGGTGCCCGTATCGATGAGGAGGATCTCCCGAACGGTCATGGTCGTCCGGTCAAGCTCCACGTGGAGCTTGACCGGGATGTCGGAAAGATGATGGATCTCGTCGGCCGGGGTCATTGAATTCCGGGCTTACCGTTTCAGGTTCAGGGTTTCCTGGCTTAGTTCGTCCGAGGTGGTGATCACGCGGGAGTTGGCCTGGTAGCCGCGCTGAAGAATGATCAGATTGGTGAACTCCTGCGCGATGTCGACGTTGGAGGATTCAAGCGCGCCGCCCGTCACTTTGCCGCGCCCGCCGGTATCGGCCACGCCGACCGCAGGGAGCGCCGAATCGGCGCCCAGCAGAAAGTTGTTGTTGCTTGCCGAGAGCAGCGAATCGGGATTCCGGATGGAAGCGAGCGCCAGTTGCGCCACGACCCGTTGCTGCCCGTTTGAGAACTGCGCGACGACGCGGCCCCCATCGGCGATTGCCACGCTGAGCAATTGGGAAGGCGCAGAACCGTCCTGCGTGTTTGCCGAGATCGCGGACGGCTGGGCGAACTGGGTGATTCGCGGAATAGCACCGGTTGAGAACAACTGCCATTTCACGTCCATGTCCGCCGCGCCGGAGGCGAGACCCGTTGCCTGAATCCCGGTGATGTCGGCAGTCGGAGCGGTGAGCTTGCCCGAGCTATCGAAGGTGAGCGGAGAGGACGAATTGAGCACCGTGACCGTCGCGTTCGTGGAACCCACGTCAACGCCCGGCACTTTGATCGCGTAGTCCCATTGCCCCGGCGCCGCCGCCCGCGTGAAGGTCACGGTAAGAACGTGCGGTTCTCCCAAAGAATCGAATACGCGGATCGGCGTGGAGAATGCGTCCCCCGTCTGAGCGCCGGCGTTCAGGTTCATATCGAATGAGAACTCGGTCGTCGCCTTGGGCGGCTGCACCGCTCCCAGCGGCAGCGTAATGTCCCCAACCGCGCCGTTTGTATCGAGGACGCCGCTCTTCTCGCTCCACCCCTGTACGGTCTCCTTCGTCGACGTAACCAGGTTTCCTTTCGCGTCGACGTGAAAATTCCCCGCACGCGTGTACATGTTGGCGTTTTGGTTGTTACGGATGATGAAGTAGCCGTCGCCCTGAATCGCCGCGTCCATCGATCCCCCGGTGCCCTGAATGGCTCCCTGAAGCTGTAGCCGGGACACGCGCGGCGGAGCGACGCCCAAGCCCACTGTAGTGGCGCCGTCGGCGGCTAGAGACTGAGCGACCAAGTCACGAAAAGAGGCTACGTTGGCTTTGTAGCCGGTGGTATTGAGATTCGCCAGATTGTTGCCTACCACGTCAATGGCACTGGCGTGTGCGTTCAATCCGGCAAGTGCGGTCGATAGTGAAGTTCTTCCCATGTAGTGCTCCTTTTTCTTATCGCGAGCTAGCCTCGGCGGCTGGGGCGGCATCGGACGGTTTCGGCGTGGCTTTTTCAAGACTCGTGCGAATGGCCTGCAAGTCATCCTTCATCGAGATGGTTTGCTCAAGCTGGCTGAACTGCGCCAGTTGCGCGATGAACTGTGCCCCGTCGCTCGGATTCATTGGATCCTGATTCTTCAGTTGCGCGACGAGGAGCTTTAGGAATGAGTCCCTGCTGATGTCCTCGGACGGAAGCTCGGGCTTCTTCGCCGAGGCCTGCGCGGCGGCAGTTTCTGGTGGTGCCGGTGTCAAAGCTGAGATCGCCATCGTTTGTCCCTTCGCCGGGCCTAAGCCCGCATCCTTTCGAGCTCTTCGAGCCAACGAGGCCGGCTCTGCCTTTGGTCCCCGGAGCCGGACCCGTTGCGTCCCCGCTCCCCTTGCCCGTCCTGCCGCGCCTCCTGGCGAGAGTCAGGGTCCCTTTGGCGCGAGAGGTCCTGATCTCGCGGCTGGCCCTGGTCCGGCTGGCCGGAGAGATTCGACGCGAGGGCCTGAGGTGGAACCCAGCGTTCCGTCTGGAAGCCATGACCGTCAAGGCCGCGAATCAATCCGTCGAGGTTGTTGCGAAGCGAGTTTGCGACGGTTTCGTCCGCCGACCGGACTGCCACCCGGACTTCTCCGCCGCGTTCAGCGATTTTCACGGTGACGGCCGAATCGATTCCCTGATTCCGTTCGAGCCGGAAGGACAACTCTCGCGCCGGTTCGGTGGAGGCCCCGCGTGCGTGGGGAACTGCGACATCCGAATTTCGCAAAGCCTCGGCCGCCGTTCGAACGGGTCCCTCCGCCTTGGAAGGTGAAACACGAATTGGACTCTCCGGTGCCCGGGAGGCAGATGCAACCGGTGTCTGGGATTCCGCGGCTGGACGCTGCCCCGCGTCCGTTGCGGCTGGGAGACCTGGGCTGATTTCCGCTGGTTCAGTGGCTGCCCCCGCGGCGGTTGCCGCCAGCCCGGAAGGCCGTTCGGGCGCAGATCCCAGCCGCCGGCCTTCTTCGCCCATCGCATCGGCCTTGGCTGGCTTCGGATTTTGACTCCCGGGGTGATTCTTGACATCAACCGTTCGCGAAAGACCGGACTCCTCAGGCGCTTGTGCGGCTGATTCATCCACTCGCGGACCGTGCACGGTCTTCAAGCGCAACGCAAACGCGACGCTGCCGTCGGCCGCCGTTGCGGGCGACGACGCCGATGACGGCATGTCGTCCCGCGCACTGGCCAGTTCCGTGCCCGGCGCGGCTTCCTGGAGTATCGGCGCGGAGATTGCCCAGGCCTTGCCCACCTCCGCCGGGCCTGCTTCGGGCGGACTCGCCGTTTCGGCCCCGGTCCTGGCCCCCGCGTTGGCCTTGACCGGCGTGAGCGGCACAGCAAGGGCGAGCGGCGAGACGGACCCACCAGTCAAACCCGGTGCGCCGGTTAGCGAGTTCCGAGGCCCTTCGAGCAAAGGGGCCGTCGCGGCGCTGGAATCCGGCACTTCGCCTGTGACGTTCTCCGAAGCTTCCGCCTCCGTACCGTCCTGACCAATCTCTCGCGAGAGACTTGGCTTCGCCGTCTCCGGCTCAACGGTTGTCTGGCCCGCGAGCACCGGCTTTGCCTCGTCTTCCGCAGCTCTTTTCGCGACTTTAGTGTCCGGCCTCTCTGAAGGTTTGCGGCCCTTAAGAGAGGTGTCGCGGGGCTGAGGCTCCGGCTCGGGGGCATGATCGGCAGGCATGGCCGACTCGAACTCTTTCCGGAATCCGAAGTCCTGGCCAGTCTTCGAGGCGGCACCGATTTTCGACCCGGATGAATCGGCCCTAAAGTTGACGGGAGAGAGAGAGGCGGCAGTCACGCAGCCCTACATTGCAGATGACCGGCCAACTATTACTTTTGCATTTTCAATCAGTTAGCATCCGTCTGATGGCAAGAATCCGCCGCGGGAAGGGCCGGCTGGCAAAAAATTGCCGCAAATTATACCCCTCATCGTTACTTCTCGGCTGATTCCGCGAAACTTATAGCGTTTTCCTGTTTGGTATCGGAATTGCTCTCCAAGGTTCCGACGCCATGGATCCACTGACAATCACAGCCGCCGGAGGAATGAGGGCCCGCCTGGAGTCGCTCGACCTGCTGGCGAATAACATCTCTAATGCCGCCACGGCCGGTTACAAAGCGGACCGGGAATTCTACGGCCTCTACGTTTCCGAAGAGGCCGCTCTCGCGGCCGCCGATAACCGCTCCGACGCCCTGACGCTGCCTGTCGTCGAGAAGAATTGGACGGATCATTCCCAGGGCGTTGTGACCATGACCGGGAATTCGATGGATCTGGCTCTTTCGGGAAAGGGTTTTTTCTCCGTCAACGGTCCCGGCGGTCCTCTTTATACTCGCGATGGCGGCCTCCGCATTTCGGCCCTCGGGGTAGTCGAGAGCCGGGCCGGATATCCGGTACGATCCGAAGGTGGAGCTCCAATCAAAGCGGAACCGGGAATTCCGCTCGAATTCAAGCCGGATGGTTCCGTCTTTTAAAATGGCCAGTCCTTGGGCCGCCTGGAGCTTTCGGACGTGAAGAAGTCCGAGTCGCTGGCCAAGGAGGGCGGAAACTACTTTCGCCTCACCGATCCAGCCGGATTGACAAAAGCGGCTTCAGCGCAAGTAGTGCAAGGCGGCCTCGAAGGCTCCAATGCCGGGCCCGCCGAGTCGGCCGTGCGGCTCGTGGGAGTTCTACGCCAGTTCGAGATGCTGCAGCGCGCCGTGGCCATGGGTGGCGAGATGAACAAGAAAGCCGTCGAAGAGGTAGCGCGGCCCTAACGGAAGGACCAGGAGCGGAAAATACATGATTCGAGCATTGTTCAGCGCGGCGAGCGGCATGTCCGCGCAGCAGTTGAATGTAGACAACATCGCCCACAACCTGTCGAACGCCAACACCACGGGGTTCAAGATGCGCCGGGCGCAGTTTCAGGACCTGCTTTACCAGAGCATGATTCAGCCGGGCGCGGCGGCGGGAGCGCAGACGACGGTACCGAGCGGACTCCAGATTGGCCTGGGATCGCGCGCTTCGTCGAATGAGATCGTCTTCTCGCAGGGAAACTTCTCGGCGACCAACAACCCCATGGATATGGTAATCCAGGGGCGCGGTTTTTTTCAGGTCCGGAGGCCTTCGGGCGATCTAGCCTATACGCGCGCGGGATCGTTCCACGTCGATCGCGACGGCAATATGGTGACCTCCGACGGAGACGCCTTGGAGCCGCAGATCACGATTCCGTCCGACGCTCAATCGATCTCGATAGCGCCCGACGGCACTGTGAGCTTCAATCAGCCCGGACAAACGGCAGCTCAACTGGCGGGGCAGGTGCAGCTGGCGAATTTCCAAAATCCCGCCGGGTTAAACAGCATCGGCAAGAATCTGTTCACGCCCACTGACGCCTCCGGGGAACCCACGGTCGGGAACCCGGGGGGGCAGGAGGGCATCGGGTCGATTCTGCAAGGCTACCTCGAACAATCGAACGTGAGCGTCGTCGATGAATTCATCAACCTGATCGTGAGTCAGCGGGCCTACGAAGCGAATTCCCGCGTAGTTAAGGCGGCGGACGAAATGTATCAGCAGGCCAATAATGTCACACGGTAGAGCCAAGACACTTCTATTTGCCAGGGTATTTCTGGCCCTACTGCCGGCATTGCTGCCGGATTCGGCCGCGTCCGCAGCTTGCCTTCCCGTTTCCGGGTTGCGGATCGCTGCAAGGGACCTTGCTCCTTTGATCCCCGCCTTTGCGGACGCGGAGGTGGCGGAGGACCTTGGACCTTCACCAGCCCCAGGATACCGGCGTAACATTACGGCGGCCGGAATCGCCGCCTGGGCGGCACGAAACGGTGTCGTTGCGACGGGCGGGGCCGGCGCTTGCTTCGAATGGCAGCTCGAGCCGATCGGCCGCGAGCAGATCGCCGCCGCGCTGTCTTCCGCACTCCCGTCCGGCGCCGTGGTCGAGATTGTGGACCACAGCCGCTTTTCAGCTCCATCTGGCGTGATCAAGTTCCCGCGCTCCGGTCTGAGTCTCCCAACGGGAATTTCCTCCGTCCGTCCCGTGATCTGGCGTGGCCTCCTGAGTTACGCGCCTGGTAGGAGCGTTCCCGTTTGGGCTAGAGTCCGGGCATCCATCTCCGTTTCGAGAGCGGTGGCGGCCGAAGTCCTTCCGGCGTTGAAAACGATCGCGTCCAGTCAGATCCGCTTTGAAACGGCGGATGTGTTCCCGTTCCCGGAAGCCACGTTGCTTGAGCCGGTGGACATCATCGGCAAGACCCCCCGAAGGTCGCTTCGCGCCGGGCAAACCTTGACGAAGGATCTGCTCACGGACGCGCCGGAGGTCGAGCGTGGGGCGCATATTGCGGTCCAGGCCCAAAGCGGAGGAGCCCTGTTGCGGTTTTCGGCCATCGCGCTTACCGGCGGACGGAAAGGCGAAACGATCCTGTTGCGGAATCCCTCTAACGGGCGCAATTTCAAGGCGGAGATCACTTCGAAAGGACAGGCGGCCGCGATCGAACCGGTCCCTGATGGGAAAAACCGATGACGGCTCTTCAACTGATTACGCGCCTCCTTGCGGCGGCGCTTACGCTTCAAGTTGCCGCTCAGGCCGGACTGCGGCTGAAACTAAAGCCCGAGCCCGTCGAATCGCAACTTGACCGGTACATTCGGGAAGCGATGGGGCATTCGAGCCCTTCGGGCCGGGATGAGACTGCGCCCACGGGTTCACTATGGAGTCCGGCTGCGTCCTTGACGGACGCGTCGCGCGATCTACGTGCTTCCCGCGTGGACGACATTCTGACGGTGGTCGTTTCCGAGCGGGCCTCGGCAACTTCAAAGGGTTCCGTGAAGACATCGCGAAGTTCGGATGCGAAAGGTTCGGTCTCTTCGATCCTTGGACCTACCAAGCTGAAGGGTCCGCTGGCGGATCTCGCTAGCGCGTCCTCGAATCAATCGCTCGACGGACAAGGTGCGACCACTCGCGAAAGCACGCTCACGACCACGCTTTCCGCGCGAGTGACCCATGTTCTGCCAAACGGATATCTTGTCGTCGAAGGGTCGAAGGATACGATGGTCAACTCCGAGCGGCAAACCGTGATCGTGCGCGGAGTGGCACGGCCCTCGGACGTAAGTACCGGGAATCAAGTCAGGTCGGATCGGCTGGCTCAGCTTGAGGTACGGATCAACGGAAAGGGAGTGGTGAACGACGCGGTTCGCCGCCCGTTCATCCTGTACAGGATACTCCTGGGCCTGCTTCCGTTTTAACAAGTGGGATACGAAAATATGTTCCGTAAGCTGCTACTCTTCCTTTGTGCATCAGCGGCCGCGCGGATGCCGGTTCCCGGCGCCGTGCGCGTAAAGGAGCTAGCCTCGCTCGAAGGCGTCCGGGAAAACCAGTTGATCGGATACGGTCTGGTTGTAGGACTCGCCGGCACGGGCGACCGTCGGCAAACTGCGTTCCCGGCTCAGAGCCTGACCAACATGCTCGAAAGAATGGGCGTGACGGTGCCTCCAACCGCCATCAGCGTCAAAAACACGGCGGCGGTAATGGTTACCGCGACGCTCCCGGCATTCTCGCAATCGGGAGCGCGAATAGATGTCACCGCGGCTTCGATGGGCGACGCGTCGAACTTGCAGGGCGGCCTGCTCCTGCTGACTTCGCTTCGGGGAGCGAACGGGCAAGTTTATGCTGTCGCCCAGGGGCCGGTCGTGACCGGCGGGTTTTCCGCTGGAAGAGGCGGAAATTCGCAGGGCGTGAACCATCCGACGGTGGGGCGCGTGGCAGGCGGAGGACTGGTAGAGCGATCTCCTCCTTCGGTGGCGCCACCGTCTGTAGTTAAGCTGCAGTTGCGGCGTCCGGATTTCACTACCGCATCGCGCATGGCGGAAGCCCTGAACAAGAGGTTTGGCGCGGAACGGGCGCCGGTGGCGCGCGCCGAGAATCCCGCTCTCGTGTCCGTCGATACGCCGGAGAGTTACAGGACGAAACAGGTCGATTTCATCGCCGCGATCGAAGCGGTTTCGGTCGATGCAGATCGCGTCGCCAAAATCGTCATCAATGAAAGGACAGGAACGATCGTACTCGGCAGAGATGTGAGGATTTCCCCCATGGCCGTGTTGCACGGCAACCTTAGCGTTGAGATCCAGACGAGCTTCGCGGTCTCTCAACCATCCGCGCTGGCAGGCGGAAAGACGGCCATTGTTCCCGAGGTTACGGTTTCCGCCAGAGAGGAAAAGGCCCGAAATGTCGTACTGAAGGAGGGTGCCACGGTTGAAGATCTGGTGAAGGCGCTGGTTTCGATCGGCTCGACGCCGCGCGATGTGATTGCGATCCTCCAGAGCCTCAGGTCGGCCGGGGCCCTCGAAGCCGAACTGGAGTTGATCTGATGGACGCCCTCTCGCTCTTACCCGCCGCCTCAGGTGTGGGTTCGCTGTCGATTTCTTCAAAAGCATTTCGCGACGATGAGGCAAAGGTACGGGACGCCGCGAACCAGTTTGAAGCGCTGCTGGTCGCTCAGATGCTAAAGAACGCCCGGGAGTCGAGCGTTCAGGGCTCGGAAGCGGAATCCGGCGACCAGGCAGGGACCTCGCTAATGGAAAT
>SHUI01000214.1 GCA_009697455.1 Bryobacterales bacterium
GCGCTCGCCGAGATCCTGGAAGAACGAGTCGTGTCGAGCCGCGGCCGGCAGATCCCACGGGGCGTCAAGCGCAAGATGAGCAACTTCCCGCTTCGCCCGCGCAACGCTTCAGCCACGGGTCCAGCCAACTATGCCGGCTGCGTCAAAGTGATTAAGTGAACAGTATTGTACCTAAGCGCCAAGATCCAAACCCGCGCGCGGTTTCGTACGCCTCGGCATGAGAATCCTACTTCCATTTGTCGCTTCCTTCGCGTTGGCCGGGCAGGTGCGAGCCGCGGCACTGAGGTCGACGCCGCTTGTTGCATTGGATGGGCTGCCGCTGTGCCAGAACGAAGGGACAATCGTGTCCAGTTGCACCGGGTTGGAGAGCCGGCCGAACGGAGGTGTAGCGGGCAGTGCGACGGCGAGCGCCGCCTTCGGCACACTCGGAGTGTTCGCACAGTTTACCCACACGGCGCTCGAAAGCACGGTGGTTAGGGAAATCGGCGTGGCGCAGGCGGTGGCGAGCTTCGAAGACCGGCTCTGCATCGCGAGCGGACCCACGACTCTGATGGCGTTCAACTTTGAGCTTGAGGGCCAGGCTATCGGGCCCGAGTTGAAGTTCAGACGCCTTTCATCGAACTGCGGCCGGGCGAACCGGTGGACGTGCTGTTTGAACTCGTGTGGCCTTCGGCAGAACCTTGCGCATGACCGGCATCGTGGCGACAGATCTGGACGGAAACCCGATCAATCCGGTGTTCGACACAGCGTCCGGTGCGGTTTACCCACCGCAGGTAGCGGCGAGTAGCGGCGGTGCCGGAGCCTGGAACGGTGTGGCCTGGGCTGTGTGGGACGGCCGCAACCGCCCGCCGCGTTACTTCTTCTTGACGAGCGTGGGGAACTCTTTCTTTACCTTCGAGATCTTCGGCAGAGCGTTCACGACCACGTAACCATGCGACGGATTTCTGACGACGAAATCCTGATGGTATTCTTCCGCCACGTAGAAAGCCTTCAGTTCCTTGACTTCGGTGACGATACGATGATGAAAGACCTTCGCTTCGTCGAGCTGCTTAATGTAGGCATCGGCAACGCGCTTTTGTTCTTCATCCGCATAGAAGATCGCCGAGCGGTATTGACGTCCATGATCGGGGCCTTGATAATTCAGCGTCGTGGGATCGTGAGCGACGCTAAAAAAAACCTTGAGCAGTTGGCCGTAGGTGATTTTCGCGGGGTCAAAGTTGATCTGAATGGCCTCGGCGTGGTTGGTGGCGCCGGAGCTAACCTGCGGATAGGTGGCGTCGCGCTTTTCGCCGCCCGAGTATCCCGAGATAACGCCATGGACTCCCGCCAACTGTTCGAAGACGGCCTCGGTGCACCAGAAGCAGCCTCCGGCGAAAACGGCTGTTTGCCTCTTTCCGGACGCGGTTACGTCGATTGCCGGATCGGGGAGCGAGGCCGCCCGCGCGGTGGTGGAAAGGGCGGCAAGGAACAGTCCGAAGACGGATTCAGCCAAACCGAGAGCAAGCGTCGCGAGACGTGTGTTTCGTAGCATTATGGCTCCTTTAATTCGTAATTGTCGTACTTCATTATAGTCGCGGGACGGGCGTCAATTCTTCCTTCCGCAAGCATAGGAGGGCACAACAGGAGGAGTGGCGGGCGCCATCTGGGTGATAGGGGTGATGCGCCCGCCGTCGTAACGGGGATTAGCTATTAGGCGGAACAAATAAACAGAGGTTACACTCCTCGAAAAAAAATCTACATTTTTTTGAAAAGCCGGACAAGTGTGATATTTCAAGCCAGAATATCCCGTACCACTTGCCCCGAAATGCCGGTGAGCCGGACATCAAGGCCCTGGGATTTGACCGTCATCCGTTGATGGTCGACGCCGAGCAAGTGCAGCATGGTCGCGTGGACGCCGTGGACCGTCACGGGGTTCTCGATCGCGGCGTATCCCAGTTCATCGGTTGCACCATAGGAGATGCCTGGCTTGATGCCTCCCCCGGCCAGCATGTACGAGAAGCCCTTGATATGGTGGTCGCGCCCGTCGCCCGATTGCGACATCGGGGTGCGGCCGAATTCGCCGCCCCAGACGACGAGCGTGGAGTCGAGGAGACCGCGCTGCTTAAGATCGCGGATGAGCGCGGCGGTCGGACGGTCAACCTCCTCTGCTTTTAGCGGCATGTTCTGGCTGATGCCCGCGTGGTGATCCCAGTCCCGATGGTAGATCTGAATGAAGCGCACGCCGCGTTCGGCGAGACGCCGGGCGAGAAGGCAATTCGAGGCGAAGGAGCCGTCGCCCGGTTTGGCGCCGTAGTCGTCAAGAACATTGGCCGGCTCCTTGCTCATGTCCATGAGCCCGGGCACGCTCGATTGCATCTTGAAGGCCATTTCGTATTGCGCGATGCGGGTCAGAATCTCGGGGTCCGCGAGCGCCTTGTGCTGAACCCGGTTCAGCGCGTTCACCGCGTCGATCGACTTCTTCTGAAGCGCATCGTCGATACCGTGTGGATTCTGGATGTACAAAACCGGATCGCCCACAGAGTTGAACTTCACGCCCTGATACTTGCTGGGCAGTATTCCGGCCGACCACTGCCTGGCGGCGATGGGCTGATTCTGCCCACCGCGTCCGGAGGAGAAGAGCACGACAAATCCAGGCAGGACTTCCGTCTCCGCGCCCAATCCATACACCACCCACGAACCCATGCTGGGGCGTCCGGCGATGATGGAGCCAGTGTTCATGATCGTGTGGGCGGGGTCGTGATTGATCTGTTCGGTGGACATCGAGCGCACGATGCAGACCTCGTCGGCGATCGATCCGATATGCGGGAACAACTCCGTCATCTCCTGGCCGGATTTCCCGTACCGTTTGAAGCCGAACCTCGGACCGAAGCAGTTGAGCTGCTTTCCCTGAAGCTGCGCGATCTGCTGCCCCTTGGTAAAGGACTCCGGCATGGTTTGGCCATCCATCTTCGCGAGCTTCGGCTTGTAGTCGAAGGTCTCGAGGTGGGAAGGTCCGCCGGCTTGGTAGAGGAAAATGACGCGCTTGGCCTTGGGCTCGTGATGCAGCGGATTCACCACGCCTTTCGAGGCTCGGTTGTCTTCGCCAGCGCCTTTGAGAAGCGAGTTGAGGGCAATCAGTCCGAGTCCCCGGCCGAGAAAGGAGCGGCGGGCTTGTTGCCGATCAAGCTGTTGTCGATCAAACATGTTCAATTCCTCGTGATCAATTCGTGCAGGTTCAGGACGGCCCGTGCGACGGTGGTCATCGCAGCCAGATCCGCAGGGCGCAGATTCGAAGGCACGACCGATTCGCCCGTCTTGAGAAGTTCCGCCGCTGCCGCTGGCCGTGCATTGAACCGCCGGTGGCTGGCCCGTTGCAGCCCGGTCAGAATACGGAGTTCGTCGGCTGTCGGCTCGCGGTTGAGAGCAAGCTGGAACGCCCATTGAAGCTGGCGCGGGAATGTCCGGCCGCCTTCGGTAAGTATGCGCTGCGCGAAAACCCGCGCCGCTTCGATGAAGACCGGGTCGTTCAAGAGCACCAAGGCCTGCAATGGCGTGTTCGAACTGACCCGGTTGAGCGTGCACTCCTCGCGCGTGGGCGCGTCGAAGGCGAGCAGGCTTGGATGGAGGAAGGAGCGCTGCCAGTGAACGTAGATGCCCCGGCGGTATTGTTCGCGGCCACGGCTCGCCGAGTAGTCCCGCTTGGGAAAGTTGAGCGCAGCGAGATAACTCTCCGGTTGCGGCGGCCGGATAGAAGGTCCGCCGAAACGTTCTTCGAGCAGTCCGGAGACGGCGAGCGCAAGGTCCCGCACGGATTCGGCGTCAACGCGGAAGCGGGACTGCCGCGCGAGGAGACGATTGCCGGGATCCCTTGCATCGAGATCCGGTTTGCTCAACGACGACTGGCGGTACGCGTGGCTCGTGACAATGGTCCGGATGGACTGCCGCACATCCCAGCGTTCCATGAAGCTGGCCGCGAGCCAGTCAAGAAGCTCGAGATGAGTGGGGATCTCGCCTTGCGAGCCGAGGTCGTCTAGAGACTTGGTGAGTCCCGTACCGAAGAACTGACGCCAGAGCCGATTGACGAAGACGCGGGCAGTGAGCGGATTCTCGCGGGAGACGATCCAATTGGCGAGGTCGAGACGCGTGGCGCGGCGGCCTTCCGCTACCTTGCCTAGAAATCCTGGGATAGCAGGGTCCACGATGTCGCCGGCTTCATCGAGGAAGTCGCCCCGGCGCAGAATGCGCGTGACAGCGGGCGGGCCGGATTCCGTAACGACGACTCGAGGGATGGCGGCGTCGAGCAATCCAAGCTGCGATTCGAGGCGCGCAGCCTCGACCACAAGCGGCTCAAGCGGAAGCGAGGCAAATCGAAGGTAAGCTTCGAGCGGCTTGCGATCCTCACCCTCGCCGCGGAGATTTGACAGAACGGCGGGCGGGAGACCGCTGTTCAGTTCCAGCGGGTCTCGCAGACCGATCGAATCCGTACCGGGCCACGCGTACACGGCGTTCGAAAGGTAAAGCCGGAAGCGCCCCGTTACCGCGCGGCGCGGTTCGGCGTCATGCTGGAGCCGGACCGTGAGGACGGAGGCGGCGGTGGTCGTGAGCTTTTCACCAAAGCGCAGAGCCAGAAAGAGATTGCGGGTCTCGCCGTGAATCGCCGTACCCCAGCCGGTCTTCGGATCGCTGTCGATCGCGGCCATGGCTGGTAAGCCGGAGATGGGGAACTGGTTGCCGGCGGTGGCGAGCGTGAAACCCAGCGGCCGCTCGGGTGCCGTCTCATTCGGTGAGAGGCCGGCTTCGACCTCTGTCAGCATGACGCGATCCGACCCGCGCGCCATTCGAACTCCGGGGAGCTTCTCATCCTGTATGATCTCGACGCCGAGCGCGGTCCATTCGCCAGCGCCGGGTTTGAGGGTCACGACGTAGGTGTCGTTGTCAGGGGCGGGTCCGGATGCGGCGACAAGCCCCGGAGCGGCCTTTCGCTCGGAGACGAGCGAGCCTCGGAACTCATACATCGAATCGATCGGCTCGGCGCCGAGGACGGTGAGCTTCGCGCCGGAGGTGGATCGCGCCGCGAGCGGCATTTGCTGACGCCAGGAAAGTTCGCCCGCGTCGAATCGCTTACGAAGGTCCGCGGCTGAAATGGACGGCGCGGCAGCCTCGAGTTTGGCGCGCACTTCTTCGAGATCGCGGACGATTCGCTCGCGCTGCGCCTTCTGATCTGGCGTGGGTAACGCGAGTTGAGTTCCCCACGCGTTGGGACCGCGGTCGGGAACAAGTCCGGTTTCCCTGATATCGGCGAAGAAGGCCTTCATTGAGTAGAAGTCGCGCGCGGTGAAGGGGTCGAACTTATGGTCGTGGCATTCGGCGCAACCGAGCGTGGAACCGAGCCAGACGTTCGACGTGGTGCGGACGCGGTCGGCTGCGTACTTGGCCAGATATTCCTGGGGCTGCAATCCGCCCTCGGCCGAGGTGCGGTTCATACGATTGAAGGCCGAGGCCACGCGCTGAGCGTCGGTGGCGTTTGGCAGCAGGTCCCCCGCGAGTTGTTCACGCGTGAATTCGTCAAAAGGCTTGTTGTCGCGGAAAGCTCGCAGGACCCAGTCGCGAAAGGGCCAGGCGGGTAACGGATTGTCACCGTGAAAGCCGCATGTGTCGGAATAGCGGATCGCGTCGAGCCATACCTGGGCTTGCCGTTCGGCGTGGCGGGGCGAGGCGAGAAGACGATCGACGGTAGCCTCGTAGGCGTCCGGAGCGGTGTTTTTAAGAAAAGCCGCGGTTTCGGCCGCGGTGGGCGGCAGTCCGGTGAGATCGAGCGTGACGCGCCGGAGCAGGGTACGGCGATCCGCTTCGGGCGAAGGGGAGAGATCTTCCAATTTGAGGCGTGCCTGGATGAAGTTGTCGATCGGGTTGCGGATCAAAGAGGAGGCGGCGGGCGGGGTCTCAGGCCGCCGGATGGGCGTGTAGGCCCAATGCCCTTCGTACTCCGCGCCTTCCGCGACCCACTGGCGGATGAGGGCTTTTTGACGCTCCGAAAGATCCTTGTGGGCGAACTTCGGAGGCATGACGCGAGCGTTGGTGGCGAGAACGCGGTCTACGATGGCGCTTTCTTCCGGGCGTCCAGGAACGATCGGGATGACGCCCGATTTGGTTTTCCGGAGGGCCTCTTCGCGGAGGTCGAGACGGAGATCGGCCATTCGCGCTCCCCGGTCCGGTCCGTGGCAGCGAAAGCAGGTATCGGCCATGATGGGGCGAATCTCGCGGTTGAAGCTGACTTTCGCGCTGAGTGCCGCAGCCCCAGCGAGGAGGAGAAGGATCAAATCCCGCATGGCCTCATCTTAGCGGAAAATGGCTTGGGGGTGGAGTTCAGGGACGAAAGTTGGCTCCCGACGGGGTGCCGGCGGCGTGCCTGAATCGGCTGGGTGGACGGATGCCGGCGAGGAGGTTCGGAGGCGCGGCGGGACGGAATGGTCGACAACCGCGGATGTAATTGGCTTGTTTTCTGATATGTGGAGAGGGGTGACGCAGAGAATTTATTTTTGCGCTATCTCGAAGCCGTGAAACTTCGCGGGTGAGGGCGCGGGTTGGCTGAAGCATGGCCTTGACTCCTGGATGAGGAATACCATGGCGGTGAGCATCCGGAAGAGGGAACCAGACGGAAGTGGCTGAGAAGATTGGGGCAAATGTTGTTGAAAGATTGAACTGGAATTCGCGCGGGGTCGAAGAACTGGCCGCGCTTCGTACGGCAGGCAGTCGAAAGCGACTGCCCCACCCGGCGCCGGATCGATCAGCGGAGTGTAGTAATATGGTTACCCGCGTGAGCCTGCGTCGCGGTTTTTCGCGCGCCTACTTTCATTGGAGTTGCCCCGCCCTGACCATGCGCGGTCACGTGACCGCATGTCGTTACTACGTTCAGCGATCAGTCTTGATTTTTCCCGGACCACGTCGTTTTCCCCTGGGTTACGGATGAGATGGCGCGGGGTTGTGACCGAACTCTCGTTGGCGGGCGAGGCTGCGTTCAGTGCGCGCGCGGAACGAGGTTCTGGTAGATTGCGGGTTCCCAGCGGACAACCGAACGCTCGACGGCCTTTGCGTAGCGGGACGTCAAGCTGTGCACTCCTCTCTGAAGCGTTGCCTCTCATCTCATGGCACTCCCCAGCTCTGACGTTCTCACCGACGTGAAAGTTGCCCCGCTTGCGTCTGGACGACACTGTCGAACCCGCCATGAAGTTCACGGTGTGAGATTCCTCGTTCCGCGGTTGGTTGGCTTCGACCCAAGTTCGACGCATGGGAGAGATCGCGCCCGGGCGCGGCTCTGACGGGCGGGCAGGATTTGGCGGATTGCGAAGCGTCGGCTCGACGGCCATTTTCGGGTCCCGTGAAGCCGGGCTCGCCAGCTTCGAAGACATGGACAGGCGTGAAAGCGCCGAGTCCATTCCGAGGCCCTCGTGAAATTAGATAAGACTTGGCCTGCCCTACGGACACCACATCTGCTAAAATGACCGTAGCGTCATCTGGAAGGAGGCGGCGTAGCTCAGCCGGCTAGAGCGAGGGTCTCATAATCCCTAGGTCCGCAGTTCGAGTCTGCGCGCCGCCACCAGTTCCCCGCTATCGCAGCACTTTCTTCACCGATTCCAGCAGTTGATCGATCTTGATCGGTTTCTGAAGCGTCGCATCGGCTCCCATCAGTTCAGCCACTCGGAGGTACCGGCCGCCTATGGCTCCCGACATCGCGATTATTTTCAAGCCAGGCGATTCGATCTTCAATTGCCGGATGGTTTCGACGCCTTCCTGATCGGGCATTACAATGTCGGTAATCACGATATCTGGCCGCGCAGTACGAAATTTCATCACGGCCTTTCTTCCGTCCATGGCATCGGCCACCGTATAGCCAGCGTCGGTCAAGATGTCCCGCAGGGCGGCAAGAACCGAGGGATCGTCATCCACAATCAGAATCGAGGCGGGCTTTGGTTTATTCATTCCGGTTTCAATAAATTACGGACCGTTGTAGCATAAATCCGTTTGTATCACACAAAGCGGAGCCGAGCCAACCTTGCGGAGTAATAGGGTCCACGCGGGCGGACTCGATATTATGCTCTGACTACTCCGTATCGTGTCTCTTTTCTCGCCGTTGCGACGCAGTTTTCAGCGCCCGTCCGCCGGACGGCAGCCTCCGTCTCGTCAGCCGAACAGACCGGCGTCACCTCGACCGCCCCGAACAACCCTCAGCGTGAATAGAGGTTGGCGGTTCTCGCGTATGGGGTCTTCAAGCCGGCCACGGAGGCCTCGGGATTCCAGTCTTCGGCGCCGAACCGCGTCCTCGAACTCGGGATCGTCACCCGCCCCGATATTGGGCTGTCGCCTGAACAGGCTCAAGTTTTCCGGCGCACGGGCGGCACCGCCGCTCGAACCCGAAAGCGTGACCGCGAGCCAAGTTCACCGCGAACGAGACCATGGCGGACACGCCGCTCACCGGCCGCTGGGTTCGCGAGGATTTGCGCCCTACATTGCCGCTGCGGCCTTGTGTCTCCTTGTGTCTCCTTCTTGACACCTGGGACGCCAGTTCCATCGATCCGCACGTAAAGGAGAGGAATCGGAGTGCCAATCGGAATGGGCAACTGTAGCCGGACACTGCTTCTGATCCCCGGTC
>SHUI01000215.1 GCA_009697455.1 Bryobacterales bacterium
GGGGCAGGCGAACCGCTTGCAGGCGCAGTTCTCGTCCGCGGCCCTCGCGGCCCGCTCGCGCCTGCTGGTGCCCGCGCATTTTCAGGTCAAGGCGGTAGCCAAATCCGAAACGGAGATGGAGTACGAAGTGACGCCTCCGCCCGATGCGCTTCACGGCGAGCGGGTGGAATTTGCGCTCGAAGCCGACGGTGTCCGGCTCGGCCGCGCGCGCCTGCAACTGCTGCGGCCGGTATCGGTGCGGCTGCCTGACGCCGTGAGCCTGCACTTCGGACCCGAGGCGTCGCTGCCGTCGGCGCCTGCACTGATCGCGGACAACGGAGAGGCGCGCGTCGTGATTCGCAACAACGACGCGGCGATTCGCAACTACACGCTGGAAGCCCGGTGCGAGGGTTTGGATCTGCTTCCGTCACGCACGGAGATAGCGGTGGGTGCATCGGCGGAGAGGGAAGTCACGCTTCGGGCGCTCGGCGGTAGTGGGGTGCACCCGTGTACCCTGATCCTCGGCGGTGTGAGCACGCGCTTCCATATGGCGCTGATCAAGCGCGGCGAGACGCTGGCGTACAGCGTGGACCTCGACGCCGACGGCCACGACGAATGGATCATTGAGAACCAGAAGCTTCGCGCGGTGTTCTCGGCACGTGACGGTGGCCGTTGGCTGGAGTTCGTGAGCAAGGAAAGCGGCTGGAATGCGTTGCCGGTGGCCGGTGCGCTGAAAGGCGCAGGGGCCGTCGAGGTGACGTCGTCGAGCGGACGCGAAGCTTTTCTGCAAATTTCCGGAAAGGGTTGGCGCCGAACGGTGAAGTTGGGCGGCGGCGATTCCTGGATTATGGTTGAGCAAGATTCGCCGTTGCCTGCGGAAGTGTTGGCTAGTGGACCCTCGGGGAGTCTGATGCTTGGAGTGGCGAGAACCGCCCCGAACCGGGCCGCGTATGTATTGGACCGGCTTGCCGAGAGCCAGTTCGCCGATGTGATGGAGCGGCTGAAGGCGCAGCTTGTTCGTCCCTGAGACCTGAAAGGCAAGTCCGCTGAACAGGATCTTCGGTGTGCGTTTCGCACCCTCGGGGCAGTTGTGGACAGGTGGCTCACGGTGCGCCGCGATTCGGCGGCGCATTAAGGGAGGTTGAACGTGGACTAAACAGCCAATTGTTCTTTCCCCAAGAGCACGGCAACCATCGACGCCGGTTCCACGCATTGCGAACCATGCTGACCGCGATCTCCCCTGGGAAAGCTCGCCAGAGCATGCATAAGGATCCTGGACGCTTCTTTCGTGTACCCGCCGTGGGCGAGCAGGACGGCTAGTTGATAGCTTCGCTTGGGGAGATCGGTAGGGTCGTAACGGTCCGGCGTGGCGCCGCCAATGGGGCGCGCCGGATGCCGCCCCGTATTGGGCGCAGTCATGGGGGCAATCTCTTTCATCGCGAAGGCCTCGGCTTTAGCGAGGGCTTTGTCGAGTGCAGGTTGGCGGAACGACGGGGCTAGTTCGCGCAGCCGGATCAGGAAATTCGTCGAGAGCATGAAGTATCCGACGGTGTCCTTGCGCACCGGTTCTGGTCCGCTGAGCTTGTAGTTCCAGTAGCCGTCGCTGTGCTGTGCGGGGAGAATATTGCCGAGGCATTTGAGAGCGCGCATGCGTAGACGGCCAGCGAGAGGGGCATCCGCCTGTGCAACCAGTTCGCTCGTCACGGCGCAGGCCATTGCCATCCCGCAGTTCTTGTTGATGATCGCCGGACTGTCGAGCGGTTCCAGGGGCTGGCCCGTGCGTACATCGGCCGTGGAGGACCACCAACCGCCGTCATGCCAGGGAAAGCGGTCCAGGACACCGGCGATAAAACGAACGTCCTCCATACGGCCCGAGCTGCTCAGAATGATCGGGACATAGGCCCCGTACCAGGCGAGAGGGGGCGGGCCGCCGTACATGATCTTATCGGCGCCCCACTCCTTGATGTCGAGCAGCCCGACAGGACTCGAGCGCATGCCCTTCACAATGCGATCGGCAAGTTGGCCCGTCGCGTCTCTGTACCTTGCCTCGCCTGTGATCTTTGCCATCCGATGGAACGCCATGGCGGTTGTGGCTTCTGCGTCCTTGCCGTCCAGCTTCGCGACCTCGCGTCCGTCGAACAGCAGATCGAGATGCTTACTCAGAGTGTCCAGGAGCGGGTTGTCCTGGGCGCGTTTGTGGGCGCTTACGGCGGCGACACCAGCGGTGAGCACGAAGCTTCTTCTTCGCATCATCATAGGCTAACAGACTGGCGGTTCGGGTCAGTACACCTGGGGCTGATGGCGCAGGCAGTCCTCTCGTCACTCACCCATTCCACCAGCCTGTGCCGCTTGCTAAAACGCAATCCGTGCTTCGAGTTGGATCGTCCTCGGACTGCGGCTGGAGGTGAGCGAGCCGAATGCCGGATTAGTTTGAGCGCCGGAGGCCGGATTGAATTGCGCGGCTGTGCCCACACCCGCGAATTGCGTGTGATTGAAGGCGTTGTAAGCTTCAAGGCGCACGCGAAGTTGGACGCGCTCGACGACGCGGAAGTTCTTCGCCAGAGAGAGATCCCAGTTGTTGACACCGGGGCCGCGGAAGACGGATTTGGCCGCCGTCCCCCGGCGTACCCGAGGGCGCTAGCGCGAAGACGCCGGTGTTGAAGAAGCGATTGAACCATGCGCGGAGATTGACAACGGTCGTACCCCGCTCTGGTCAGTGTCGTTGAAGTCCATCGCTTTCGACCACGTCCAGGCGGCGGATGCCGCAATCCTACAACATTTTCCCGAACGATGCTTCCGTTCGCACGCGGCCCCATGCGGCCTCGCAGCACAAGGGGCATGGGTCATGGCGTTACCGAAGTTCGCTCGGTCGAACATGGACGAGTCTCGATCTGCCCGGGGCCGCTTTCGTCGACGGCCAACTGCCTGCCAAGTTCAACCCCGCGAGGCGTTCTCGTATGCCGAAGTTAGAAATCCCTGCCCGTCCGGCGCAACCGCATAGGTCTCTAAACCCCCGTCCACCGGCGTGGCGAATAACTCCCGAGGCGGGGAGGGCGCCACCGAGTTCGTGTTCAGTTCGAGTACCCCGCGCAAATTGCCGTGTCGAAGGGTATTGCGCGCCCTTTCCGAGACTCGAGGCCAGGAAAAGGATTCCCTTCGGGCCAGCATACGGTTGAGATGGAATGGATTTCGTGGGTGATCGCCGGAAGGATTTGAGCAGCATTTCCGCGGTACGGCCTCCTGAAGCCACGTTACAATGGAGCCTATTCCCTTAACGTTATGCCCGAGAAGCCGTACGACCACAACTTGATTGAATTGAAGTGGCACGAGCAGTGGCGCGACGCCACGTTCTACCGGGCCGAGGAAAACTCCTCGCGGCCCAAATACTACGTGCTCGAAATGCTCCCTTACCCGAGTGGACAGCTTCACATCGGCCATATCCGCAACTATTCGATTGGCGACGCGCTCGCCCGCTATAAGTGGATGCGCGGTTTCAACGTGCTCCATCCGATGGGCTGGGATGCTTTCGGGCTGCCCGCCGAGAACGCTGCGATCAAGAACAACCGCCACCCGCGAGAATGGACCCTTTCGAACGTTGAGTCCATGAAGCGCACGCATCGACGCTTCGCGTTCAGCTACGACTGGGAACGCGAAGTCACCACCTGCCTTCCCGATTACTACCGCTGGAATCAATGGTTTTTCCTCAGGATGCTCGAACGCGGTCTGGCGTACCGGCGGAAGGCCCTGGTCAACTGGTGCGATGAGTGCGGCACTGTGCTTGCGAACGAACAGGTGGTGGATGGGTGCTGCTGGCGGCACGAGGCCACGCCGGTGGAGCAACGCGCGCTCGATCAGTGGTTCTTCAAGATCACCGCCTACGCGGACGAACTGCTGCGCGACATAGGGAAACTCGACGGAAATTGGCCCGACCGCGTGCTGACGATGCAGCGCAATTGGATTGGGCGGTCGGAAGGCGCCGAGGTCGATTTCAAAGCTGAAGACGGACGGCCGATCCGCGTCTTCACAACGCGTGTCGACACGATCTTCGGCGCGACGTGCGTGATCCTCGCGCCGGATCATCCCATGGTCGAGGACCGGCAGCGTGCGAAAGCCCTGATCGACGGACGAGCCAACAAGGGTCCGGGCGACTTGGAAAAAGAGGGGTTCTTCACTGGCAGGTACGCAACGAACCCCTACAACGGCGAACAGGTTCCGATTTGGGTAGGCAACTTCGTGCTGCTCGATTACGGCACGGGCGCGATCATGGCCGTTCCCGGTCACGACCAGCGCGACTTCGAATTCTGCACGAAATACGGACTACCCATCCGCCCCGTGATCCGCCCTGTGGACGGCGCGTTGCCTGAGGTCGCGATCGGGGCGTTCTCCGGCGACGGCGTGCTCGAAGACTCCGGCGAATATACCGGTCTTGCAAGCGCGGAGGCCCGCCGCCTGATGGGCGCGCGCGCCGAACGAGAGAACTTCGGCAGGGCGTCCATCACGTTCCGCATCAAGGACTGGGGAGTCTCACGGCAGCGTTATTGGGGTACACCGATTCCCGTGATTCACTGCGTGGCCTGTGGCGTCGTCCCGGTTCCGGAAAGCGATTTGCCTGTCGTGCTGCCGGATGAAGTCAAGATCGGCGGCAAAGGCCGGTCGCCCCTTGAGGGCGTCGAAGGTTTCGTCAACGCGAAGTGTCCAAAATGCGGCGAGAAGGGGCGTCGCGAGACCGACACAATGGACACGTTCGTCGACTCATCCTGGTATTTTTACCGCTATTGCGACGCGAAAAACAGCGGCGCGCCATTCGACTCCGCGAAGATCGGTTACTGGTTTCCGATCGACCAATACATCGGCGGCGTGGAACACGCGATTCTCCACTTGATCTATTCCCGCTTCTTCACCAAGGTGATGCGCGATATCGGACTGATCACGAACGACGAACCCGTTCAGAAGCTGTTCACGCAAGGAATGGTGATCCTCGACGGCGCGAAGATGTCGAAGGGAAAAGGCAATGTCGTATCGGCCGACGGGCCGGCGGAGAAGTATGGCACCGACACCTCGCGCATGTTTGTGCTCTTTGCCGCTCCGCCAGAAAGGGACGTCGATTGGCGCGAGGAAGGCGTCGAAGGCATCTACCGGTTTCTGGGCCGCGTCTATCGTTTCGCAACGCGCAATATGGAGCGGGCGCGGTTAACGGGTGATCCGATGCCCGCCGACCGGAAGGTGCTTCGCAAGTTGCATCAGACCGTAAAGAAGATCACGGAGGACTTTGAGTCGCGATGGCATTTCAATACGTCAATCGCGGCAATCATGGAATTGGTCAACGATCTGTACGCCTCGGAATCGGAACTGTCGGGTGGCGCGCTCGCCGAAGTTCTGGAGAAGATGACCCTGGTGCTCGGTCCCTTCGCTCCGTACCTGGCTCAGGAGATATGGGACGAGTTGGGCCACGAGGGGCCGGTGATTCGCGCGTCGTGGCCCGAGTACGACTCTGAGCTCGCGAAGGAAGACGGGGCGGACGTCGTGGTGCAAGTGAACGGAAAGGTGCGAGGCCGCCTCGCGGTTCCCTTCGGCACTTCGAAAGAAGCGATCGAGCAGCTGGCATTGGCGGATGATAGAATTCAGCAGTCGGTTGCCGGCAAGCAGGTAGTCAGAGTGATCGTTGTGCCGGACAAGCTAGTTAACATTGTGGTCAAGGGGTGAGGCAATGAGCGAACGCAGAGACTTTCTGAAGAGCGCCGGAGCCGCGCTGACAACTCAGATTTTCACGGGCAACGTGAAGGGTGCGAACGATCGCGTGCGGGTAGCCTTTATCGGTATGGGCCGTATGGGCAACGGAAACATGAACGCGGCCAAACAGCAGCCGGGCGTTGAGGTCGCAACCGTGTGCGACGTCTACCAGCCACATCTGGAGAAAGCGGTCGCCGCTAGCGGACGCGACCCGGGCGGCGAAGCCGATGCGAGGCCGAAAGCGAAGGGCGTCGCGGATTTCCGGGAAGTGCTCGCAGATAAGTCCATCGACGCGGTTTGCATCGCGACTCCCGATCACTGGCACGCGTACATGACGGTTGAAGCCTGCAAGTCGGGCAAAGATGTGTACGTCGAAAAGCCGGTCGCGGTGGCGGTGGAGGAAGGCCGCAAGATGGTGCAGGCCGCGCGCAAGTACAATCGAGTGGTGCAGGCGGGGACCATGCAGCGCTCTGGAATCCACTTTCAGAAAGCGTGCGAGATCGTCCGCGGCGGGAAGTTGGGAAAAGTCACGTTTGTCAGAACATGGAATTACGGCAATATGGCGGAGGAGGGGCTGGGCAATCCGTCCGACGCCGCGCCTCCTTCCGATCTCGATTGGGAGATGTGGCTCGGGCCCGCGCCGAAGCGCGAATTCAACAAGAATCGCTTTGGCGTCGACCCGAAGGCGTTTTCGCATTTCCGGTGGTTCTGGGACTACGCCGGCGGCATGATGACAGATTGGGGCATTCATCTACTGGACATCGTGCAGATGGCGTTCGACGAAGCTGCGCCCACCGCCGTCACCGCGCTCGGTGGAAAGTATTTCCTGAAGGACAACCGCGACACGCCGGATACGCTCCAGGTGACCTACGAGTATCCGGGCTTCATCGCGACGTATGAGAACCGCGTTTGCAACAGCAATTCGATGTTCAACCAGGGCTATGGCATTACATTCCATGGGACAAAAGGAACGATGTTCGTGGATCGTAGCCGGTATCAGATATTTCCTGAGAAAGGTTTTGAGGCCGATTTGCAACCAATGGAAGAGAAGAGCTCAAATAACACCAATAGCGCGCACTGGGCTAACTTCCTGGAATGCATAAAGACTCGCCAGAAACCTATATGCGATATCGAGATCGGGCACCGGTCGACGACGACGGCGTTGCTTGGCAATGTCGCGCTGCGGAGCAAATTGCGAATCGACTGGGATTCGAAACTGGAGACGACCGCGCAGGCGGAAGCCCGGCAATACCTGAAACGCGAGTATCGCGCGCCCTGGAAGCTGGAAGTTTAACGGCCGCGAGACGCGGTCTGAAGCTTGCCTTGGCGGCACTAGTGACTGCGGCATTCGTGCTTGCGGGCGACGCCCGAACACCGGTTCTCGTAGAGCTTTTCACTTCCGAAGGCTGTTCAAGTTGCCCGCCGGCGGACGCGTTGCTCATTAAACTTGAGACGCAGCAGCCTTTTGCGCCGGCGCGTGTGATCGCGCTTTCACAGCACGTCGATTATTGGGACAGGCTCGGATGGAAGGATCCGTTCTCCTCGCCGGCATTCACGGGGCGGCAGCGGGAATACACGCGCGGGGACTCGTATACACCACAGATGATTGTGGATGGGGGCGCGGCGTTCGTCGGTAGCGACGTCGCGAAGGCGGGCATGGCGATCCAGAAGGCGGCGCTCGCTCCGAAGGCGCCAATAAATCTTTCGCGCGGGGCGCAAAGCGGAACGCTGCGTATTCACGCCGAAGGCCTGCCCGATACGCCCGCGGATGTGATGCTGGCGATCGTCGAGGACAATCTTGTAACGAACGTGGAGCGGGGCGAAAACGCTGGGAAGAGCATTGCGCACGTCGCTGTCGCGCGCCGATTAAGCGCGATTGGCAAAACCAAGGGAGGCTCGTTCACGGGCGATGCCGTAATCAAACTGGACAGGACTTGGAAGCACGAGAATGTGCGCGCCGTCGTGTTCGTTCAAGAGCGTCTCACCCGCCGGATTCTCGGAGTGCAAGCGATTCCGCTCGATGAAGCGCGGTAATTTGCTCAGCGTCTGGATGTGCGTCCTAGGCCATGAAGTACTGCGTTGATGCAATATGCATCACTTAGTGCTACATTCGTGACGCGACGATCTCACTGAGGAACCTGCCCCGGACGTCGAAAAGGCGATTCTTGAAACCAGCCATCGCGAAGGAATCAGCCTAAACAAGGCCACGCTCCGATTGCTGCGGACGTCGCTGCGCGGAGAATACCGAACAGTTGACGCAATTCCTGAGTAAGCCCTCGGTGCGCGTCCTCGCTGGATATTCACTTTAGGGAGATTCCACTACTCTTGATTCATCCGCGGCTTGACTCGCGGTTGCGCCGGGCATTCATCGATGTCAATGAACCCTCGCCAGGCGGGTACTCCTCGGCGCTGCAAAGTTCCTTCTTCGCGCGCACCCGAGACCCGCGAGATCTGTGCGCGGCCCGAAGCCGCCGTGGCACCACCCCAAATGCTCGAACCGCCCAATATCAACAATCCTCGCGCGGTACGGGCAGCCGATTCAGAACGGGCAGGACCCCTATTCGGCCATGAACTTGTCCATCTCCACGCGTGTTGTAGGTGGTGGAGAGTGTCGCGGGAGAACGCGGCAGAGCCAGTTGCGTCGCGACAAGTTGCGGCTGGTACGCGAGCGCGACCGTTGTTGGATCGGCTGCATCAGTGCCAGATCATACTCAACCTGCGGCGCTGCTGTGCTGGGCTGAATCCCCCCAAATCCCCTGCCGTCCGATGACGAAGATCGACGAGCTATTTCTCCATCGCCCGGCCCACGCAGGGGACGATCCGTAACCATGCTGTCCTCT
>SHUI01000216.1 GCA_009697455.1 Bryobacterales bacterium
GAGATCGCTGTCTTATATCGTGCACGTGCTGCTGGGTGTGTTTGTAAACGTATTGAAGATCGAGAGGCCTCCATGGCGGGGCCGGAGAGACTGATCGTGGACAGGCTACTGAACATCATCGCAATAATGGCCTTGATGCTGATCGGGCTCACCCTCGGCACTTTGCGCCGCGCTCACATCCGAGTGGAATACTCCGTAAGCTGGCTGGCCGGCGCGCTGGTCCTGCTCGGGCTGTCCCTCTCTCGCCGTAGTCTCGAAGAGATGAGCGCGATCATTGGCCTGGGATCCCCTGCCCTTGCGCTCACTCTGGTGGTTGGTTGCGTGTTCGTGATTATCTTCTTTCGTTTTACCGTGATCATTTCAAAATTACGAGACGACAACGTCGTTCTGGCTCAACGGGTGGCGGCGCTGGAGTACTACCGGAAGAACCGTGGCGACGAGGGTATGGTCACCTGATGGCCGCGGTCTCGCCTCGAAGAGAGCGGCGGAACAACGCCGCGACGCAAGGATCCGAACCCGGTTCGTGGGTTTTGCCGCTCGGCTGTTTCCTGCTTTTCTTCGTGGCTTGCGAAGTCTACGGTCCGGCGTTAAACGGACCGTTCGTCTTTGACGACCAATACCTCCCATTCGTCAACGGCGAACTAAGCTATTGGCGCCACTGGATCCACGGGAGCCGGCCAATGACGTCCCTGACTTTCTGGTTCAACTACGAGTGGTCGCGCCGCGAAACTTTTTCGTACCATCTGGTGAATTTGCTCTTCCATGCCGCGAATTCGTTCCTGGTTTATCTAATCGCCCGCAAGTTCATCGTGTTGCGTGAAGCGAAGCCGGGCCTGCGGGAGACGGTCGCTGGATTCTGCGGGGCATTGTTTCTTTTGCACCCGGTGCAGACAGAGGCTGTGTCCTACATCGTTAGCCGTTCGGAGAATCTGGCCGCGTTCTTTTTCTACGGTGCGTTCACGGTTTTCCTCTATCGCGGCGATCGACCGGCCGGCTGGGGCCGGACAACCTGTATTCTCGTGTTGTTCGCCTGCGCGGCGGCCTCCAAGGAGCACGCCGTCACTCTTCCGGCTCTCATGCTGCTGACCGATTACTTCTGGAATCCCGGCTTTACGGCGCAGGGCATGAAACGCAACTGGAGGCTATACGGTTCCTTTGCGTTGGCTGGGGCTTTGGCGGTTCCTTATGTCGTCCGGCTCCTTCGTCCCGGCGATAGCGCGGGCTTCGGCGCCACAAGCTTCTCGTGGTATCAGTACTTCTTCACGCAATGCCGAGCGATTTTCGTGTACCTGCGGCTCTTCGTAGCGCCATTCGGACAAACGATCGACTACGATTTCCCGATCTCCAAAACGATTCTGGACCACGGATCGCTCGCCGGTCTGGCGGGTCTTCTGGCGATGGCAGGGGCGGCTTTCGTGTTCCGGAGGCGTTATCCTCTGGGTTCGTTTGGCGTCCTTGTTTTCCTGCTCTTGCTGACGCCTACTTCTTCCGTGATGCCGATTCTAGATCCCATCGCCGAGCGCCGCATGTATTTGCCTCTTATCGGGCTGCTATTCATGGCCGCCGAGGCTCTTCTGATACCGAAGTTCGCGGTTCGTAAGCTCGCGTGGCCGCTTTCCGCCGTGCTGGCGGTCTGTGCTCTGCTTACCTATCAGCGCAACCTGTTGTGGGCCAGTCCGGAAGCGTTGTGGAAGGATGCCGTGGCGAAGTCCCCGGGAAAGCAGCGCGCTCATTTTCAACTCGCCTACGCCTATTACGAACAGCGAAGATGTGGTGATGCCGAGCGCGAGTACGAGATTGCGGCGCGGGTTCAGGAACCGGATTACCGGTTGCTCCTTGATTGGGCGCTTGCGCACGACTGTGCGGGCCGGCCCGGGGAGGCGATCTCGAAACTGTTGCGCGCTATCGCGATCAACCGGACCGCGCACGCTTATTCCCAGCTTGGATTGCTTCACGCCAAACAGAACCACCACGCGGAAGCTCTTGAGGCCTACGACATTGCCCAAAAACTGGACCCTCGCTTTGAGTGGACCTATTTCTACCGGGGAAATTTATACGCGCTTGACAAGAATTACGCGGCCGCCATCCCCCAGTTCTCAAAAGCAATCGCTCTCAATCCGCGAAACGAACAGGCCAGGGCGGCGCTCGCTTCAGCCCAAAGTCTGGTAAAGGCCGTTCCCTAATTCCAAACCGATGGCTCCGCTACGAATCGGCGTCAACGCGCTATATCTGGTTCCCGGCCAAGTAGGCGGCACGGAGATTTATCTTCGAAACCTCCTCACGGCCCTTGGGGAGATCGATTCCGTTAACGAGTACTTCGTCTTCACCAACCGGGAGACGGGGCCGGACCTCGCGCCCGCTTGCGCCAATTTCCACTTGGTTCCGCAATCCGTCCGGGCCGCGGTTCGCCCGTTGCGCATCGCGTGGGAGCAAACGGTGCTTCCGTTGGCCGTGGCGCGGAATGGCCTCGATGTTCTGTTGAATCCGGGATTCACGGCGCCGCTGCTTTGCCCTTGTCCCATGGTCACGGTTTTTCACGACATGCAGCACAAGCGTCACCCGGAACACTTCCGGTGGTTCGACCTGCCGTTCTGGAGCATGCTGCTCTACGGATCAGCGAAGATGTCGCGCGAACTGCTTGCGGACTCCGACGCTACCCGCCAGGATGTCTTGCGATTCTACCGCCTTGACCCCGCGAAAGTGACCGTTGCGACCCTCGGCGTGGAGGAAGAGTTCTTCTCCATCGGAAAACGCCGGAAGCGGATCGACCCGCCCTATCTGCTCGCGGTATCGACGCTCCATCCGCACAAGAACCTCGATGGATTGCTGCGGGCTTTCGCGGCCTTTCTGAAAGGGAAGCCTGAGTATCGTCTGGTCGTAGTGGGCTTGCGGGGATTCCATTCGGAGGCGCTTGAGCGTTTACGAACGTCGCTCGCGCTTGGAGAATCGGTCCGCTTCACGGGATGGATTCCGCGAGCGGAGCTTTACGAACTTTACGCGGGGGCCGCGGCGTTCGTGTATCCTTCCACGTTTGAAGGGTTCGGATTGCCCGTGGTCGAAGCGCTGGCCGCCGGCCTCCCCACGGCATGTTCCAACATCCAGCCGCTGGCGGGGATCGCCGGAAACGCCGCTTTGCTCTTCGATCCGGCGGACGTTGCGCAGATTACCGCAGCCATGGAGCGGCTCACTTCCGGCGATTCACTGCTGGAAAAGCTTGCTTTGGCGGGACCCGCTCAAGCGGCTCTTTTTTCATGGAAAGAAACCGCCAGGCGCACGCTCGAAGCGATCACACGATCTGCGAAATAACGCGGCCGTGCACTTCCGTCAGCCGTTCCTTGCGCCCCTGGTGCATGAAGCTGAGGGCATCCTGGTTGAGGCCAAGTTGATGCAGGAGGGTTGTGTGGACGTCGCGGAAGTGACAGGGTTCGTTCACCGCCCGCAGGCCGATTTCATCGGTCCCCCCGACCACTTGTCCGCCCTTGATTCCGCCGCCGGCCATCCACATCGTGAATCCGAGGTTGTGATGATCGCGTCCCTGGGACCCCTGGGATTCGGGCGAGCGGCCGAACTCACCGCCCCAGAGGACCAGGGTCGTGTCGAGCAAGCCGCGCCTTTTCAGGTCCTTCAGCAGCGCTGCGACAGGCTTGTCCGTCTGCGCGGCCATACGAAGGTGGTTTTCTTCGATGTTCTCGTGCGCGTCCCACTGCATGTTGCCGGGGCCGCCTCCAGAGACGGGGCACACGAATCGTACGCCCTTCTCGATGAGGCGGCGCGCCAGCAGACACCGGCGGCCGTAATCGTCGGTTGGGGCCGCTCCGATGCCGTACATATCGAGCGTCTCCTGAGATTCGGTCGAAAGATTGAAAACCGCAGGAGCCTCTGACTGCATTTTGAAAGCCAGATCGTAGGCATTGATGCGCGCCGCGAATTCCGTGTCATCCGGGGCCATGTTGGCTTCGTTGAGTCCGCGGATCAGGTCGAGCGTCTTTCGCCGTTCGGCGCCTGTGACTCCGGGTGGAAGGTCGAGGTTCAGCACGGGTCTGTTTCCGGGACGGAACATGGTCGGCTGATAAACGGCCGGGAGGAAACCGTTCCCGTACATCGGCTGACCGGCTTCGAGCGCGCCTTTCGGATCTGGCATGACGACGTACGCCGGAAGCGATTCGGACTCGGATCCAAGACCGTAGATGGTCCAGGCACCCATGCTCGGAAAGCCGGGAATCACGCGCCCCGTAAAAAGCTGGTACTGAGCCGCGGAGTGCACCACCATGTCGCCGTGGCAACCCCGGATAACCGCGATATCGTCGACGCACTCGGCTGTGTGCGGCAGCAGGTCCGAAACCTCGATGCCACTCTTCCCGTACTTCTTGAAGGTCCGCTTTGTGCCGAGCAACGTCGACTTGCTGTCGACAAATTGATACTTCGCCTCACCAAAACTGGCGGGGCGTTTCTGGCCGTTTAATTCGTTCAGCAGCGGCTTTGGATCGAAGGTTTCGATATGGCTAGGTCCGCCGGCCATGAAGAGAAAGATCATCGACTTGGCTTTCGCCTTGTCCTTCATGTGAGGCGGTTTCGCGGCAAGTGGATTCAGCGTGCCCGCTCGAAGGTCCTCCCGCTGGAGCATGGAGGCGAGAGCTACGGCGCCAAAACCGCAGAAAGCGTCCGAAATAAATTCACGGCGGTTACGGGTGATGCGTGAGTGTTCCGGCATGGCGGTTCAGTTTACGTACAAGAACGCGTTCAAATTATACATTGCGAGCGCCAGTTCCTTGAGCCGTTGCGTCTTGAGATATTCAAGGGCAACGCGGGCTTCCGCGGCATTTGGCGCGCGGCCGGCGGCCAATCGGTAGGCAAGATCGATTTGCTTTCGAGGGTCCGGTCCGGCTTCGGCGCTGAGGCGCTCCGCAAACACCTCGGCCTGCTGATTGGCGGTATCTCCGTTAAGCAGTTCGAGAGCTTGAGGCGCGTGCGTGCTCGATTCGCGGCGGGGACAACTCACCTGCAAGTCGGGCGCGTCAAAAACCTCCATGAACGGAAGATGCAGATTTCTCTTCGCTATCAGGTAGACGCTCCTGCGATTGTGCTCGGCCTTGTCCGGCGTCACCGCCCATTGCGATGGCTTGTAGAGCGCGTTGACCAACCCTTGATCAATCGGGACGAGCACACTCGGGCCGCCCGCCCGTTTCTCCAATTTCCCCGACACTGCAAGCATGGCGTCGCGGATCTCCTCAGCTTCCAGACGCCGGCGGCTGAACTTCCATAGAAGCTTGTTCTCAGGATCCTTCTCCCCCGCGATCCCGGCGGCCGGAGTGGAGGAAACCTGCTGATACGTATTGCTCATCAGAATGAGGCGGTGAATTTTCTTGACGCTGAAGCCGCCGCTCACGAATTCATTAGCGAGGTAATCGAGCAATTCGGGGTGCGAGGGCCGCTCCCCCATACGGCCGAAATCGTTCGGAGTCGCCACGATGCCGCGTCCGAAATGATGATGCCAGATACGATTGACCATCACCCGCGCGGTCAGCGGATTCTCCGGATCCGAAATCCACTTTGCGAGTTCCGTCCGCGGGTGCTTCGCGTCCGCCTGCAACTCAGGCGCATCGTCCGAAAGCAGCACTCCGAGAGGACGAGGGCCCACGCGGTCGCCCTTGTTCTGGAAGTCCCCACGCGCCAGCATATGGATGCTGTCGCGGTTTTCAGGCTTGAGCGCCACGGCGAACAAGCCGGCCAGCGGCTCGGGCCGCTTCTCCTCTAATTCCTCGACTTTTGCGCGGATGGCCTCCAACTCGTCGCCCTTCTTTCCTCGCATGGACTGGCGCAGTTTCAGAATTTCCGCCTCAATCGGCTCCGCTTTTGATTTCCACTGCGTCTGTTCGTCAGGCGTGGCTCTTACGACGTCATCGAACTGTACGCCGGAAAAATAGGCCTGAATCCGGTAGTAATCGCTGTGCCGAATCGGATCGAACTTGTGGTCGTGGCATCGCGCACAGCCAAGCGTTACGCCGAGCAGCGCCGATCCCACCGCGTTCGTCATTTCGGTGAGCACTTCATTTCGGCTGCTGGCTACTTCCTGGTTGCCGGCGTTCTTGCGCAGCGGGCCCAGACGGTTGAAACCCGAAGCGATCAATGTCTCGTCCTCGCTCGGGGAAATTTCATCTCCGGCAAGTTGTTCGGCGATGAAACGGTCGTACGGTTTGTCGTTTTGGAAGGCGCGAATCACGTAGTCGCGATAACGCCATGCGTCCTTACGGTGGGTGTCGTATTCAAAACCGTCGGTCTCGGCGAACCGCACCAGATCGAGCCAGTGCTGTCCCCACCGCTCACCGTAGTACGGGCTGTTGAGAAGGCGGTCGACTAACCGCTCGTAGGCCCCGGGCGATTTGCCGGCCGCAAAAGCGGCTACTTCCGCAGGCGACGGAGGCAGTCCGGTGAGATCAAAGGAAAGACGGCGGATCAGAGTAGCGCGGTCCGCGCGCGGAGACGGGGCGAGACCCTCTTTCGCGAGGCGGGAGAGGATGAACGCGTCCACGGGGTTCTTCACCCAAGCCGCGCGGGCCGCGGAGGAGAATTTGGGGACCTCCGGCTCGGCCCGTTTCACGAAAGCCCAATGGCGGCGTTCAGCCGCAGTGTACTTTCCGAGTGGCGCGATCGAGTCAGCGGCAATGAGCACCGAGGCGGCGCAGGCTACGACCCAGAATTTCCAAAACACTCTACATCCTCCAGGCACACGTAAGCTATGATACCACTTGAGGCTAAAACTGGCCGGGCGTCACGCGGCCATTCATCCACCATCCGAGACTGCTTCGCCTCAACGCATAAACCCCTGTAACCTGACTAGTGGCCGGCACGCCTATTCGAGTGCCAGCAGAGCCAAACGATGCTGGTTGAATTCGATCTTATAAAGCGGGCGCAGGGCGGTGATAGTGTTGCTTTTAATCAGATTGTGCTGGCCTACCGCAAGCGCATTCTGGGAACCATCGCCCGCTTGATTTCGCGAGTTGAGGATGTGGAGGATGTGGCGCAGGAAGTTTTTCTGCGCCTGTTTTTCTCGCTCGATCAACTCCGCAGCCCGGAGGTCTTTGAAACTTGGCTGTACCGGCTAACGGTGAACGCGGCTTACGACTACCTTCGGAAGCAGCGAAAGAGACCTGAGTCACGCATGTCGGATCTCACCGAGCAGCAGGTGATGATGGCAGATGCCGCTGCCAGCGGAAAGTTCGATATGGAGGAACGGCGTAAGCGGCAGGTGCGGGAATCTGTCTCGTCGCTGCTTGGGGCCGTATCCGAGGAGGATCGAATCCTGTTAACCTTGAAAGAGGTTGAGGGGTTATCCCTAAAAGATTTAGAGAAGATTTACAAGGTCAAGGAGAACGCCCTCAAGGTTAGGTTGTTCCGTGCAAGGCAGAGAGTCTTGCGCGCGTTTGGCAGGAGTTTGCCCGGATAGTTTCCAGTCCGGGGGTGCTCCGTCGCTCGAAATGGTGTAAACTCATGAAAGATCTGCCAGGCCCTATGCCGCAAGATGAATTCCCTGAGGCCCTAAAGGGCGATTCGGAATTGTCGGACTTATTCCAGAAGTACCGTCACGCCTGCGAGACTCCGGACGCCAGCGCCAATTTCATGCCCGTGCTCTGGGAAAAGATCGAAGCCCGCCAAAGCCAGCTCACACTCTTTGGACGCTCTTCGAAGGCTTTGGTCACGTGCGCCTTGGCGGCGAGTTTGATGATGGGGATCTACGTGGCGATGCCGGGCAACCACGCCAATCCGTTTTACACCGCAAGCTACGTGGAAGTTCTCGCCTTTGACGAGGCCCTTCATGCGGTCGAGTATTCCGAACCCGTCCACGCCGAGTCCGTGATGGAAACACAGGACGCCGATTTCGAGTTGCTATGAAACGCTCGGGCACGACAGCCGTGGTTTACCTGGTGCTGGTTTTCCTGAGCGGAGCCTTGGTTGGAGGCTTCGGACACCGGCTTTATACGCAGGGTACGGTCATCGCAAGCTCAAAGTCGGGACGAAGCACGGACGAGTACCGCAAACGGTATACCGGGGAAATGCGTTCCCGCCTCAAGCTTGACGAAGCTCAAGTTGCCAAGCTCAATGAAGTTTTGGATTCGACGCGTTTGCAATACAAGAAATTCAACGAGGCTCACAGGGCGGAGTTAGGCGGCATACAAGACGACCAAGTCACAAAGGTAAATGGCTTCCTCACCGATTCACAGCGTCTCGAATACGAGAAGATGCGCGCCGAGCGTCAGAAGAACAGAAAATAGGGAATTTACGCGGCCGGCTGAGGCGCTGGCGGCCTGTTGCCCCTGATTTTCTGGTACTTCCTTTCAAACTTGTCAACTCGACCGGCGGTATCGATCAGTTTCTGCTTGCCCGTGAAAAACGGATGGCAATGGGAACAAATTTCCACGCGGATGTCGCCCTTGTGCGTCGATCGCGTCTGAAATTTATGCCCGCAAGCACAATTGACGCTCAGTTCGTTGTATGCGGGATGGATGCCGACCTTCATTCGATTACAGAATC
>SHUI01000217.1 GCA_009697455.1 Bryobacterales bacterium
ATGCGCCGTGCCTGGTCGATCGAGCGAGAACTCATTCAGTCCGAGCTCTTCAGTGAGCGCGACCCGAACGTCGTTTCCCGCACCGCCAAAGCCTTCGCCTACCTCTCCCTTTCGCCCGGGCTCAACCTGGTCCACCGCTACGAAGCCCGTCTCCAGCGAAATTTCCAGCGCGCCATGGACAACCTTCTGCTCCTGCGCGAGGACGCCCGCCTCGAAGCAGCCTCGACGGAGCAGCCCCCCGATCCCGCCACGCCTCTCGCTGGACCTCCTCAGAACAGAGGCAAACCTCCTGAAAATGAGGACTTAGCCGACGTTCCAATCGTCCCCAGGCCCGCTCCGCCCAGCCCCCCGGTTCCGCGCGAACAAAAAATGCGAAACGACGCTAATCCCATTTCCGGACACCCCGTCAATGCACCTAAGAACGGCAAACTTCGCGAGGTTCCGCCCCGGGGGACGCCGAAACCATCCGGAACCGGGCCTTTTTGACCATTCCGAGGCTGCTGCCGGGCGCGAGTCATCGCATGCCACGCCAGAGCCTCGTCAATGCGCGTCATAATTCAGGCGTCGCAAACACTCGTGTCTGGCGCGCCGGGATTCTCGATCTGCGGCACAAATCGCGGCCGTCCTCCGTGCTTTCTGGGGCGGCAGAATTTCTCGCACACCACCCGCGTCCAGCCTGCTCTACTTCTTCTTCTCCAGATTCCACAATCCCCGCGACACCACCCGCCCGCAAAACGGGCAATAGTTGATTCCGGCGTATTGCGGACGTTCATCGCCGAACGTCAGAAAGTATTCAGTGTCGATCTCGGTCATGATCCTCCCGTTCGGAAGTTTGTGCACGGGGCCGACGCGCACCAGTTCGAGATCAATAAGCTTTTCGAGATTGTCACAACACGTCATTCCAATAGTGTACGGCTTCACTTGCCGGAACCGCCGCGCCCTCCCCGTGATATTCTTGTGTTCAGCGAGGGCTTCGGATGCGCCACAAGACATTCATCGCGGCAGGACTGGCATTATTTGTGATTACGGCCTCGTTCGCTCAACGCGGCCGGCGATCATATGTCGACGAAGAAGACAACCCAGCCGTCATGCCCGCCGACGCCGGCGAGAAGACCGAATACGCGTTCGCCAGGTTGCGCTACCCTTCAGGTGGCCGAAGAAGCTATTGGGGTGGCGGCAGTTGGGCGATCGACTATCCCAAGGCTGACCGCCAGTTCGTCCAGGGCGTCCGCCGGCTCACCCGGCTCCATACGCGCTCCGTCGAGCAGGTCGTCGATATCGACGGCGAAGAAATCTACAACTGGCCCTGGCTCTACGCCGTCGAAGTGGGCAACTGGAGTTTGAACGACGCACAGGCAAAGAAGCTTCGCGACTATTTGTTGCGGGGCGGGTTCTTGATGACCGACGACTTCCACGGCACCTACGAATGGGATTCCTTCATGGCCAGCATGTCGAGAGTTTTCCCGGACCGGCAGGTGGTCGAGATCGACAGTAAGGATCCCATTTTCCACTTGCTGTACGATCTCGACAACCGCGTTCAGGTGCCCGGCATTGTAACTTTTGGCAGCGGCGTCACGTATGAAAGAGATGGCATCGTCCCGCATTGGCGTGGCATCTACGACGACAAGGGCCGTGTCGTGGTGGCCATTTGCTTCAACCAGGACAACGGCGATGCGTGGGAGTGGGCCGACCATCCGCGCTATCCGGAGAACATGGCTTCGCAGGCGTACCGGGTCGGGATCAACTACATTGTGTATTCGATGACGCACTAAATTCGCCGGCCATATAGAGCGCTCCGCATGTTCGAGTTCCTGTTCAAATATCCGAGTTCAGTTTTCTCGAAAGGCGATTTCGTCATGCTGGCGCCGCTGCCCTTGTGGACGCTGGCCGTTGCCGTTATCGCCGCCGCCGCGTTCCTTGCCTGGCACATGAACCGCAACAGAGGGCTGCTCCGCGGTGCGCGCCCCGCGGCGATCTGGGTGCTCCAAACGGCCCTGGTCGCGCTCGTGCTGTTCCTGCTCTGGCATCCGGCGATCAGCATCGCGACGCTGCGCCCGCAACAGAATATCATCGCCGTGCTTGTGGACGATTCCCGCAGCATGGCTACGAAGGATGGCGCTGGCGGGACGAAAACGCGTCTGGAAGAAGCCGTCGGCGTGCTCAACCACGGCGTAATCGACCGTGTTGGCGAGCGTTTCCAGGTGCGGCTTTACCGTTTCGGTAAGGCGGTCGAACGCATCGGAAAGCCCGCCGAACTGACGGCCGCGGGCGGTGCTTCGCGCATCGGCGATAGTCTGAAGCAGGCGATGGCGGAAGCTTCCACGCTGCCCCTCGGAGCCGTCGTGCTGCTAAGCGATGGCGCGGATAACTCGGGCGGCATTGATCTCGAAACCATCGCGGCGATTCGTCAGAAGCGGATTCCCGTCCACGCCGTCGGCTTCGGCAAAGAAAAGTTCGACCGCGACGTTGAAATAGACGAAGTCATTCTCCCCGCCCGCACGCTTGCCGACTCCCGGCTCAACGCTCAGGTGACGTTGCGGCAAAACGGGTACGAAAAGCGCAAGGCCAGGCTGTCGGTTCGCGAAGGAAACAAGGTGCTCGCCACCTCCGAGGTCACCCTGAAATCGGACGGCGCCCCGCAAACGGAAACGCTGCTATTCAACGCTGGAATGGTCGGCGCGCGCACGTTTCAGGTGAGTGTCGATCCGCTCGATGGCGAACAGAACACCGCTAACAACGCTCTCTCCCGGCTTGTAAGTGTCGAATCCGTGAAGCCGCGCGTGCTGTACTTCGACGGCGAACCGCAGTGGGAATTCAAGTTCATACGCCGCGCGATCGAAGAGGATCGCAGCCTGGGGCTTGTGACCATGATCCGGATGACGCAAAACAAGATTTACCGCCAGGGCGTCGACAAGCCGAAAGAACTTGAAGACGGCTTCCCCACCAAGGCCGATGAACTTTTCGCTTACCAGGCCTTGGTTTTTGGCAGCGTTGAAGCGAACTATTTCACAACGGCGCAACAGGAACTGATTCGGGAATTCGCGAATCGCCGCGGCGGCGGCGTGATCTTCCTGGGCGGCCGCGCCACTCTTGGGGATGGCGGGTACCTGCGCTCTCCCCTCGCCGAGATGCTGCCCGTTCAGATCCCGGACAAGAAAGGCACGTTCCATCGCGAGGAAGCGAGCGCGGAACTGACGCCGGTCGGGCGCGAAAGTCTGATTTGCCGCCTCGAAGAGCGCCCCGAAAAGAACGCCGAGCGCTGGAAAAAGATGCCGGTGATGGCCGACTATCAGGAAGTGGGAGATCCAAAGCCCGGAGCCGTGGTGCTGCTCGAAACCTTCGCTCCGGGGCGTCGCAAGCTCCCTTTGCTGGCCATTCAGAACTACGGCCGCGGGCGAACGGCCGTTTTCGCCACCAGCGGAAGCTGGCGGTGGCAGATGCAGCAGCCTCTCTCAGACAAGACGCACGAAATGTTCTGGCAGCAGTTTCTGCGATGGGCCATCGCCGATACCCCTGGCCGCGTGCACGCATCGACGCCGCGTCCAGTCCTTTCCGACGAGACTTCCGTGAAACTCCGCGCGGAGGTGCGCGACAAGAATTTCAAGATGGTCCCGAGCGCCAAGGTGGAAGCCCGCATCGTCGGACCGGAAGGTACCTCCGCAGTGGTCGAGATGAACCCGGTACCCGATCAGGACGGCGTCTACGCAGGTGAATGGGCGGCTGAGAAACCCGGTTCGTACGTCGCTGAAGTGGTCGCCTTACAGGACAAGGAAGAGACGCGCGATGCCATCGCTTTTCGCCGGGAGGACGGCGTCGCGGAAAATTTCCACACCGGCCAGAATCGCGAATTGCTGGAAAAGCTCGCTGAAAGTACCGGCGGCCGTTACTATACGCCGGCCGAAGCGTCTACACTTGCGGACCGCATTTCGTATTCGGAAGCCGGCTTGACTGTACGCGACACCAAGGATCTGTGGGACATGCCCATCGTTTTCTTTCTCGCGCTGCTGCTGCGCTCCGGTGAGTGGGTGCTGCGCCGGAAATGGGGTGTAGTTTGAGATTTGCCCGCAAGCCTGCGTGTGCCGCGTTCGCGATGTGGGGCAGGCGCTTCCGCTTGCCTGCCGTGCGAAGCGCGGCCGGTCGATTAGCCGCTTTCATCGCTCTTACTTCTCTCACCCTCCACGCCGCTACCTACTACGTCACCGTTGGCGGACTCGGCGGAGAACCCGAATTCGAAACACGCTTTTCCAACTGGGCCAAGGAAGTCGACAAGCTCGTGAAAGCCGCGCCAGACTCAGCGGTAGAGACCTTCCAGGGAAGCACGGCCACGCGCGCGAATCTTCGCGCCGCTCTCGAGAAGATCGCCAAGGATTCCACGCCCGCCGATGCACTGGTCCTCCTGCTCCTCGGTCACGGAACGTTCGACGGCCTCGATTACAAAATGAACCTGCCCGGACCCGATATCACCGCGCAGGAGCTGGCCGGACTTCTTGACAAAATCCGCGCGCGGCAGCTTGTCGTCAACACCACGTCGTCGAGCGGCGGCGCAATCTCGACGCTCCGCAAGGATGGACGCGTCCTCGTCTCGGCCACCAAGAGTGGGACGGAAAAGAACGCCACGGTCTTTGCGCGCTATTGGATCGAGGCGCTGCGCGATCCTGCGGCCGATACCGATAAGAACGACATCGTCTCCGCCCTCGAAGCGTTCCGCTACGCGGAGCAGAAAACCGCGCTGTTCTATGAAACCGAGAAGCGCCTTTCCACCGAGCACGCTGTCATTGAGGACACAGGCAAAGGCGAGGGAGTTAAAGCGCCTTCGCCCGAAAACGGGTATGGTCTGGTGGCGTCCACATTTCCGCTCCTGCGTCTAGGCGCGGCGGCCAAAGCGGCGGCGAGCCCCGAAAAGCGGAAGCTCCTCGACAAACGGGAAAATATCGAACAACAGATCGACCGGTTGAAATACCAGAAGGCCGCGACGCCGGTGGACGAATACCGCAAGAAGCTCGCCGCCCTGTTGCTCGATCTTGCGCGAACGCAGGAGGCGCTGGACAAATGACCCTGCGCGCGCTTGCGTTGCTGCCGCTGCTCCTGGTTTCCGCGCACGCGCAGACACTTCAGCAGGCTGAGTCCTTTCGCTCCGCGGGACGGTATCAGGAAGCAAATACCGCGTTCCGCGCTTTGGTCGCGGCGAACCCTAAGAATCCCGAATACCGCGTCCGTTGGGGCCGCCTGTTTCTCGAACGCTTCAACAAGGAGGAAGCCGCCAACCTGTTTGAAGAGGCGCTCGCAATTCAAAAGGACTACGCCCCCGCGCTTATCGGGCTGGCTCTGGTGGCGGCGGATGGCTACGACGTAAAAGCTGTCGAACTCGCCGAAAAAGCTCTCGCGGCAGATCCGAAGCTCACCGAAGCGCACGAGTTGATGGCCCGGCTCGCGCTTGAAGACAACAATCCCAAGCGCGCTGCTGAGCAGGCGGATAAGGCTCTCGCCATCTCGCCCAAAGCGCTCGACGCCATGGCGGTGCGGGCCAGTATCGACTGGCTCGCGGACAAGACGGACAGCCCCTGGATGGGCCGTGTTCTTGAAGTCAATCCCAAGTACGGCGAGGCTTACGCGACAGCCGGCCACTTTTTTGTGCTCAACCGGCGCTATGAGGAAGGCATCAAGCACTATCGAAAGGCGATCGAACTCGACCCCCGCCTCTGGGCCGCGCGCGCGCAACTCGGTGTCAACCTGATGCGCCTCGGCGAAGAAGTGGAAGCGAAACAGCAACTCGAACTCTGCTACGAGAACGGCCACCGCGATGCCGCGACAGTCAACACGCTTCGCCTGATGGATAGCTATAAGAACTTCCTCACCTTCAAAACGGACAACACGATCCTGAAACTCCACAAGAAGGAAGCGGATCTCCTGCATCCCTATTTTGAGTCCGAACTGAAGCGAGCCATAGCCACTTTCGAAAAGAAATACAAACTGAAACTCGACCGCCCCGTGCAGGTGGAAGTCTACCCGGACCACGAAGATTTCGCTGTCCGCACCATGGGGATGCCGGGGCTTGGCGCGCTCGGCGTAACGTTTGGCAACGTCGTGGCGATGGACAGCCCGTCGGGCCGCAAACCCGGCAGTTTTCATTGGGCAAGTACGTTGTGGCACGAGTTGAGCCACGTTTTCGTTCTCTCCGCGACGCATCACCGCGTGCCTCGATGGTTCACCGAAGGCCTGGCCGTCCACGAAGAGACCGCCGCTTCTCCCGAATGGGGAGATCGCCTCGACCCTCAGGTGATTGCCGCCATCAAGAACAAGAAACTCCTGCCCGTTGCCGAGCTTGACCGCGGCTTCATCCGGCCGTCGTATCCCACTCAGGTTGTGGTGTCCTATTTTCAGGCCGGACGCATTTGCGATTACATCGCGGAGCACTGGGGCTTCGGCAAGCTGCTCGCCATGATGAACGATTTCGCGCGCAGCGAACCTACCGCTCAGGTGATCGAGAAGGAACTCGGCATCAAGGCCGAAGATTTCGACAAGCAATTCCTCGCTAAACTCGAAGCGGAGACCAAGGGCGTGATCGAAGATTTCGACGATTGGCGCAAGAAGCTCAAACAGGTGGCCGACCTCTCGAAAGCCGGCAAGCATGACGAGGTCATTCCACTCGCGCTTGCCATCCGCGATCTTTATAAGGACTACGTGGAGGCCGGAAGCGCGTACGAATTCCTCGCGGACGCCTACGCCGCGAAAAAAGATAATCCCGCCGCGATCGCCGAACTTGAGCGCTATGCCAGAGTGGGCGGGCGAAGCCCGGTGCTTCTGAAACGCCTCGCCTCGATGCTGGAAGAGACCGGCCGCAAGCGCGACGCTGCCCTGGCGCTCGAGCGGCTGAACTACATCTTTCCAAACGACGCCGAATTGCATAACCGGTTAGGCGGACTCTGGTTCGGCGAGAGCAACAACGCGGGTGCGATTCGCGAATACAACGCCGTTCTTGCCATGAAGCCCATGGACCGCGCTGCGTCCCACTTCAACTTGGCCAGGGCATACCGCCAGGCGAAACAGATTGATGAAGCCAAGGATCAGTTGGTCCTTGCGCTTGAAGCCGCACCCGGGTTCCGGCCCGCGCAGAAGATGCTCCTGGAACTATCTCCTTAAGGAAACGGAAAACAACATACATGTCCTTGGCCCCTCAGATGGAAACGGCGGAGTTGAAGAACCGGATCGACCGGTTTCGCGAAGTGGAAACGGAGATCGTGCGTCAGGTCCGGCGCGTTATCGTCGGACAGGAGGAGGTGCTCGAACAGGTGATGATTGCCCTGTTCGTTGGCGGCCACTGCCTCATTACCGGTCTTCCCGGCACCGCGAAAACGCTGCTCGTCCGCACCATGGCCCAGACTCTCGGTCTGATATTCAAGCGGATTCAGTTCACGCCGGATTTGATGCCCTCGGATATGACCGGCACGGATATTATCGAGGAAGACCCGCACACCGGCCGCCGCACCTGGACCTTCGTGCCGGGTCCCGTCTTCACCAATGTTCTGCTCGCCGACGAAATCAATCGCACGCCGCCGAAGACGCAATCCGCGCTGCTCGAATCCATGCAGGAGCGCTCCTGCACCGTGCGGGGGAATATATATAAACTGCCTTCGCCATTTTTCGTGCTCGCGACCCAGAACCCGATCGAACTCGAAGGAACTTACCCGCTCCCCGAAGCGCAGCTCGACCGCTTCCTGTTCAATACGGTGCTCGACTATCTCACCGCGGACGAAGAGATGAAGGTGATCGATCTCACGACGCACACGCACATTGACGAAGCGGAAACCGTCACCAACGCGGCCGAGATCCTGAGTTTCCAGGAACTCGTGCGCATGACTCCCATCGCCGATTCCGTGGCCCGGCACGCGATCGATATGGTGCGCGCGACCAGAAGCACCGACGAATCCGCGCCGGACTTTGTCAAGAAGTACGTGAACTACGGCGCGAGCGTCCGGGCCGCGCAATTCCTGGTGCTTGCGGCGAAGGCACGCGCGCTGGTGAAACGCCGCTATCACGTCACCTACGAAGACATCAGGGCATTGTACATTCCGGTGCTGCGGCATCGCATCCTGCTGAACTTCCACGCCGAATCGGATCGCCTGAAGCAGGACGACATTCTGAAAATGCTGCTCGAATGGAAGGGAGCGCCGCGGGAGTAACCCATGCTTCAGCGCTTCCTGGATCCAGCCACTCTGCATTCCATCTCCGGCCTCGATTTGGTCGCGAAGACCGTAGTGCAGGGTTTCATAGCGGGGCTTCACCGTTCGCCCGACTTCGGTTTCTCGCAGGAGTTCGCCGAGTACCGCGCCTACACGCCTGGCGACGACCTGCGCCATGTCGATTGGAACGTTTTCGCCCGCACCGAGAAGGCCTTCCTGAAACGCTATCGCGCCGAGACCAACACGCAGCTTCTCGTTCTCCTCGACACTTCCGCATCCATGGGCTTTGGTTCGCAGGCGGTGAACAAACTCGACTACGCGCGCTTTCTCGCCGCCTCGCTC
>SHUI01000218.1 GCA_009697455.1 Bryobacterales bacterium
CGAGTTTATGGAAAGCGGCTGGGACGTAAAGCGGATGCAGAAGGCAATCGTGACGAGCGCGACTTACCGCCAGTCGTCGAAGGCACCTCCCGCGTTGATGCAGAGGGATCCCGAGAATCGCCTGCTGGCCCGCGGGGCGCGATTCCGCTTGCCTGCCGAGATGATTCGCGATCAGGCGCTCGCGGCTGCAGGGCTTCTGGTGGAAAAGGTGGGCGGGCCTTCGGTAAAGCCGTATCAACCGGCCGGCTTGTGGCAGGAACTCGCCGGAGGCAAGGGTTACACGGCCGATCACGGTGAGGGTCTTTACCGCCGCAGCCTGTATACATACTGGAAGCGCACGGTCGCGCCGCCTTCGATGGTGACGTTCGATGCGCCGGCGCGCGAGACCTGCGCGGTTCGAGGAACCCGGACGAACACGCCGCTTCAGGCCCTGAACCTGATGAACGACGTGGCCTATTTGGAAGCCTCCCGCAAATTGGCGGAACGGATGTTGGAGCAACGCGGGACGGCCGGCGAGCGGATCGCTTACGCATTCCGGCTGGTCGCGGCGCGGACTCCAAATCCAAGCGAGGCGCGGGTGCTCTCCTCCGCGCTGGCGAAGTTCGAGGCATTCTATAAGGGCGACCTGAAGGCGTCCGCGCAGCTACTGAGCCAGGGCGAATCGCCTCGCAACCCCGCGTTTGAGGTCCATGAACTGGCGGCCTACACCGGCGTTGCGAGCCTTCTTCTGAATCTCGACGAGACCATCACAAGGGAATAGCCAATGGACCCGCGCAAAGAGTACCTGAGCCTGATGACGAGGCGCCATTTCTTCGGCCGGGCGGCGGCGGGCATTGGGACGGCGGCGCTCGCCCATGCGGACTCCGGGGCCGACCCGGAGGGCGGCCTGCCCGGCTTGCCCCATTTTGCTCCGAAGGCGAAGCGCGTCATTTACCTCTTCCAATCGGGCGGCCCGTCTCAAATGGAGCTGTTCGATTTCAAGCCGGAATTGAAGCGGCTCCAAGGTTCCGAATTGCCGGATTCGATCCGGCGCGGGCAGCGCCTGACGGGGATGTCGTCCACGCAAACGACGTTTCCGGTAGTCGCCTCGCGCTTCGGCTTTTCGCAACACGGACAGTCCGGCGCGTGGTTGAGCGAGCTGCTGCCTCACACCGCACGCATCGCGGACCGGCTGACCTTCGTCAAGTCCATGCACACGGAGGCGATCAATCACGATCCCGCGGTGACCTTCCTGCAAACGGGAGCGCAGATCGCCGGCCGGCCGAGCATTGGATCGTGGCTCGTTTATGGACTCGGTTCGGTTACGCGCGACCTGCCCGGCTTCGTCGTGATGATTTCGCCGGGCGGGGGCGGTGGAGGCCAACCCCTATACGACCGCCTCTGGGGCAGCGGTTTCCTGCCCACCCAGTTTCAGGGCGTCAAGTTCCGGTCGGTGGGCGACCCGGTGCTTTATCTGTCGAATCCCGCCGGCTTCCCGGAGAGCAACCGCCGCATCTTCCTTAACGCGCTCGGCGAACTCAACCGGATGAAGCTCGAGGAGTTCGCCGATCCCGAAATCGCCACCCGGATTGCGCAGTACGAAATGGCATTCCGGATGCAAAGCTCCGTTCCGGAGTTGACCGATCTATCAAAGGAACCCGCGCGCACGTTCGAACTGTATGGCGAGGATGCTCGAAAACCCGGAACGTTCGCCGCGAACTGTCTGCTTGCCCGGCGTTTGGCCGAGCGCGGCGTGCGGTTCATCCAGCTCTTCCACCGCGATTGGGATCAACACGGCAAGATGCAGCAGGACCTGCCGAAGCGATGCAAGGACACCGACCAGGCGTCGGCGGCGCTGGTCGAGGACCTGGCGGAACGCGGAATGCTCGACGACACGCTGGTCGTTTGGGGCGGCGAGTTCGGGCGCACCGTGTATTGCCAGGGCCGCCTGACACCCGAGGAATACGGCCGCGACCATCACCCCCGCTGTTTCACGGTCTGGATGGCGGGCGGCGGCATCAAGCCCGGCATCACGTGGGGCGAAACGGACGACTACGGGTACAACATCGCACGAGATCCGGTCCACGTACACGACTTGCAGGCTACGATCCTGCACTGCCTGGGCATCGACCACACTCGCCTCACGTTCAAGTATCAAGGCCGGCATTTCCGGCTGACGGACGTGCACGGAAGCGTTGTAAAACCGCTGCTCGCGTAGCAGGCCGCGCGCCCCCCCCCGGCCCGTCAGGCAGGAGTGCGTGCGGCACGGCGAGTTACTTGGCCCACGCCTCTTTCTTATACTGAAACGTCTTCCAGTTTTCAGCCGCGCGGGCGTTCAGGTCCCAGACGGGCTTCCCCTTACGCAGGGTCAACTCGCACACGATGTTCTGCGCGCCGGTTTCTCCGGCGCCGGCCGAATCGATGAATCCGAACTTGCCCTTATCGACCCGGAGCACGGCCACGTCAGCTTCCGCGCCGACATCCAGATGGCCAAGGTCGGTCCGCTTGATTTCCTTAGCGGGATTCCAGGTGGACATGGCGATTACCTGATCAAGCGGCGAACCGAGATTCAGGATCTTCGCCATCACGTTCGCCATGTCTTTCATGCCGGCGTTCATGCTGCCCGAATGCAGATCGGTCGAGATGGAATCCGGGATGAAGCCCTGTCGAAAGGCTGGCGTCGCGACGTACCAATAAAAGCTACCCGCCCCGTGACCGACGTCGAAGATGATGCCGCGTTTGCGCGCCGCGGCAATCGACGGATTTACTTTGCCATCGGCCAGAACTTCTTCGCGGTGGCCCGAGTAACAATGCGTGTAAATGTCGCCCGGCCGCAACTTATCGAGTAACAAAGTGGATAGGTTCCGGACTTTGTTGAGATATCCGAAGTCGATCATGACCGGCAGGTCCGCCATTTTCCCGGCGGCGACGGCCTTTTCAACGGACTCCCAACCGGGCCCGGCATAGTGGGCCGACTTGAACCCGACGATGACGCCCTTGTTGGCGGCCGCCATCTTCGCGGCGGCATCGGGATCGAGTTGCGCGGGGTCGTCTTCCTGGCCTGTCCCCATGCCCGCCGCGACGATGTTCAGAAGGGCCAGCACACGCGTTTGGGACTTGTTGATCACCTGATCGCGAAACGCGGGGAACGTTTTCACGCCCGTGGTACCTGCGTCCACCATGGTTGTGACTCCGCTTCGAAAAGAGAAGGCATCCGGCTGGACGCTCGAATCGCGTTCGAGGCCCGGCATTCCGGCGCGCGGAAAGACGTGGACGTGGATGTCGATCAAGCCGGGGGTCACGTAGAGGCCGCCGACGTTGGCTACACGCTTGGCCTGGGCCGCCGGAATGTTCGCCGCAACGCGGGCGATTTTTCCCGCCGCGATGGCCACATCCATCACTCCGTTGAGCTTGTTCTTCGGATCGATGACGTGGCCGCCTTTCAGCAGCAGGTCATAGGTTTGCGCATGGAGGCTGAATGTGAGCGCGAGCGCAAGAGTGGTTTTCGGAATCATGGCGGTTCCCTAGAACAGGTACTTGAGCGCCAGTTGCATCTGGCGATTGTCGAGCCAGGTGGCGGTAATAACGCCAAACGCCGGAGCGCCCAGCACCGCATTCGGAGCGCGGAACTGCGGCGTATTAAACAGATTGAAGCCTTCAAACCGGAACTGGAAGCGATGAGCTTCCTTCACGGGGAACTCCTTGAACAGACCGATGTCCCAGGTCTTCATAGCCGGCTGACGGAGAGTATTCCGGCCGACGTCACCGAACTTGAAATCGGTGAACTTGAAAGCGGCCGGATTGAACCACAGATCAGGAGTGCGACTGGAGAGCTGCGGATTTTGGCCAGGTACGTAGTCGGGACGCTGCGGAGATCCACCGGTGTTCTGGCGGTTCCCCTGCTGCGTGATGGTGTACGGGAATCCGGATTGATACGTGAGAATCCCGTTAAAGGACCAGTTCTTCAGAAGGAAGCCCTGGACGCCGTGCCAGTCCTTAGGCGCGGGAATGTTCCACAAAAAGCTGTTGGTGAGGCGATGCCGGTAATCGAAGCCGGAATCCGACCGCTCGCAGGCCCAGCAATCCATATTCTGCGCTCCGTTGGTTGAAAACGGCAGCGACTCATTGGTGCCGTACGCCTGATCGATATTGTGAGCCCAGGTGTAAGAAGTGAGGAACGAAAAGCCCTTCGAAAAACGTCGTTCGCCGCGCACCTGCATGCTCTGAAAATACGCTTTCCCGTCGGTAGCGATCTGCCGGATGCCTCCCCATCGGGGATAACGACGCCGCGCCTGGACGTTACCGGGCGCGGCGGGCGCGTCATTGGCATTGCGGCTGTTATCGAGGTGGGAAGCCTGGCTGCCGACATAGGCGAGTTCGACCACCGTATCGGAAGTGAGTTGCCGCTGGATCGACGCCGACCACTGTACGTTGTAGGCATTGACGCGATCGATAGGAATCATGACGACGCTTAGCGGTGGAGCCGTCGTTTCACGGCCAAAGGGGTAAGGATTGCGAAGCGTCAAGGCCAGGGGATCGGCCGGATCGGCGACGAATTGCACCTGAAACGTCTTGAAAGGATTCCCTACGACGGTGAGGTTGTTCATCTGGTTGGCGTTGTTATAGACTCCGAACCCGGTGCGCACGACCCACTTATCCGCCGGGCGATATGCGATGCCGATGCGGGGCCAGAAGCGGTTCCTTTCCGCTTGATAGAGCTTGATTCGGGTTTTGCTTACGGGATCTTCCGGGAACAGGTAGCCGCCCGGGCGGTCGAGACGAAGGGTGCGAGGGGTGCCGTTCTCTTCGTCGGTGGTTCCCACGAAGTCGTAACGCATTCCCAGGTTCAGTGTGAGTTTGGGCGTGGCTTTCCATTCGTCCTGTATGAAGAACGAGTAAGTCTGCTGATTGTATTCGACTGGCAGGATTCCATCCGGCGTCTGCGAAAGCGAGGGGAAGCCAAGAAAGAAATCAGCGGCGGCGTGGCCCGTGACCTGGGCGTTGAACTGGAACTGGCCGCGGGCGTTGTTGGAGCCGGCGCGATCCATTCGCAGGCGTTTGAAATCGATGCCGGTCTTGATGGTATGTACGCCTCGCGTCACGATGAAGTTGTCCACCAACTGCCACGTCTCGCTGACGTTGAAATCCGGAATGAGGCCTCCATCACCCATGGTGAGATATCCCGACACGTTCATAGGAACCATTCCGGTTTCGAAGGGACTCAGGCGGCGCGGCTGGCGCGTTTCCGGGTCCACGCTGCGGACTCCGGTGAGGCCGGTGGTTTCGGGATCGAAGTTCGTATTGGTTCGCAATCCGCTCCGCAGGATCCAGTTGCGGTTGAAGCCGAGCTTCAATTCATTCAAAACCGTGGGACTGAACAGGTGTGTGTGACTGAGAACGGCGTTGCGCGCGGTGATACGGCTTTCAAGCGGGACGAAGTAGTTCAACTCGATGGTGGGAAATTCGTAGTTGAAGATGGCGACGCGCGCGAAGAAGCGGTCATTCGCCCCCAGGTTGTGATCGCCGCGGGCGAACACCTGGTTGGTGTTATTGAGCTGAGTCTCGACACCGGCGAGGTTGGCGCCCGTGCCTGCGTCCGTCGGCGGCGGGTGGAAGCCAAGGTAATGACGGGCAACCGGATCCATCCGGCTGGCGGGAATGCTGTTCCTTGGAAAAACGCCGCCGAGGGGATCGCGAAGCGCCGCTGTGAGAAGTGAGAAATCGCCGCTCCGGAACGGCACCGGAATCACGGAGGCCCGCTGGGCAACTTCCTGCTTTTCGCGTTGGCCCTCGTAGTTCAGCATCCAGAAGGTGCGGTCGCGCCCGCTGTAGAGCTTCGGAATGAAGATGGGTCCGGAGAGCACAAACCCAAACTGGTTGCGTTGAAGAATATCTTTACTGAGCGGTCGCGGGCGGAAATAGTTTCGCGCGTCCAAGTTGTCGTTGCGGAGAAACTCGAACAGCGCACCGTGCAGGGCGTTGGTTCCGGGCCGGGTGTGAATCTCGACCTGTGCCCCGGCGTTGTGGCCGAACTCGGCGGAGTAAGTGGCGGAGTGGACCTTGAATTCCTGTATGGCCTCGATGGACGCTTTGAAAAAGGTGGCGTTGTTAATGTTCCAGGCGGTGTAGACGCCGTCGTAGCGCACCTGGCCCTGGTTCTCGCGGGAGCCGTTTGCGCTGATGGCGATGGCCGAATCGCGGCGGCCATATTGATTCGTGTTGGACGAGATGCCCTTGATAACACCGGGCATGAGACCAGCCAGATTGGCGAAATTGCGGCCGTTCAGGGGAAGGTCGACAATGCGCTTTTGCTCGACGACGTTGCCGAGCGTAGCGTCGTCGGTGGACAGTTGCTGACTGCTGGCGGTGACCTCGACGGATTCGTTGACGGCGCCAACCTGGAGGCTGATGTTGACCCGCGCTTTCTGGTTGATCTGCACGACCAACCCGGTGCGCACTTCCGCGCGGAAGCCCTGCTTTTCGGCGCGCAAGTTGTATCCGCCGGGCTGCATGGCGCTGAATACGTAAGTGCCGGAATCGCCCGTGGTCAGACGGCGAACCTGATTCGTGGCTACGTGCGTGGCGGTGATCTCAACGCCGGGGATCAACGCGCCGGTCGAATCCTGCACGACGCCGAGTATTTCAGTGGATTCCCCGCCCTGCGAGAACGCAGGGACGACGGAGAAAAGTACGATTGCCAGCAAGCTTAGATATTTCGACCGCATGAAGAGCTCCTTTAGAGAGAAGTATATCATTCGATTTCCTGCCTGGAAAGTTGGCGCCTGGCCCAAAGCAGGCCGAGGCCGAATCCGAGGAGACCAGCCAACAAGAGGTTCCGGCTTTCGTGTAAAGGGACAAAGCGGGTGTGACTGTCCGTCACCTCGAAAACTCCGACCGGCGCGGCCACGACTCCACCGCCGCCGCCTTCTCCCTCGTCCGGAAGGCCGAGGCGAGAACCCTTGCCGGAGCCGGCGCCGAATCCGTACGCGATGCGGGCCACCGGGATGATGGTCTTCCCGTCCACGGAAATCGGATCGCCATAGACCGATTTGACAGCCGCGCTTGTTTGAAGCGGCTCGATGATCGATTTCAGTATTTCAGACATCGTCGTTTCCCTCAGGGTCCTGCTGAACACTTTGGCTGCGTTTGTGGTGGCGATGCGCGGCAATTACGGCGCTATTTCTTTGCCGGTTTGCGCAATCGCATGTGAACGCGGGCGACGTCGCCCATGTAGTGGTTCTGCGAAAACGCGCCGGCCGCGAGCGAGATGTGCTCCCGGGATTTTGCAGCTTCTCCCTCCGCCTCGTAGTAAAGACCGATGTAGAGGTGGGCGAAGAACAGGGCGTCGCGGGAAGTGCCCGCGGCCTTGAGCACGCCGTCGGGTGTCGCTTTGCCCCGGAACATTTCGTAGATCTGCATCATCGGCACGCGGCCGTCGTCGTGAATGGGAATGAGAGCGGCCCGCGCCTTTGCCGTACCGTCAATCCGCGAATAGCAGAGGTAATGCCAAACGGCGTTCTCAACGTCTTCGGGATTTACGAGCCGATGATGCTCGAACTGGCGGCGTCCGTCTTCAAAACGGCCCGCGTAGTAATAGGAAATACCCCGCTGCCAGTGATGCGGCTCCTGCTCCGGATCGAGTTCGATCGCGCGGGTGAAATCAGCGACAGAGGCGTCTATTTTGCCGTTACGGAAATTTTCCGCGCCGCGCATGTTGAAGATCCGGGGATCGGTTTGAGCGCTGAGCACGCCAGCGGCTATCACCGTTGTTAACTTCGCGAGTTGTTTCAACCGAATAAGGGCCGCCATGAGCTAACCTTCCGACTTCCCGGAGGCGATTCGCCCGCGTTGTCCGGGAGGCTTCAATTCTCCAGGCCGAATATTAGCACGATCTTCACGCGTGGGGCGGGATTGAGTGACGCGCGGCGACGGCGGTGGCGGGGAGGGGGGTGACGCAGAAAACTTAATTTCGACTTTTCGTTCGCCGTGATGGTGGAAGAAGCGGATGGTGAAGGCGGGGTCAGTCAGGTTGCGAAGCTCCTGGGAGAGATGGCGCGGCGTCGAGTGCCACTTTAGGGAGCACGCTAGTTCCGTGGCTGAACCTTTGAAGTTGCCGAGTTTGTGGAGGCTCCGGACAAGGGGAGATGGAACCGGCTTCAGAGCTTCCGCCAGTTCGGCTGCCGTCGCGTAGGTGTACTGGCCGCTCATCGTCTGGCTGATGGCGGTGCAAAGCGAGCCGAGGACGGATGGACGGAGGGCTTCGAAGGCGGCGTCAGGATTGGGATTTGGATTTGGCGGGGCGAACTGCCGCGCTTCGCGCGACAAGGCAGGCTGAAGGCCTGCTCCACTCTTAAAGACAGCAGTTTCAAAGGCAGCAGGTTCATCCAGGTCGACCGCGAGGCAACGGGCGGCGAGGTCGGGGTGCAGTTTGAGGCGCTCGGTGGCGACGAGGATCATGGGGCGGGCAAGGTTTTGGACCACGGTACGGTCGCCGTCGCGGAAGGTGTGGGCGTAGCCGGAAGTGAGGGTGCAGAGGG
>SHUI01000219.1 GCA_009697455.1 Bryobacterales bacterium
GGCACAATGTAAAGGGCGTCATGCAACCCAACCGCCTTGAACGCCTCCGTAACAACGGGCGATCCCGCTGCCGCGGCCGCGCTCCGCGCCATACGGTCGCTCAGACTGCCCGCGATCACGGGTCCGAACGACGCCCCGCAAAGGTACATCGCCATGAAGTAGATCGACATTGTCGTCGCCCGCAAGGAAGGCGGCACGATGTCCTGAATGCAGGCGTACACCAGTCCGTAATACATGTTCAGAAACCCGTAGGATGCCGCAAACCAGAACAACGCCGGGAAGCCGCTGCCGGCAGGTTGAAGAATTCCAACATACTGGATGGGCGCGCTGATCAGCATCGCGGCGGCGGCCAGAAGCAGACGGCCGTTCTTGCTCTTGTGAATTACGCGATCGCCAAGCATGCCGGCCGTCAGTGCCCCGGCGACGCCGGCGAGCAGATGGGTTATACCGGTCCAGAATCCCGCGTCGGAAACCGAGAGCTTATGGAATCGAACCAGGAACGACGGCACGAAGGTCGCGAGCACGTACAGAATGAAGTTGACCAGAGCGCCCGATGCAATGATCCACCAGAGCGTGGGGATGCGCAGGACGGACATTGCCGATGGGGGCTTTAGGGACGCTGCGGGCCGCTTGGTCTCCGAGGCTCCTCTCTCAGGCTCACGAAGTGTCAGGACGAAGGGAATCAGAAACAGCGCGGGAAGCGCAGCGGCTACCATGGCCGCGCGCCAACCCCAGGACTGCGCGATAGGGCCGCCGATCATGGCGCTGAGCTGGCCGCCAATGGGAACGCCCAGCATGAACAGCGCGATGGCGCGCGCTCTCTGGTGCGGCGGAAACAGATCTCCCAGCCAGCTTGTGGCGGCGGGCGCGCACACGGCCTCTCCCACCGAGACGCCGAGACGCGAGAACAGAAGCATGGTGTAGTTCGCGGCCAGCGCGGCCGTCCCCGTGAGCGCTCCCCACAGACCGATTCCGGCAGCCAGCATGTTCTTGCGACTGCTGCGGTCGGCGAGCCTTCCAATCGGGAGGCCGACTACCGCATACAAGAGCGTGAACGCCGTCGTCATGAAGCCGATCTGCGTGTCGGAGAGACCGAATTCCTTGCGGATCGGCTCCATGATCGCGCCCGGCGCCTGACGGTCGTAGAAGTTCAGGATGTTGACAAAGAACAGGACAACCAGCGCCCGCGTGGAGCCGGTCGCGATTTTCGGTTTTGGGACTTCTGGCAGTGTGGGCATTTGCGGATGTCAGGCGGCTACCCCGGCAACTGCCGCATCATCGCCTTGATTTGTCCCACCGCGTATCCCCAACCACCGCGGCTCGCGGGGTCGCCCGGCGCCTCTGGCACGTGATCCGGATGCAGCAGCCTCGGGTAGCCTGTCGCATGCAAAGCCCGCAGGCACGCCATCATGTCGTTGTCGCCGGCGTCGATAAACGTCTCTACGTACTTCTCGCGCGGCGTTTTCATGAGCACGTTGCGGAAATGGACGTGATTGATCTGATCCCTGCGCCCGAACCACTGAATATTCTCAATGACGTTGTAACCCATCTCCCGTGTAACACCCGTGTCGAACGTAATGCCATTCGCCGGGCTCTTGACGATTTCACAGACGCGCTTAAGGCCGTCGACGCTTCCGAGTATCTGTTCGACGCCCCGGTACCGCGGCGGGGGAGGATCGTTCGGATGAACCGCGAGGCGCACACCCGCGCTCTCCGCCACCGGAACCACCGCTTTGAGAAACCGCTCATACCGGGTCCAAAGGTCGGCAGCCGAATGTTGGCCTACGTCGGCGAGCGGTGGGAGGTCCCGGCTGCGCGCGTAATCGTGCGCCGAGAGCAGCGACCCTCCGCGCCCAGGTTCCTTGTAATACCCTTCCATCGCCCTCAATGCATACCAGTTGTACTCGACGATAGGGATTCCCACTTTCCCCGCCACGCGGATCGATTCGCAAACGTTCTCGATGTCCTTGTCCGCGCCCGCTCGCCCGAGGATGGCATCGCGAAAATCGTGCAGCATCATGTTCCCGACTTTCAAACCGAAGCCCTCCACACGGTCCTTGATGCGGCGGACCTGTTCTTCCTTCCAGGGCGGCGGAGGGGCGTCCGGACGTGAGTGAATCACGCGCCCTTCAGGCGAATACGTGGGAGCGCCGGGCCCGCCGGTGGTGATCCATTCGACGCCCATCTGGACGATGAATCGTAAACCGTCGTCGGACATGCCTCCCGCGGGCATAGTCAGCTTGATGCCGCCTTTCAATTCCTCCGCGCGGCCCAGAGCTGGCATGGCGAGGGCGCTCGCCATGAGTGCGCGGCGGGAGAGGGTAGTTGTCATCCTGGGATCGTATCACGGGTGACGTGACGTCCGCGCGGCAGGCTTACGCTCATGGACTTGGACGCGATTGGCCCTTGCCAGGCAATGTCGCTGTACCTCTGGGCCGTCGTACCGGCTGAGACTGACGCGTTCTTCGGTTTCGTCGAAGCCGAATCCTTTTGCTTCTTTACTGGAGTGGGCTCCATTTTTGAAACAGGGAACCGCCAGGCCGCTGACAAAACGCGGAATCAGAGATCTGTCGAATCTGTTTCACGGGGCGGTTGGAAGTACGGTCGCCAACCTGTGGTGGGAGCCTTTGGGCGACTCGCGACTACGAGTCCGGAGGTGGCCGGCCCCTCGCGACTGACGCCGGCTAAGTCACCGGCCCCGGATTGAACGGCGCAAGCGCGTTGTGGAGCCCCCAGTGATCCGCCCATGTTTTGCGCCGCCCGCTCGCGACATCGAGAATGCAGCGGAACAGTTCCCACCCGACATCTTCGATGCTCGCGTTCCCCGTAGCGATGCGTCCCGCGTCCAGATCGATGAGATCCGGCCAGCGTTCCGCAAGCGCCGTCCGCGACGAAACTTTTATTACCGGAACCATCGCGAGTCCGTAGGGCGTGCCCTCTCCCGTGGTGAACACGTGCATATTCATCGACGCAAGCTGCTGCGTGCCGCAGACGAAATCGCTCGCGGGCGTCGCTGCGAAAACCAGCCCCTTGGCCGTTACGCGTTCGCCCTGGCTCGCTACCGCCATCAGAGCGCTGCTGCCTGCCTTTGCCACCGAGCCCAGCGCTTTCTCCACAACATTCGAAAGGCCGCCGCGCTTGTTGCCGGGCGTCGGATTCGCGCTACGGTCAGCCCCGCCGCGGGCGAGGTAATCGTCGTACCACTTCATCTCGCGGATCAGAGAGCGCGCCACATCCTCATTGATCGCGCGCGGCGTAAGCAGATGAATGGCGTCGCGCACTTCGGTGACTTCGGAGAACATGACTGTGGCGCCGGCGCGAACAAGAAGATCGGCCGCGTACCCGACGGCGGGATTACATGTCACACCCGAGAAAGCGTCGCTGCCGCCGCATTGCAAGCCAACCACGAGGTCCGACGCCGGGCACGCCGTCCGGTGTCTCCGCGTCAATTGCTCCAAGCGCTTTTCGGCCGCGCGCATGATGGCCGCGATGATGTCGCCAAACCCATGCAGAGTTTCGTTCTGCAGCCGTATGAGGTACGGATCACTTTCGAGAATGGGAAATCCACCATCTGGAAAGAGCCTCGCCGGCTGGAGTTTCTCGCACCCCAGGCTCACGACCAGCGGCGCGTCGCCCAAATTAGGATGCGAGCCGATGTGGCGCAGAGTGTTGATAGGGACTGCCGCGCCGGGCGCGTCGATCGCCACGCCACATCCGTAGGTGTGCGTGATGGCGACGACGTCGTCAACGCCGGGAAAGCGCGGAAGCATCTCGGCCCGAATGCGGCGGACGGCATAATCCACGGTGGGCGCGACGCATTGCACAGTGGTCGTGATTCCCAGAATATTCTTCGTGCCCACCGCGCCGCCGGAGTTCCGGAAACCGTCGAAGCTATACCCTTCGAGCTTTGGAAGCGGCGGCGGGACAGCGGTCGCAAGCGGCAATCCGTCGAGCGAGGGCGCGGCGGGCAGATCGAGCAAGTCTTCACGCACCCACGAGCCCGCGCGAATCGGGCGCGTAGCGTGGCCGATGATCTGGCCATAGCGGATGACCGCGTCCCCCTGATTGAAATCCCGGAGTGCGACCTTGTGAGATTGCGGAATTCGTTCGGTCAGCGTGAGACCGTCTGGAAATCGCGCGCCCGAGGGCAGGCCCTCAGGGTTGACGAGAATCGCGACGTTATCGCGCGCGTGCACCTGCACGTAGAGCGGGTCCATTAACGGTACTCTAGCATGGGAGGACAGAATGGCAGCTCTGGGTTTTGTCGAATACGAAGATGCGAACGCTGAGGTGCGCGCGATCTACGACGACATCATGGCAACGCGCGGCGTCAACTGGATCAACAATTTCTGGAAGTCGCTGGCCAGGGACCTGGCGACGCTCCGTCGGACGTGGCGGACCGTGAAGGAGATCATGGCGCCGGGATCGCTCGACGCCCTTACAAAGGAGATGATCTACCTCGCCGTGAGCGCGACGAATCAGTGCGGTTACTGCATCGCGTCGCACACCGCGGCCGCGCGGAAGGCCGGAATGACCGACGCCATGTTCGCGGAAGTGATGGCGGTCACGGGCATGGCGAACGAGACGAACCGTCTGGCGAGTGGCTATCAGGTTGAGATTGACGAACGGTTTAGGTAGGGCGCGGAGGAACCTGGAAGTCACCACCCGGCGCTCCATGTAGCATAGCGCCAGAGGCATCGACCAGTCCGGCGGCGGCCCCGTTCCTTTCGTGTGGTTGTGGACGCAGGCATCGCAATTCCGAACGGCAGTTGATGTGAACTGATCGACTGCGGACACTAGTCTGGTAAGGGCCGGGGCATGCGGTTCTGATATAATCGCGGCCACCCACGTTCGTGGCGTGGGCGGAGAGGGTGATGACGCGATTTCCCAAGGCACTGTTCCTGTTGTTGTTATTGATGGCTGGCTTCCCGCCGGCCGCCCGCCTGCACGGCCAGACTCTCGGAACGATGGCGGGTGAAGTTCGAGATTCGACTGGCGCTGTGATTCCGGGCGCCAATGTTACCGTGCGGAACACCGAAACCAATGTTGCCCGCGGGGTTTCCACCAATGAAGATGGCATCTATAGCGTTCCGGCTCTCAATCCCGGCATGTATGAAATCAGGGTCGAGAAAAACGGCTTCAAGTCCGCGAGCCGGGGCAACATCGAATTGCAGGTCCAACAGACGGCGCGCGTCGATTTCTCCCTCGACGTCGGCCAAGTCAGCGAAACGGTGGAGGTAACGGGTGCAGTACCGTTGCTTACAACCGAGAACGCCACCGTCGGCACCGTGATCGAAAAGCAGCGAATTACCGACCTTCCGCTCAATGGCCGCAATTTTCTGAGCCTGGTCGCGCTGAGCCCGAACGTGACCTACGGGTTCGCGCCCGCGGCGCAGGCGGGAGGCCGGCAGGGTGGCACTCGCGCGGGCATCACAATGTCGCTCTCCGGATCGCGGGCGACGTGGAGCAACTACACACTGGACGGTATTTCCAACACCGACATCAATTTCAATCTGTACATTGTGCTCCCTTCGGTCGAGGCGCTCCAGGAGTTCAAAGTGCAGACCGGAATTTATCCCGCGGAGTTCGGGCGCGCAGCCGGACAGGTCAACGTATCGACGAAGGGTGGAACCAACGAGTATCACGGCTCCGCTTTTGAGTTCCTCCGGAACAACAGGCTCGACGCAAGGCAGTATTTTTTCAAGGACCCCGAAAGCCCGAATCAACTGCCGCCCGAGAAGCAACCATACCGCCAAAATCAGTACGGGTTCACGCTGGCGGGGCCCATCCGGATCCCGAAAATCCTGAACGGGAAGAATCGACTGTTCTTCATGGCGAATTATGAGGGGTTCAAGTCCCGCCGCACCGTCAACACATTCGCAACAACGATGACTCCCGCTCAGCGAAGCGGAGATTTCTCCGTAATCGCGAATCCACTTCAGGATCCGATGACCCGCGCGACTACCGCAACGGGAATAACCTCCACCCCCTTCCCGGGAAATCAGATCCCCGCTTCGCGCTTCTCCAAGGGTTCGCTGCTCATCCTCGACCGGTTCGCCCCGCTGCCGAATCTTGTACAGGCCGGCCTTCCGAACCGGAACTATCAATACAACGCCAAGACGCCTGTGGACAAAGATCAGTTCACCGGGCGCATCGACTTAAACGAGAACGCTAACTCCCAGTGGTTTGGCCGCTACAGTTGGACAGACGAGTTGACGGTCACGCCGGGCATCAAGCTGAACGGACAGCCGCTGTACACGCGGGCCAGCCAATGGGTAATCGCCAATACGCGAGTGTTCTCCTCCACCAAAGTGAATGAGGCGCGTTTCGGGTACAACTCACTTTTCAACAATATCAGCCAGGAATTGGCCGGCAAGGAGAACGTGAATGCGCTGCTTGGAACCCCCGTCAAGATCAGCGATCCGAATTCGTTCGGCATTCCGAACATCTCGCTCGCGAATAATCTAAGCGGGCTCGGAAACGACGCCAACGGCCCGTTCACGATCGACGACAAGGTTTATCAGGCAAGCGACAATTTCTCCTGGGTCCGAGGCAAACACTCGCTCCGGTTTGGCGGCGAATACCGCTACAACCAGTACCTGCAACTGGGTAACGAATTCGCCCGGGGCCGGTTCACGACCAATGGAAGCTTTACCGCCAACGCCAACACACTGGCGGGCGGTTATTCTGGAGCCGACTTCCTGATGGGCGCATTTACGCAGCTCGACAGCGCCGTCGCCTTGGCCAAGGGCGATTTTCGGGTCCACGAGTGGGCCCTGTATTTTGACGACACCTTCAAGATCAGGCCGCGCCTAACCATCAACTGGGGCCTTCGCTGGGAGGTCGCCCAGCCCCTTTGGGACAAGTTCGGCAACGAAGTGAACTTCCAGATCAGGCAGCCGCTGTCGAAGATCCCGAACGATCCGAATGTGGACCGGCATCCGGTCTATGTACGGTCTGGAACCGGCGACTTCTATGACGGAATCGACTTTCGTTTTACGGGGCCGGTGCAACTCGCCAGGGACGGACGATTGGGTAAACGGCTCATCAAGACCGACTATAATAACCTCGCGCCGCGTCTGGGTATTGCGTACAGCCCATCCGCCAAATGGGCGTTTCGGACGGGCTTCGGAGTCTTCTATTCGCAGGAGAGCAAGAACTCGATCTTCGACTTGAACCGCGGCATGGGCGGCCGCGCCTCGATTGTGCCAAACGTCCAGGCGCCGCCCGTGCTGACCTATACAAACTTCATCGATGCCAGCAAGTTGCCCGTATTGTTGGCCAGCCCTTCCGGGCTGACCTGGGGCGCCGACTCGAATCTGGCGACGACGTACACGATGTCGTATCTTTTCAACATTTAAAGGACGCTGGGGAACAGCTCGACCGTCGAGATCGGGTACACGGGAAATCAGAGCCGCAAGCTGGCCATGCTCATCAACGCGAACGGACCGGTTCCGGGAATCACACCATTCCCCACCCGGGCTCCGTATCCCGAGTGGCAGGCCATCCAGTTCATCACCGGGGACGGCGTCGCCAGCTACAACGCATTGAGCGGAAAACTCAGTCAGCGTTTCGGCAGGAATTTCACGACGCTGTTTAGTTTCACGTGGTCGAAGTCGCTCGATGAAAATAGCGCGATTCGGGGCACCGGGGACGATTTCACTCCCGAGAATCCCCATTGCCGTGCCTGCGATCATGGACCTTCAGGATTCAATATCCCACGCCGCTTCGTTACGTCCATCCTCTATACGCTCCCTTTCGGGAAGGGGAAGAGATTTCTCAATCGCGGCGGGATCGTGAATCAGGCGCTTGGCGGCTGGCAATTCGGCACCATAACCGCCGTCCAGGACGGTACTTCGATCACGACGAGATCCTGGGACTCGGCAGGACAGGCAATCGTGCCGGACGGCAATCGTCTCAACTGCGTCGCTGGCGCCAGTCAGGTCGCGGACGCGCCCACGGCGGACCGTTACTTCGTTCCGGCGGCATTTTCGAACACGGTCGCGGGGCAGTTTGGGAATTGCGGCAGGAACAATCTGATCGCTCCCGCCACCTGGAACGTCGATTTTTCGATGCTGAAGGATTTCCGCGTCACGGAAACACACGCGCTCCAATTTCGCATGGAGATGTTCAATGCTCCGAACCACCCAGCGTGGGGAAGACCCAGTGCCGCCTGGGGTTCTGCGAATCCCGCACCGTCGACGGCCTTTGGACGCATTCGCACCACAAGCCAGTTGCGGCAGATCCAGTTTGCGTTGAAATACTACTTCTGAGGCCCTCCGTTCACGATCGCGAGCATCCGAGTAACGCCTGATGCTCGGCGCCAGGCGCGGAGACGGCCGCGAAGACGGAGAGGAAGCGCACCATGACATGAGTGCTCCGGGATTGTTCGCGATCAACGCCAGTGGCTCCGGTCCCGCCGCCGCGGCTGTGCTTCGCGTGAGAGCGGACGGGTCACGGGTCTCCGAATCCGTGTTCCGGTGCGGGACAACTCCAGGCAGTTGCACCACATCA
>SHUI01000006.1 GCA_009697455.1 Bryobacterales bacterium
CCATTCGATCTCGACAAGCTCCGCCGTTGTCGCGCCGCCTAGCCCGAAGTGAACCACCTTGTCGCTCGAACACGCAAAGCCCACGGAGGTGGTGACGTGATTGATCTGGCTTCCGATTCGAATGCGCGCGCCGATGCCGTCGCGGTTCGAGCGCGTGCCCACGAGCCGAAGTCCCAGCCAGTGGTTCGCGGCGGGCGAGACGTTGCGGAGAAGTTCCGCGCGTTCGTTCAACCGCGTTACCACGACATCGATTCGACCGTCGCCATCGAAATCTCCAAAGGCGGCTCCTCGGTGCATGCCCAGGGCCGGCAGGTTCGCTGCGTCGAAGGTTCCATCCTTGCGGTTCAGAAATACTGTGTTGGGCTGCTTCGACTTCCGGCTGGAGAACAACTCGGTGTTGTCCTGGACGTCGCCGTTCGCGGAGAACAGGTCCTTGAAACCGTCGTTGTCGAAATCGAAGATGCCGTTGCTCCAGCCGCTGTGCGCGAGGGTTGCTCGACCGGCGCGGCTTAGGTGGGTGCGATCTTCGAAGAGCGATTTCCCTGGCACGGCGCGGAACAGAGGGAACGTTTCATTTGCCAGCGCGGTAATGAAGATGTCCTCGTAACCGTCGTTGTCGTAGTCGCGGAAGTCCGCACCCATCGACGAGAGGGCCTTCCCGTCATCGTTGAGCGCGACCCCCGCCGCGAGCGCCACTTGCTTGAACTGCCCGCCGCCTTCGTTGCGGAAGAGAAAGTTCGGCAAGGTGTCGTTGGCGACGAAAACATCGAGGTCTCCGTCGTGATCGTAGTCGGCGAAGGCGACTCCCATCCCCTTCCCGATGTGAGCCGCGATACCCGATCTTTCCGAGACGTCCGTGAACGTTCCGTCGCCATTGTTATGGAACAGGTTGTCCGGCAGCCCCTGATAGTATTGCGGGTGGCAGTAGGTGCGATACTTGCGGGCGGCGTCGCCGCAGAAACGCTCGGCGGCGGGATTCCAGACGACATAGTTGACGACGAACAGATCGAGACGGCCGTCGTTGTCGTAGTCGAACCACCCGGCCGCGATCGACCAGCGGGATCCCTCGACGCCGGCCTTCGCGGTCACGTTTTCAAAGGTGCCGTCGCCCCGGTTGCGATAGAGAACATTGCGATTGACGCCGGCAACGAAGAGATCCTCGAACCCGTCGTTGTCGTAATCACCCGCCGCGACACCCTGTGAATAGCCGGTTCCTTCAAGCCCTGCCCGCGCGGTGACATTAACGAAGGTGCCGTCACCGTTGTTCCGATAGAGCGCGTTGTGAAACGAGGCGCCTGATTTTTCGAGACCCGGCTGACGCGCGCCGTTGACGAAGTAGATGTCGGGCCTTCCGTCATTGTTGTAATCGAACACGGCAACTCCCCCACCCATCGTTTCGATTTGATGCTTCTCCGGGGTTGCGGAATTCCTCAGAACGAAATCGATGCCCGCGCGGACGGATACGTCCTCGAATTCGATGCCAAAGCGGGGCGGTCTTTGGGCCGCGGCGGAGCAAAGAATGAACAGGGCCGCTGCTTCTCGTTTCACGTCCACTCCGGAAACGGATTCACCCGTGCCCGCCGCACGTCGTTTAGGAGAGCCGGCACGCGCTTGCGCCGCTTCATCAGGGTCTCAAGCACGCGGTCCAGTTCATCCTCGTCACCCACCACCCATTGAGGCGGCACCTGTCTTCGCGCTTTGTCGATCACATCGTCTGGAAAATGCACCACTTGATCGAGCCAGGGCTCAAAGTCCTTCAGCCCCCGAATCTGTGAGTAAACAAGCTTTCGCGGGTAGAGTCCTTGAACCGGCGAATCGGGAAAATCCCAGTGCGGTCCGTCGAAGATGAATCCCTGGTCCACCATGAGGGCGACAAAACCCAGCTTCAGTGGATGCACTTCGGACCCTCCCGCCCGGTCCCGCAGGCGAGCGCGAAAAAAAACGGACTGCCGCCCGTCGGCGTTGGCGGTCCACTTGTCGAAGACGAGCGCTCCTCGGAATTCAATGATGTTTTGCACTTGCCCGAGGAGCGTGTCCGGCACGAAATCGTAAACGGCCAGTCGCGAGGGATCGCCCGGGTGCCTCGACCCGAAATGCCAACCCGGCAGCGGCTGTATTTTTCTGGTGCCGAGCTCGATTGCGACTTCAGGGTACTCGCGCAGGAAGTCTTCGCCGATGTCTATAATCGCGTGCTCAGGCGCGGATATCTGGAGATGGCGCAGGAAACAGGAAGCGAGCAGTTCATTCACAAGAATCCGCCGATGCTGCGGATTATTTTGGAATTTAACGATGTAAAAGTGGGAATCGTCGGCCTCGATGAGATGGGCTTGCGCACCCCCACGCATCTTCCGAATCGGCCGGAGGGCGTTCAGCGGCAAGTACTAACCTCGACGATCCATAACACCACACCGACCATAGTACTACTCGCATAGCGTAAGCCGCCGAACCGGAATATCATATAGATAGAGTTGCGTCCCGACTCATCGGAGATTTTGTCATGCTCAGTCGCCTGCTTGTTCTTTCTCAACTTAGCGTTTTTGTAACATTCGCGTCCGGCGCTCACGGCCGGTACGCGAAATTACCTCTCAGTTTTGAGAGCACAACGGGCGAAACGGCGTTCGTTTCGAGAGTTCCGGGGTACACGCTGTTCATCACACCCGGTGGCGCAATCGTCGAATCCGCCAAGTCGTCCATCCGGATGTCCCTTGAAGGTGCGAATCAGGCGGCGGGCGCGGCCGGAATCGACAGGCTGCCAGGAAGGGCGAACTATTTTACAGGCAGGGATCGTTCCAAGTGGCGGACAAATGTCCCCATGTACGGCAGAGTGCGTTATAGCGCCGTGTACCCCGGTATCGATCTCGTCTATTATGGAAACGATCGAGAGCTTGAGTATGACTTCGAAGTCGCGCCTGGCGCCGACCCGGGGCGGATAATCGTTGCCTTCGGACCGGCCAAGCTAAGTCTTGATGCCTCTGGCGACCTGAGTGTCACCACGGGAGGCGCGGGCTTGCGGATGCGCAAGCCCGTAATGTATCAGAACATTGACGGCAAGCGGGTCCTGGTAACCGGCGGCTTCGCACTTTCGGCGGGGAACCGGATTTCTCTGCGGGTGGGCGCGTATGACCGCTCGCGGAAGCTCGTCATCGACCCGGTCCTGAGCTATTCGACCTATCTGGGGGGCGCGGACGACGATGTGGCCGGGGCGCGTTCGGGAGGCGGAATCGCAGCCGATGCCAGCGGCAATACCTACATCGTGGGCACCACAAGTTCGGCGAATTTTCCATCATCCCCGGGCAGCGTCCAGCCGAAAAGCAAAGGCGACTCCGACGTCTTCGTCGCGAAGTTGAATTCGAGCGGAACGGCGGTGCTGTATGCCACCTACATCGGTGGCGCGGCCGGCGATACCGGATACGCGATCGCCGTTGACGCATCCGGCAATGCGTACATTGCGGGATCCACCAGTTCCACGGATTTCCCGGTTTCCGACAACGCGGTCCAGAAGACGCATGCCGGCGGCGTCCGGGATGTGTTCGTTACCAAGTTGAATCCGGACGGTTCGGCGCTTGTGTACTCCACCTATCTCGGCGGCAGCGGCGTGGAACCCAACGCCAGCATCGCCTTGGACCCAAACGGAAACGCGTACGTGGCAGGTAACACCAATTCGACCAACTTCCCCACCACCCCGGGCGCGTTGCAGACCACCCGCGGCGGCCTCTCCGCCGCCTTCGTCACCAAGTTGAACGACAGCGGCTCAGCATTCGTTTTTTCGACGTATCTTGGCGGAACGGGCGGCGATAACACGGTTGGAATTACGGTTGATGCGGGATTCAACGCGTACGTGACCGGGTCGACGAACTCGTCGAGTTTTCCCACAACGGCCGGCGCAAGGCAGAGGACCTTCGCGGGTGGCGCGAGCGACGCATTCCTCTCGAAGTTCGCCTTCGACGGCGCCAGTTTGCTCTATTCCACACTGCTTGGTGGCACCGGTGACGACAGCGGGTATCGGGTCGCGGTCGATGCCGGGGGAAATGCGCTGGTCACGGGCGTCACGCGGTCGAAGGACTTTCCGGTATCCCCGGGCGTCACGCGTTCGTCGAACGCCGGAGATTCAGCGGCCTTCGTCGCGAAAGTGAGTCCGAATGGGGCGAACCTCGGCTACTCCGTGTACCTCGACGGCAACGATGACGATCAAGGTAACGACATCGCGGTAGACTCCGAAGGCAACGCCTGCGTGGTTGGCGGTACCGGTTCGACGAACTTTCCGCTGTCGCCTAACGCGCTCGCGATGCCTGGGAAAGCCTCGTTCGCGGCGAAGCTCGCCGCCGCCAACGGCGCGATAATCTACTCCACCTACATCGGTGGAACGGGCGCAACTTCCGCGACGGGCGTGGCTGCTGACGCAGCTGGTGCGTGCTACGCGACGGGATGGACGGAATCCACGGACTTTCCCGCGTCGGCCGGAGCCGCCCAGGCGAGCAACGCCGGAAATCGCGACGTCTTTGTCGCGAAGATTTCGCCGCTCGGATCTATCTCCGGAATAGTGACCGATTCCGCCGGCGCGGGACTGAGCAATGTGACCGTCACATTGACGGGCGCCAAGAGCGTCGGCGGACAGACCGATGCCAACGGCAATTTTGCCTTCTTCGATCTCGCGGATGGCAGCTACACGGTGACGCCAACGCGCGCGAACTTCAGCTTCACGCCGCCCAGCCAGACTTTCAGCACGCTTACTACTGCGCAAGTGGCGCGTTTCCGCGCCGAAATCCTGCAGTTTGAAATCGCGGGCAAAGTGGCGGACGGCGCCGGCAAGGGTGTCGCGGCCGTCACGGTTACACTCAGCGGTGGTCAAACCGGCACGGCGCAGACCGACGCCGGCGGTGCGTATGTATTCAAGAACCTGCCCGGTAATGGCACTTACACGGTGGTGGCGGCAAAGTCCGGATTCGCAATTGTGCCCGACAAGTTGACTTTTGAAAACCTGACAGCGAATCAGACCGCGAACTTCACCGCCCTGCCGATCTACAAGATCTCCGGCAAGGTCACGGGTCCAACGGGCGCCGGCATGATTGGCGTCACCTTGGCGATTTCGGGAGGGATGACCGCAACGGCCACGACCGACGCCGCAGGCGCCTACTCCTTCCCCGTGGTACCTTCCGGTTCGAACTATACCGTTACTGCATCGAGAACTTCCTGGACGTTCACGCCCGCGAATCGATCTTTCACGAATTTGAACGGGGATCAAACGGCGGACTTCGCGGCGGTCCTCGCGACTGGACAAGCCGAAATTGTAATCGCCGACCGGAAGAACAAGGCGATTTACCGCTTTTCCAACCGCCAGATCACAAAAATAGCGAATGTCGGCACCTGCCCCACGGCGGTCGCTCCTGATTCCGCGGGGAATCTCCTCGTGGCCGATCCCTGTACGAAGTCCATTATCAGCGTTACGCCCGCTGGCGCGCCGACAACGCTGTTTGCTGGTGCCCCGCTTCAGACGCCCTACGCGATTGCCGTGGATGCGACGGGCGATGTCTTCGTCACAGATAACACGACAAGCATTATCTACCGGATCGCGCTTCCCAGCCGCGCGATCTCCGAGTTCGCAACACTCCAACTCCGCGCGGTTCCGAACGTCCAAAACGTTGGACTCGCTTTCGCTTCGAACGGCGATCTGATCTCCGCAAACGACGACGGCAACGGCAGGACTTCCGTTCTCCGGATCGCTCCGGACGGCAAAATCACAAGCGTGTTCCTGGGAACCGGAATCGAGAGCGCGGGTGGTGTGTCGATCGACGGCAACGGAATTTTCTTCATTGCGGACTATAAGCAACGCGTCGTGGCCCGGCTTGAGCCGGGCAAATCTCCTGGATCCGTGGTGACGGGAGACGGAGTTTGCTGCAATCTGGCGGGGATCGCCGTCGACGCGGCGGGGAACGTCATTGTCACCTTGGACACAGCGTCCAAACTGCTATCCGTTTCGCCCAATGGGGCCATTACCTCCCTTGTGAACGGACCGCCCCTGTTTGAGCCCGCGGGTATTGCGATTGTCGGCGGTATCACCGCGACGCCCTCGATCGCCGGCCGCGTCCTTGAGATCGACGGCACACCTGCTTCCGGCCTTACGGTTACCCTTACCGGAGGCGCTCAGCCTGTTACGGGCAAAACTGACGCCGGCGGCTACTTCTTTTTCCGCAATCTGGTCGCGGGAAACAACTACAAAGTTACACCCTCGCGGGCTAACTCGGCCTTCGTCCTCGCGAATGGCACGGACACGTTCGAAAATCTCATTTCGAATAAGAGTCTGGGCTTCAGAGCAGCCGTCATCTTCAGTATCAGCGGAAGGGTAGCGGATTCCGCGGGAAGCGGAGTGCAAGGGGTCAGCGTCAATGCCAGCGGATCGGCAAACGCCGGCGCGCAAACGGACGCAAGTGGCGTGTATACGCTCAAAGATCTCCCTGCGGGCAGCAGTGTGACGATCACGGCTTCGAAGACAGGCTTGATCATCACCCCCACCGGAATTTCCATTAGCAACCTGAGCAAGAACGAAACCGGGGTCAACTTCATCGCGGGTTCGCCCGCTCAAAACGGCGATTTTATCGTCGTTGACCGGCGCGGCAAAGCCGCATACCGGTTTGCGGCCGGCGGCCGAAACGTGAGCCCGTTGGCTTCGCTTCCCGGGTGTCCTGCCGCAGCCACCGCGGATAGCAGTGGAAACGTTTTCGTCGCGGACCCGTGCACGAAAGCAATCTATCGGGTTACAGCGGCCGGGACGGTAACCACCTACTTCTCGGGTGATCCGCTGAATTCCCCGATCGCGATAGCCGTTGACATCGCCGGCGGCGTTTACGTTGGCGACAACGCGCGAAACTTCATTTACCGGATCGGCGCCGATGGAAAGGCCGTGGAGTTCGCGAGGCTTCCCCTTCAGTCCAGCCCCGGCGCCCAGAACATCGGGCTGGTGTTCTCCGCCGCAGGCGACTTAATCGCGGCAAATGACGACGGGAATCTCAAATCCGAAGTCATCAAGGTCGCTCCGGACGGGAAAGTTTCGGTTATCTACTCGGGGGCGGCGATTGAGAGCGCGAGCGCGGTGGCAATCGACGCGGCGGGCAACTATATCGTGGCCGATCCGCGCCAGAAGGCGATATCCAGAGTGACACCCGATGGACGCACGGCGATTCTGGTAAGCGATGTGTGCTGTGCGCTCGCGGGATTGGTGTTTGATCCGGCTTCGGGCAATCTGGTCGCGACGCTCGACACCGCAACCAAGATCATCAGCATAACACCCGGCGGCGCGGTCTCGACCATCGTGAACGGACCGCCCCTCAGCGAACCCACGGGTCTGACAATTCTGTCAACCGGAGCAGCCAATCCCGCGATTTCAGGCCGGATTGTGGACGCTGCTGGAAATGCGGTCGTGGACGTAACCATTACCCTCACCGGCGGAGCGCAGCCCGCCACTACAAAGTCCGATGGCGGCGGCAACTACGCCTTCCGCAATCTGACGGCCGGCGGAAACTACACTGTAACGCCGTCGAAGACCGCACTCGGGTTTTCGCCTCTCAACGCGGTATTTTCAAACCTCACAAGTAACCAGAGCGCCAACTTCACCGGAGGCAACGTGTTCGCAATCAGCGGCCGCGTTATTGACGGCGCTGGCGCCGGACTCCTGGGTGTGATTATTACCCTGTCGAGTGGACCTTCGAGCGTCACCGCGCAGACGGACGTCAACGGCAACTACTCCTTCCCGAGTGTCTTTGCGGGCAGCGATTATTCTGTTTCGCCTTCAAAGACCGGCCTCCTGTTCTCCCCGGCGAACGTTTCGGTGACCAGACTGAGCCAGAACGCGGTCGCGAACTTTATCGGCGGGTCTGCCGCAACGCTGGGGGACTTTATTGTTTCGGACAGGCGAGGAAAGGCGATTTTCCGAATTTCCCCTTCGACCCGAATTCCAAATCCTATCGCCGCGGTTGGTGAATGCCCAGCCGGCATTGCGACCGACGCATCCGGGAATATCTACGTCGCCGACCCTTGCACGCGGGCTATTTTCCGCGTCACCGGAGGCGGCGTCGTCACACCCCTGTTTATCGGGACCCCTCTGCTTTCACCGGTAGCCATAACTCTTGACATCGCTGGAAACCTGATTGTAGCCGATAACGATCTCAACCAGATTCTGAGCATCGCACCTGAGACCAAGGCGGTCACGGTGCTTGCGAAACTTCCGTTGCAATCTTCCGCAAGTACAACGGTTCAGAACATGGCACTCGCCTATGACGGCAACGGCGAATTGGTCGTGGCAAACGACAGTGGGAGCGGGAGGAGCGAGATCATACGGATCAAGCAGAATGGCGATATCGTCAACGTACTCACTGGAACCTCGATTGCGAGCACCGGCGCACTTGTTATCGAATCTTCCGGGAACTACCTTGTGGCGGACTATCGCGAGCGCCAGTTGGTCCGGGTCACGCCGGCCGGGGTGGCGACCGTTGTGGTGGGGGCACTCGGGAACAATCTTGCCGGGTTGGCTCTTGATCCGGTGTCCGGCAACGTCATCGCGACCCTTGACAGCGACAGCAAGGTTATTTCAATCACGCCGAACGGCACAACTGTATCGAATGTTGTCAGCCAGTCGCAGTTGCTGACCCCCACGGGCATCGTGGTGCTTGGTGTAACGGGAGGGTTGCCCGGACTTATCGGACGGGTCACCGATCCCGCGGGTGCGCCGTTGGCGGACATTCTGGTGACGCTGAGCGGGGGGTCAAGCGCCACGGCCCGGACCGACGCGGGGGGGAATTATGCATTCCGCGGATTGACTTCGGGCGGGACTTATACAGTCACCCCCTCCCGGGCCGGATTCCTGTTCGTCCCGCCCAGCGTCACTTTTGAGAACCTGAACCGGCCGCAACTCGCGAATTTCAGAGGCGGGGCGGCCTTCGACATCACGGTCCGCGTCACCGACGCCGCGGGCGGTCCGGTCTCGGGCGTCAGAGTCGAACTTTCCGGCGTGGCAATCGTCACCGATAATACCGGTACGTTCACCTTCCGCGGTATCCCGGGCGGCACAGGCTACGAGGTGTCGGCTTCGAAAGAGGGGTTCATCATCATACCCCGGGCCCAAACCATTACAAATCTCACCTCCAACACCACGGTCAGCTTCACCGTCGGCGTGCCGCCTTCACCGGGCGACTACCTTGTGGCGGATCGAAAGGCAAAAACCATCGTCAGGATTTCACCGAATGGGCGCAGCGCGAACCCAATCGCAAGTCTGGGCACCTGCCCGTCTGGCGTTACAGTTGACGGCGCCGGCGTCATTTGGGCCATTGATCCTTGCACAAAGACGCTGTTCCGGGTCACACTAACCGGATTCGCGCAGTCGATCTTTGTGGGCGACCCGCTCGTTCATCCCACAGCCATTGCAACCGATGCCGCCGGTAACGTTTTTATCGCCGACAATGGAACGAATGCGAGTGGAACGAATTCCATTTTCAAGTACACGCCTAACTCGACCTCGTTGCCGGCTGAGTTCGGCCAGTTCCGTCTCAAGTCGTCAACCACCGCGCAGAACATGGGTCTTACGTTCGACGCCAACGGCGATCTGATCGCCGCGAACGACGACGGCAGCAAGACCGAGATTCTGCGCTTCAAGCCGGATGGAACCCGATCGGTAATCTACAGCGGGTCGGCCATCCAGAGCGCAGCGGGTGTTGCTATAGACGGGACGGGTGATTTCATCGTTGCCGACTACGCAGCGCGCGTGTTCGCCAGATTGAATGCCCAGGGCAGCGTCAGTGTTCTGGCACCCGCCGGTGGAAATCCGGCCGGTGTGATCTTCGATTCCGTCACGAGGAATATTGTTGCGTCGCTTGACCAGGAGACGCGGATTGTCAATATTGGGGCCAACGCGACCGCGGTTACCCTGATCCAGGGTCCGCCTCTTACGGAACCCGTTGGCATCGCGATCTATCGCCCGAAGTAGAGTTCGGCACAGCTTCTGTTTTCGCGAGACGGGCCGCGTCGGCGGCCCGCGCGTCTCGTTCACGCCCCTGTGCTACAAAGGTAAATTGATCATGAAAGCACTCTTACTTAAGCAGTACATGCAACTCGAAGTCACCGACTTGCCAAAGCCTGAGATCGGCCCGGACGACGTTCTGGTTCGCGTCCGCGCGTGCGGCATTTGCGGCAGCGACATTCACGGCATGGATGGATCGAGCGGCCGGCGAATCCCACCCGTCGTCATGGGCCACGAAGCGGCTGGCGTGATCGCCGAGACCGGTCGAAACGTGAAGGACTGGAAGGAGGGCGACGCGGTCACCTTCGATTCCACTGTCTCATGCGGCAACTGCCACTTCTGCCGCCGCGGCGATATCAACCTTTGTGATAACCGGCAGGTTCTGGGCGTCTCCTGTGGCGAATTCCGCCGGAACGGGGCCTTCGCCGAATATGTGCAGGTCCCGCGTAATATTCTTTACCGGCTGCCTGACGGGCTTCCGTTTGAGCACGCGGCCATGATAGAAGCTGTATCGATCGCGGTGCATGCCGTGAACCTCACGCCGCGTTCCCTGGGGGACACCGCTGTCGTTGTGGGAAGCGGAATGATTGGGCAACTCACGATTCAGGCCGCGAAAGTAGCCGGGTTCGGCCGCGTGTTCGCAGTGGACGTGGACGACGCCAAACTCGCCATGGCCCGAGAGTTGGGAGCGGACGAGACCTTCAACTCGAGGACCTGCGATGCACCGGCGGAAATCGCGGCGCGGACCAGCGGAAGGGGAGCGGACGCGGCGCTCGAAGCGGTTGGCGCGACAGATCCGATTCGCACTGCAATCCTGTCCGTACGCAAAGGCGGGACCGTCACGCTGATCGGCAATATTACCCAGAAGATAGAACTGCCGTTGCAGCAGGTGGTCACGCGCCAGATCCGCTTGCAAGGTTCCTGCGCGTCGTCGGGCGAATACCCGGCGTGCATCGATTTGCTTTCTAGCGGCGCGATCAAGGTGGAATCGATGATCAGCGCCCGGACTCCCCTGGACGGAGCCGCCGGTTGGTTCGACCGCCTGTACAAGCACGAACCTAATCTTATGAAGGTGATTGTCCAACCGTGAGTTCGCCATTCTTCGACCTCACCGGCCGTGTCGCCATCGTGACAGGCGCAAGCCGCGGTCTCGGCCAGTATTTCGGACGCGCCCTTGCTCGAGCTGGCGCCGATCTTGTCATCACAAGCCGCACGCTCGATTCGTTGCGTGATTTCCAGAAGGAAGTCGAAGCTCTCGGACGCCGTGCCGTGCCCGTCGAACTCGACGTGCGCAATGAGGAAAGCATCCGCCGCATGGCGGAGGCCGCGGCCGAGGCTTACCCCAGGATCGACATCCTGATCAATAACGCCGGATGTAACGTGCGCAAGCCGACGCTTGAAATTACCTGGGACGATTGGAATCTCGTCCTCGAAACCAACCTGCGCGGTACTTTCTTCGTTGCCCAAGCCGTAGCGAAGAAAATGATTCCGAACGGTTATGGGCGCATCGTGAATATCGGCTCCGTCACGAGCGTGTTCGGCTATGCTGGGCTTGGTCCCTACACAGCGAGCCGCGGCGGCGTGAAACAGTTAACCATGAGCCTTGCCGACGACTGGGGCCCGCACGGAATAACGGTGAACTGTCTTGCTCCTGGCTGGTTCCGCACCGAGCAGAACAAGGCACTCTACGAGAACAAGGAATGGGTGGAATACATCTGCGACCGGATTCCCTTGAAGCGGCCCGGCCAGCCGAACGATCTGGACGGCGCGGTCGTCTTTCTGGCGTCCGAAGAGAGCCGGTATATTACCGGGCAGACGCTGCTCGTTGACGGTGGAATCTCAACCGGTGCAACGAAAGCGACGCTGAAAAAATAGGCGGTCAGGCGGGCTAGGCATTCGACGCGAGCAGTCAAGTGTCGCGAGCTATTTGACGGCGCGTCCGAGTCGAGACCTGGTCTTCGCGGCACATCAGGAACTCACTGCGGAATGGTGGGCAAACCACCGTCGGCGATTCGATCTCTACATCTCCGAGATTGTGCTGCGGGAAGCGGCAAAAGGTGACGAGTCGGCTTCAGCCAAGCGCCTGGCGGAGTTGGACGGAATTGATTTGCTTGCTTTGGATGATAGCGCTCGTGAATTGGCTCATCTCTTCGTCGAGCGAAGGCTGATTCCTGAAGAGTCCGTCGAGGACGCGTCCACGTCGCTGTCGCCACAACTCAAGGTATGGACTTCCTGCTGACGTGGAACTGCCGGCATATTGCGAACGCCGAAGTGGCTGAGCGGCTTGAATCGGTCTGTTTGGAACGGGGGTACCGCATGCCGACCCTTTTCACGCCAGAGCAGTTGATGGGAAACTGAGCCTATGGAAGATCACATTGTAGAAGATTCGGCGAATTCGCGAAGAGCACGCTGCCCAATTCAAGTACGATATCGACGCGATCTTTGCAGACTATAAACGCCTGGAGGCGGAGAGCAAGCGGCCGCATGTTTCGTTCGGGCCTCGCCGAATCGAAAAGCCGATGCCATCGCCTGCGCCCAATCCAGCCTTTAAGTGAATTGCGGCCGCGTGGGACCTCGCAATCAGGCTGGCCAGCCATTCGACGCGAGCATCTCGCCCCAGGAGACAGGCCTCCGCAGATCCATCGCCAACCGCCCAAGTATTGCCGTCAGCGAGGATTCCACGCCGCGCGCGATCGTGTTCTCCGTCTTGCCGGACTGAATGCGATTCACAAACGCCACCACGGAATCGATCGAAATGTTTCGCGGCGACTTCACCTCCGCCGCTTCCTTGCCGGCCAGCCGGTAGCGCCAGCCAAGCTCGGAAGTTTCGAGCCACCCGGCAGCGCCGTAGAACTCCTCCCGCACGTCGCGGTGGCTGGGCGGCGCGAGCGTCGTCCCCCACAGGGAACCCTTTACGTTGCGCGGGTACTGATAAATTACGTTGTTGTAGTCTCGAACATCTCCGTCTTTGCCAGGCGTGCGGCCGCCGTCGCCGATCGCTGACTCCGGACGAGAGCCCACAAACCAGTTCATTACGTCAATCAAGTGGCAATTGTTTTCCACAATCTGATCGCCGCAAAGCGCCCGCCAGAGATACCAGTTCTTGATCTTTTCATCGAGGGTTTTTGGCGGCCCTTGAGTCTTTGGCCTGCCTCCACCGTCCGATTTGACGAACCGCACGCTCGCCATGCCGATGGCGCCGATCTTGCCGCTTTGCAGGAACTGGTATCCGGCGGTGTACACCGCGCCGTGACGCCGTTGAAAACCGAAGCCGAGGTCGCGGTCCCGCGCGGCTGCCGCGGCGGCCTTCTCGATCCGCGTGCAGCCTTCGACGTCCGGCGCGGCGGGCTTTTCCAGATACACGTGCTTGCCTGCCTTGACGGCCGCTTCGAAGTGCTCGGGATGAAGAAACACCGGCGTCGCGATCAGAACGGCATCGACCGGCGAAGCGAGCATCTTGTCCAACTCCCCAAACACCGCGAACTCGCTGCGCCCGATCTTCTGCCTCGCCTTCGCGATCTGCTCAGGGTATAGATCGCAAAGGGATGTCAGCCGCGCCTGAGTGTGCTCGGTGAGAGTCTGCCCGAGATACGTTCCGCGATTCCCGCAACCAACGAGGCCAACGGTGACCGCCGAATTCGCGGCGGTCCCGCGTACGGCGGCGATCGGCAGGATGGACGCGGCATGAAGAAAACCGCGGCGAGTCGGACTTGTGTGGCTCATGATTGCAATCCCCATTAGCTGATTTCGCCCGAGGCTCGCAAGAGCGTCTCGTGCAACAACAATTCGTGATCGTAGGAATACCGAAGCGGTGTCCCGGTTCTGATGGCGCGTCCCAGTTCCTCGAAGTCTTTGATGAAGCGTGGTTGCGGCGGCAGCGCGATCTCCTGCGTCCCTTTCTTGTAAGGGCCGCGATCTTCGCGCATGTCGATGCGGACAACCGGAGCGGGCTCCATCGGCTGCACCATCACGGTGCCGTCGGAGCCAATCACCTCGAAAGAGCGGTGCCGCTCGATATTCGCCACCTTCGAGGTGCTCACGATGATCGCCAGCGTGGAAGGGTATTCGAATACGGCGAGCGTATTGTCTTTCAGTGTGTCCTTGATGCTTGTATCGTGGCGTAACCAGTGGCGGACGGTGGTTGGACGGCCGAGAGCGGCGACGACGCGGTCGATCATGTGCCCGCCCAGTTCGAACATGCTTCCGCCCGGATATCGCGCTTCGACCGCCCGCTGGTCCGCGCCCCTGTCTGAATCGATGGTGGCCCGGATCATGAGGAGGTCGCCAAGCCAGCCTTTTTTCGCAGCTTCGAGCGCGAGGCTCGTTCCCGCGTGGAAGCGCCAGAGGTAACCTAGTTGCAAAAGGCGATTCCGCTTCCGCGCCAGTTCGGCAAGCTCGCGAAACGGCTCCATCTTGTTCGTCGGCGGTTTCTCGAGATGCAGGTGCTTCCCTGCCTCGATGACTCGTTTCCCAAACGGCACCGCATCCTTCACCTCGCCCTCGAATACGATCAGGTCGAGCGCCTTATCGCCGAGCATCTCGTCGATAGAGACCCAACGCAGCCGGGCGAGTCCCTTGTCGCCGGCGTGCGCCTTGCGCGTGGCGTCATTAGGCTCGCATACCGATACCACCTCGTAGTCCGGATTGCCTTGCATGGCCGCCAACTTTCCGCCAAGGTGGCTGTGCTCGACTCCGAGGATGCCCGTCCGAATTTTGCCACCCGCTGCAATGGCCGGTAACGCCAACGCGGCCCCAAGGAACCGGCGCCGATCGATTTCCATCAATTTCCCTCCGAGTGTCAGCATACAACAAGGCGGCACCGCCGAGGCAAGTACAACGCATGCAAGCGATCTGTCTCCACGCCCAACTGCTGTGGCTTCCGGCAACGATTGGCGAATAACACCGTGGAAACGGAGATTCCCGCACTGCCGTCGCTTAGGTTGTCCGGCTGAGGTCTGGACCTGACGGCGCTAAAACACGATCTTCAATGCAAATTGAATCTGCCGCGCCGGGAACGTGCTGCGTATCGTGCCAAAGGCCGCGTTCGAGCGGTTCGGATTCGCGGGCCGGAAGTTCGATTTGTTGAGCAGATTGAAGAACTCGGCGCGAAATTGCACGTAGGTATTTTCCCGAGGAACATGGAAGTCCTTTTGCACGCCCATATCGGCCTGATAGAGCGCGTGGCTGCGGGCGACGTTTCGCCCGGCGTTGCCAAAAGGCTGGCTGCGGTCCGTCGGCACCGCGACCGTCGCGGCATTCAGGTAATTGTCAATCGTGCGGCTTTGCGACGGAGTCACCGCCGGTCCGTTCACATTCGGCCTGTACCAAATGGCGCCGCGCCAGTCCGACGCGATGTTTGAAACCTGAGACACCGCGGCCGGACTGTAGCGCAGGTTGATCGGTTCGCCGCTCCACATGTTGTGAATGGCGCTGATTTGCCAGCCTCCGATCACGCCATCGAGCACGGCGGGCATGTCCGACGCAAACCTCCGCTTCTTTCCGATGGGCACCTGCCACACCAGACTCGTCGTGTTGTTGAACGTCTGATCGTACCCGGATGGACCCTTCTCCGCGGCGAGGTTGTAGAAATTCTGCACGCTCGCGCCATTGCTGCTGTTCTGGTCTTCGAGCGCCTGCCCCACGTTGTCCAGGCCCTTCGAGTAAGTAAACGAGTTCAGGACAAAGAATCCGTCCGCGTACCGCCGCTCCACCTTGACTTGCAGCGCGTTGTAGTTCGCCCAGCCGTAGTTTGCCGCGAGCGTGATCGGGTCCGAAGCTCTGGTTCGGGCGGCGGAGCTGCAAGGCGGTGTCCTCGGTTGGCGCGTTCGGGCGGGCCTGATTGAAGTCGGCGAATAGAAGCAGTTTGTTACTGCGATTGCCCACGTAGGCGAGATCGACGACCGTGTTCCGCGCAACCTCGCGCTGAACGGAGAGAAACCAGTTCTGTACGTAGCCGGTGCGGGTGTCGCGCGGCATATAGGAAATGTTCGACCGGATCGGATCGAATCGCGCGGGGTCCGTCAGACCCGCCGGATACCCCTGCTCGGTCGGACGGAATCCAGCTTGACCAGCCGTCTGGGAGATTGCCGCGATCACCACCTGCGGTCCGTTGATCGCCAGAAGGTTCCCGCCGCCCGCCCGGTTGAAGTGGACATAGCTGATACCGTAACCGCCGCGCACCACCGTCTTCGCGTTCAGCGAATAAGCAAAGCCCACACGCGGCGCGAAATTGTTCCGGTCCGGATTGACCTGAGCGCGGTCCGCGATCGAACCGTTCGCGCCTGGAATCAGCTTGTTCGTGAAAGGATCGAAATTGCTCAGCTTGAGGCCGCTCTCCCACTGCGGCGTGGCATATTCGTAGCGTGCGCCGAGGTTTAGCGTCAGCTTCGAGTTCAACTTGAAGTCGTCCTGGACATAGCCGAAGTTCATCACTTGGCGGTACTGCGCGACGAAAAAATTCACCAGGGAGTAGCTGGCGCGTTGTCCGAACATGAAGTCGGCCAGGTTGTAGGTGGCGTTATCGGCGGCTCCTCCCACGGGGCGGCTGAACTGTCCGTCGTAGGTGTCGAGACCATAGAGGGGGTTCACGTCCTGCACTTCCGTGTGAATGCGCTGGTATTCGTAGCCCGCCTTGAGCGAGTGCTTGCCCATAACCCGCGAATAATTCACGCGAGGATTGTAAAGGAACGGGTGCTGCCACTGCGGATTGGTCGCTTGCCGGCCGAGGCCCGTGTAGCCGTTGATATTCTGGTTCGTCAATCCGCCGCTCAGTCGCGGGTCTTCCGAGAGCCCCGAAATGCCAAACAAGGCTTGCATGCTGGGTCCGCCCAGACCGAACGGCTCCTTACCCGCGCGCGTCTTCGAGATTCCCATGCGAATTTCAAGCAAGGACGTGGGCGTTACCGTGTAGGTGAAACCCATCGCGATCTGCTGATTGAGCGCGCGGACAAAGCCGTTTCCGCCGCCGCCCGAGGGGCCGGGAATATCCGGCTGCTGGAAGATGTTGCCTTTCCGGTGGCTCAGACGCGCGAAGGCCGTCATGCGGCTATTGATCTGCCCGTCTAGCTTCACGTTCATCTTGTCGTTGTTGTTCTTGTCGCGGCGCAGCAGATTGAAATTGTTGGCGCGGGCGAGGCTGGTGGGCGCGGGCAGATTCGCCAGAACCGTTCGCGCGAACGGCGTGATGCGCGACGGCGGGATCGGCGTGTTGGCCGGCAAGACGTCTCCCGTAATCACGTTGCGAACGGGTTTATCGAATATGCCCGCGCGGTCATTCAAAGTTGGAATGCTTGAAAACGAGGGAAATTTCTGCAGTTCCCGGAAGCCTTCGTAATCGGTGAAGAAGAATGCGCGGTTCTTCGCGATGGGTCCGCCAAACGTAAATCCATACTGGTTTCGCTGGAGCACGGGCTTGACGTTGCCAACGGGCTTGAAGTACCCCACGGCATTGAGCCTCGTATTACGCACGAACTCCCACGCGCTGCCGTGAAATTCGTTCGTGCCGCTCTTCATTGAGGCATTGATGACGGCGCCGGAGGTGCGGCCATACTCGGCGCTCATGTTATTCGTGACCACCTTGAACTCCGCGACGGTGTCCGGCGATGCTTGCACCACCTGATTCGAAAACCCCTGGTTGCTCGTGCCGTAGGCGTTGTTGTCCACTCCGTCGAGAAGAAAATTATTGAACGTGCTGCGCTGCCCGTTGGCATTGAACGACCCCTCTCGCGGCGGATTGGCGAACGCGTAGGCGGACCGGCGCACGCCCGTGGTGAGCAGAGCGAGTTCCGAATAGTTACGCCCGTTCAATGGAAGTTCGACGATTTGTTTGCTGCCGATCACCTGACCGCGGTCGCTCGAATCGGTTTCAAGCGCCTTAACGGCATCGGTCACTTGCACGGTCTCGCTTACGGCTCCCACTTTCAGGACCAGGTCCACGCGCTGCCGCGCGTTCACGCGCACCGCGAAGCTGTCCACGGCCGCGGTCGCAAAGCCCGCCAGTTCCGCGCTCACGCGATACGTTCCGATCCTCACATTCAAGAACTGATAGCTTCCCGTCTCGTCGCTTTTGGTGACGGACTTGATCCCCGTCTCAATGCTGGTGAGGGTGACGGCCGCGCCCGGCGCGGGACTGTCGCTCGAGTCGCGTACCGTGCCGAGCACGACCGCCGTATCGAACTGCGCAAGGCACATGCATGTCAGGACCAGAAAAACAACCCACGTTCTCAATGCTGTTCTACACATTGCGAGCCTCCATCTATGAAGGATAGTAGCGCAGTATTACAAGAAGTTGAATGGGGCCGGGACAGGAGCTTCCAAAGAGGCGGTAAAATGCTCCTCCGTACAAGGAGACAGCCATGGCAGACGGCGGCAGGCCGGTTGTTTTGACGGCTCCTTTGACGGAGACGATCGATCACGCGGGATACTTCATTCAGATGGCGCTGGCATCGATGCCGGTGAAGATGACAAAGGTAATCGACCAGAAGTATCCGAAGTGGCGCGAAGTGGAGCGCAACGGCGATGGTTCGGCGCGCTACATGCCTGCCGGGGTTAGATTGGTGGAGGCCTCGCTCCTGCGGCGCTTCGCGCCGGACGATATCGTGTGCTGTTACCCGGACGATTTGCCGCGGTTCATTGGGCCCCGCACGCGACAGGTGGGGGTGTCCACGCACAACCCGTTGGGCGTGACCTTTGCCGCCGGCGTGTACGCATCAATCTTCGGATCGTCGCGTGAGCCGATCAATTCCTCCTACGCTAAGCAAGTGTTCGCCCTGCCCAAGGATCATCCTCACCGCCAAGGATTTCAGGTGATGGTGGGCGGCTCGGGCGGCTGGCAGATTTCGCAGACGGATAGCTACGACGAATTGAACGTGGATTGCGTTGTGGATGCGCGAAGCGAGAGCGCGGACGTACTGGAGCTGGCGGCGAAAGCCCTTCGCGGCGAGCGTTCGCCTCGCTTCGTGGAGGTTGCGCATCCGAAGGAACGGGCCGCCCTTCTGACTCCAGCTGAACGCACGACGTTCGGCGTCGTCGAGATGACAACGGGCTGCGGACGCCGGTGCCAGTTTTGCCGGCCGGACCTCAATCCACAGATCGATTTCCCGAAGGAAAAGATCATGGACGCCGTTCGCGCCAACGTGCGCGAAGGCAACAAGCAAATCTCCCTTGCCACCGAGGACATGTTCATCTGGGGCAGGTTCAAACGGAAACGCCGTTCTACTTCCCGAATCGCGAAGCCCTGGTGGATTTGTACCGCTCCGTCGTCGAGACTCCTGGCGTGGAGAATCACCTTCTCAGCCACTCGACGATGGCCCCAGCCGTGGTCGATCCAAAGCTGATCGAGGATCTCTCGGCGGTTCTGCTGGACAAGAGTCCCGTGAAACTGCCTTCGGTAAGCGCCCATCGCGAGGGCCGGATTCTGTCGCCATTGATTGGGATGGAGACGGGATCGGTAAACATGGCGCGGAAGATTATGCCCGGCAAGCGAGTCCCCTTCCCGATCGAAGAGTGGCCGAGCGTGTTGATGCAAGGACTCACGATCCTGAACCGCAACAACTGGTTCCCGGTCATGACGCTGATGATCGGCAACCCCGGTGAGACCGACGACGACTGCCGCGCAACCCTCGATTTTCTTTATGAAGTGGAGCGGCGCGGGTTGTTCGCCTTCTTCGTACCCTCCATCTTCACGCCGCTCGAAGACACGCGCATGGGCAAGAAACAGGGCGTGAGCGAGAGCCGTGAGATGACGTCGCTGCAATGGCAAATCATGCTGAAGTGCTGGAAGATGAGCGTGAAACAAGCACTGCGCAGTTGGTGGGGACCGTCGGCCTGGAGGGTGGGCCCCTGCTGATGTTCGCGAGCGCCATGCCCGAGTGGCTGATGGCGAGGATGGGAAAGGTCTACCGCGGGCGCCCCATGCGCATCAAGAGGCGGAAGGAGTTGCTTGCGACGATCAGGAAGCCGCACTGGCGGTATTTGCGCGAGGACGCGGGGGACCTGCCGGATGGATGGGCGGACGCAGTGGCGGAATCGGCAATGGCCGGAGCGGGATCAGTGGCGGAATTGAAGATCCTGTAGCACGTCCGGGTTTCCTGCCGCGACGCTATTCGTCAGCAGTTTCTTCGCTGGGAGGCTCAAACTGGTCCAGCAGATCGGGGTTGGCCGCGAACTTCTTCAGCGCGCGGATCGCCTTGGTTGAGTCAAAGCCGGCGTTGATCAGCCTGCGGTACGCCGACGCTAGATCCTTCGGAGCCTGAAACAGCACATCGGACGCCGCCTTGCGATACTTCCTCCGGATGTAGGCGTCGATCATTGCCGCCTCGTCCGCTTCGCTGTAGACGCGCTCGACGGCGCGTCCGGCGACGGTGGGCGCGACGCGCCGCTGCCGCAGGTCGCGGATGACGCGCGTCTGGCCAAACCCCTGGTTCTCTTTTCGAGCCGCGGCGAAGCTCTCGGCGAAACGTTTATCGTCGAGATAACCGAGGTCCTTGAGGCGGGCGATGACCGGATCGATGTCGGCCGCTGTCTCCGCCTTTAGCGTTATCTTCCGCCTGAGTTCCCCGCTCGAATGCGCGCGGCCGCCAAGCACCCTGACGGCGTACTCGAACAGCCCGGCGGCATTCAACCGTCGGACTGGGCGCTGTGTCATGAATACGAGTATACTCACCACAAGCGGCACTGTGAGCGTCCGTGATGAAACCGAGGTTATACTGAAATAAGAAACCCGCCTTTCTATTAGGAGATATCGATCATGGACGACAACAAACTATCTTTCTTCTGCCTCGGCCTGGGTCTCGGCGTCGCGCTCGGAATGCTGTTCGCGCCGAAATCCGGCGAGGAAACGCGTGAATTACTGCTCTCCAAGGCCGACGAAGGGAAGGATTTTGTGCTGCGCAGCAGCGAAACGTTGCGCGAATCGGCGGCCGGGATCGTGGATCGCGGCAAAGAAGCGCTGGGCCAACAGAAGGATAAGCTGTCCGAAGCGGTTGCGGCCGGGCGGCAGGCGTACAAGGATGTCGTGTCGGAGGGACAGGCCTCCACAACCTAAGAATCGGGACGGTTTTCGCGAATTATGGACCTATCGTTCATGTACGTCATCACGGCGGCCGTTGTGATCGCCGGTATTTCGATCCTGGTTCAGACTTTTCTGGTATTCGGGATCTTCCGGGCTGTGAAGGAATCCCAGGTGAAGCTCGCCGCGTTCGCCGAAAACGCCGAACCGCTGGTCGGCTCGGCGAAGCAGATACTTGCCGAGAACCGTCCGAAGATGGAGCAGATCGGCGACCGGGCGGTGGAAGTGGCGAGCGCCGCCGTTGAGATTGCCGGCACCGCCCGTGAGATCGCCGAGACAGCGAAACAGCAGGCGGCGCGTATCGACGAACTGTTGACCGATATCGTGGAACGCGCGACCGTGCAGGTGGCGCGCATCGATGGAGTAGTGGGAGATACAGCCGCGCGCGTACAAAACACGACGGCGGCCATCGAGAAGACGGTGATGAAGCCGGTTCGCGAGGTAAATGGAATCGTGACCGGGCTGCGCGCCGCTATCGCCGTGTACGGCAAGGGAAAGCGTCCTTCGGTGGAGCACGTAACGCAGGACGAAGAGATGTTCATCTAGTTTGGTAGACATTCACAGCCATATTCTGTACGGCCTGGATGATGGCGCGCGCACCCTCGAGCAATCCGTCGCGATGGCGAGGATGGCGGCGGAGAACGGAACTACGGATATCGTCGCTACGCCGCATTCGAATCAGGAATACGTCTTCGACCCCGCCGCGATCGACGCGCGAATTCGCGAAGTGCAGTCGGCTGTGGGAGACGTGCCTCGAATCCACCGCGGCTGCGACTTTCATCTGCACACGGAAAATATCCGCGACGCGCTTGAGAACCCCTCGAAGTACGCTATCAATCAAGGGCGGTACGTTCTTGTGGAATTCAGCGACCTGCTGATCCCGGCCACTACTGCGGACACATTCGCGCTGATGCTCGGCGCGGGAATGATTCCGATCATCACGCATCCCGAGCGTAACGCGCTGTTGCGCGGACGCGCGGAGAAGTTGCGCGCGTGGGTCGAGATGGGATGCCTGATTCAGGTGACGGCGGGTTCGCTGCTTAGTGCCTGGGGAAAGAACGCCGGTAAGTTCGCGGCGTCGCTGATCGAGGAAGGATTCGCCCACTTCGTGGCAAGCGACGCGCACGACCAGAAGTACCGCACCACATCCTTGCACGAGGCTTTCGAATTCGTACGCGCGAAGTGGGGCCTCGACGTAGCCCAAAAACTGTTCCTGAACAACCCCAGGTCTGTACTGGACGGTGGCGCAATCGAGCAGAATGCGAAAGCTGAGCCCAGACCCAGGAAGAAGTGGTTTGGGCGATGGCGATGAAGGAGCTGCCGGTTGCACTCCCAGTCCGGCAGCCCAGCCAGTGCGCCGTCTCACGGAAGTGCCCGTCAGGCGTGCAGCGTATTCGGCGCGCCCGCCGGCAAACGCAACCGCACGGCCTCGATGCTCACCGCCCTGGAGGCTATCGCAGGCAAGATCGCCGGTGAAGCCATCCGCCGGCATCCTCCCTGTTATGCCGCGCGGTCCGGTGGACCAGGAAGCGGTCCGCGCGCGGCTTCAAGGCGCAACCCCACCTCAAGAAGCAACTCCTCGGAGTAGGGCCCACCGGCGAGTTGGATGCCGATGGGCAACCCCTCGCTTGAGAATCCGTAGGGGACGGCAAGCCCGGGAAGTCCCAGAAGGTTGAGCGGTGTGGCGGGCATCATGGCTTCGAAGAGTCCGATGGATTTCTCTCCCACCGGCCAGCGGCGCTCACGATGACGGAACGCCGTGACGCCGCAAGGGGGCATAAGCAGAACGGGGAACCGCTCGAGTTGCCTCAGGAACGCGGCTCGCATCTTGTCGCGCACGGCGAGGTTCGTCAGCAGTTGCTCGACGGTGGGTTCAGCCTCTTTCAGCGCACCCTCCATGAATTCCGTGCCCGTCCAGTGGGCGTCCTGCTCGCGCCCTTCGATCAGGCGCTTCGTGAAGCGGGCTGGCAGTTGGCCGAAGAAAAACCACCAGAGGTTGGGGGCGCGTTCGAGGCCCTTGGGCTCGAAAGGCTCGACGGCGAAACCGAGTTGTTCGAGTGCGCGCGCCGCCTTTCTCACCGTGTCGCGGACTTCGGGATGAACCGGAACTTTGTAGAACTGCTCCATGATGCCGATTCGCAATCCTTCCAAAGACGGCGCGCGAAGCGGCACGGGGGCCGAGAACGGGTCGTCCGGGTCGTAGCCGGAAAGCGCGCCGAACAGAATCTTCAGGTCTTCAACGCTCCGCGCCATGGGACCCGCGACGCCGAGAAGGCCGCCCGGGTGCGAGATCTCCGGAAAATGGCCCGCCGCGGAAACGCGTCCGGGCGTGGGCTTTAGACCTGCGATACCACAGAAATGCGCGGGAATGCGAACGGATCCGCCGCCGTCGCTGCCGATGCCGCCCGCCGAACAGTGTGCCGCGATGGCGGCCGCCTCGCCGCCGCTCGATCCGCCGGAGGTGTGGTCGGGATTCCAGGGGTTGTTGGTGCGTCCGGTGATGAAGTTGTCGGATTCGTAGTTGGAGAGGAATTCGGGACAGTTGGTCTTGCCCAGAATGATGGCGCCCGCGGAGCGGAACCGCGCGGCGGCGGCAGAGTCCCGCGCGGCGCGATGATCCAGCCGGAAGCGGCTGCCGCAGAGCGTTGGAAGGCCGGCGACATCGAAACTGTCCTTCACAGTGACGGGCACTCCATGCAGCGGGCCAAGCGGCGCACCATCCGTTGCCAGTGCCTGTTCGGCGGCTTTCGCCGCGGCGAGAGCCGATTCGGCTTCCACGCGAACGAAGGCGTTCAAGACAGGGTTCACCTGGCCGATCCGGTCGAGATGAGCCTGTGTCAATTCAATGGGAGAAAGCTTACGGTCACGAACAAGCGCAGCCATTTGAGAAAGAGAGAGACGATGAGGCACACTCCCATCGTAGTGCGTTTGATCGCGACTCCGCGCCGTAGTCTGCGATCTGGCGGCGTCCGGCGCCATGACCTTCAAACTCTTCCGAGTTTCGCAGTCTCACTCCGTGAAAGACTTGGGGCGGAGTGCGCCCTCCGGAATGAATCAGGACGTCTTCAGTCACCGCTTGCGTGAATACCGGCAGGTCGAGGCACTCGGCCACAAGCTGCCGGTGGAGCAGGCGGTCCGCCTGCTTGCCGCGCGAAGTGCGGCCGCTCGCAGGTACCGGCCATGTTATTTCTGCGCGCTTGCTTAGTTCCCAGTATGCACGGACCCGCGCCGCGGCGTCGCGGCTTGCGACGCGCTCCTATCCTGTGATGTATTGACTCACATGGCTCGATTCGGAATACACGCTTCCACTGTTGCCGCCGCGCTCTCCATGGCGGCCGTCGCGTGCGCTGCGGAATCGCCGCTCGCGCCCGGCGCGAAGCCGGCGAATCTGGGATCGATTGGCGCGGGGGAAGGTCCGGCCTGGAGCCCTTCCGGCGAGCTTTACTTCACTGGCGGCAACCGGATTACGAAACGGCGTTCGAGCGGCGCTGTGCAGGTCTTCCGCTCACCCTCTGGCGGCGCGAACGGACTCCTCTTCGACAAGGAAGGCCGTCTCGTGGTTTGCGAATCGGCGAACCGCCGCATCACGCGCACTGAACCGGACGGAGCCATCACCGTCCTTGCGGACAATTTCGAGGGGAAGCGTTTCAATTCACCGAACGACCTGACAATCGATTCCAAGGGCCGCATCTATTTCACGGACCCGCGCTACGGCAAGCGGGACACAATGGAAATGCGTGACGCCGAGGGCCGTCTGGTCGAGGGCGTGTACCGGATCGACGCGCCCCGCAAGGTATCCCGCATCATCGCGCACGAAGTGGAGCGGCCGAACGGCATTCTGGTTTCTCCGAAAGACGAACTGCTGTACATCGCGGACAACAACAACAACGCCGTAGGCGGCGCGCGCAAACTGTGGACTTTCCGGCTTCGGTCGGATGGCTCGATCGACGCCGCGAGCCGCAAGCTGATTTTCGATTGGAAAACGGGACGCGGGCCCGACGGATTCAAAATGGACGAATCGGGAAGGCTCTACGTCGCCGCCGGCCGCACCAAACCCGCGCCTCCATTCGAAGACGCGGAGGAGTTCAAGGGCGGCGTGTACATACTATCCGCCGAAGGTGCTCTCCTGGCGTTTGTACCCATTCCGGTCGACGAGGTGACCAACTGCGCGTTCGGCGGCGCCGATAGCAAGAGCCTTTTCATCACAGCAGGGGGAACGCTCTGGAGCCTTCCTGTCACGACTCGCGGCCGGTGAGACTTCAACCCACGCGGCCCACGGCGTTGCGCAGCATGTCTCTGTCTCTCGTAAACCATTCGCCGTAACGGTCGCCTGGAAGGAAATCGTCATGCGTCTCCTTGAGCAGGTCCGCGAGACGCGAACGCATCTTTCCGATTATGTCTGGAGCGCGCAGGCCGTCGAACAGATTCCGCGTTTGGTAAGGGTCGGCCGCGTTGTCGTAAAGTTCTTCGGCTCCGTTGAGCCAGCGCGTGTACGTGAATTGCTTGGTGCGCAGACCGCGCCACTCCGGCCAGTCCGTCCCCGTTTCCGGAAAGTCCCAGTGCGAGACGAAATTCATCATGAGGGCCGCGTCGCGCTCGGCTCCCTTTCGGCCAAGCGCGGAGGCTGAAAGATCCATTCCGTTCACGATATCGGGAATCTGCAATCCGCACAGCGACGCGAGTGTAGGCAGGAAATCGATCGGCGTGAACAGAGCGTCCGACTTCGACCCGGCCTTGATCTTCTTCGGCCACCGCACAAGCAGCGGCACGTTCACGGACTCCGCGTACGGCACCATCTTGTTGTATTTCGCGTGGCTCCCGAGCATCTCGCCATGATCGGACGTGAACACGAAAATCGTGTTGTCCGCGAGCCCCGATTCGTCGAGGTACTTCATGATGCGGCCGACGTTATCGTCCACGTTGCCGAGCATGGCGTAGTAGCAGCGCGGATCGACCGTGGGCGCGTCCCGCCGGTTCTTCACGTTCGGCCGCCAGTACAGCGTCTTCGGCGTCGCGGCCAGATTCGCGGGCGGCGTCTGCTCCGGACGCCACGGCGGATGCGGCGGGTGCGGCGCGACCGTCACGAAAAACGGCTTACCCGCGCCCGAGGTTTTCCTCATGAAATCGATCGCCATGTCGGTTTCCGAATCCGTCTCATAGCCGGGCATGATGAGGCGCTGCGACGTGTCGCGATAGTAGAAAGGCTTCGCGAAGTTGGCGTGAAAATTGAACGCGGCCCAATCCTGATAGCCCATCCGCGCCGGGCCCGGCGGCACGAACTCCGGCTCCGGCTTCGGCGTGACGGCCTCGCCGCGTTTGAGCGATCCGGCGCGAGCGCCAGCCGCCAGATGCCACTTTCCAATGAAACTCGTGCTGTACCCGCCGCGCGAGAAGACGTCGCCCATCGACTGTCCCGTGGACGGCAGATTGATCCAGTTCATGACGCCTCCCGAGAGCGTGGGCCAACGCCCCGTCTGCAGCATCGCTCGATACGGCGTGCACAGCGGACACGTCGAGAGACCGTTGGCGAAGTTGACGCTCTGGCTGGCCAGCCGGTCGATATTCGGCGTCGGGATGTTTTTGCCCCCGTTGTACCCAACCTCCTGCGCGCGCACCTGATCGGGGAAATAGAACAGCACGTTCGGGCGGCTGCCTCCGGTCTGCGCGGCCGCCGCCATCGACGCCGCGCTCAATGACGCGGACGCGCTCAGCATCGCTCGTCTCGAAACCGCACTGCTTGAAACCGGTTCGCTCATAATCCCGCTCCCTCCAGTTCTCTCGTCTTCAGGGCCTTTATCTTATCGCGTAACTGGGCCGCCGTTTCAAACTCGAACTTCCGCGCGGCTTCCTTCATCCGCTCTTCGAGTTCCGCCAGAAAACTCCGGCGCTCGGGACCGTTCAGAGCGTCATAGTCCGGATCGTCGCCGGCCTCAACGGTTACGTAGTCGCCCTCGGCGATCTTCACCAGACTCATGTCGATCGGCTTCAGGATCGATTGCGGCGTAATGCCGTTCCGCTCGTTGTAGTCGGCCTGCGTGCGGCGGCGGCGCGTGGTTTCTTCGATCGCCCGCCGCATGCTGTCCGTGATTACGTCCGCGTACAGAATCGCGCGGCCTTCCACGTGACGCGCCGCGCGGCCCATGGTCTGAATCAGCGCTCCCGCCGACCGCAGGAAACCCTCCTTATCCGCATCCAGAATGGCGACGAGAGACACTTCAGGCAAATCCAGCCCCTCGCGCAGCAGGTTGATGCCGATCAAGGCGTCGAACTCGCCTCGCCGCAGGTCGCGGAGGATTTTCATGCGGTCGAGCGTGCTCACCTCCGAATGCAGGTAGCGGCACTTTACGCCAACTTCGGAATAGTATTCCGCAAGATCCTCGGACATGCGCTTGGTCAGCGTGGTCACCAGCACCCGCTGATTGGCGGCGGCGCGCTTCCGGATCTCGTTCAGCAGATCGTCCACCTGTCCACGAATGGGCCGGATTTCCGTTTCCGGATCGAGCAGTCCCGTGGGCCGGATAATTTGCTCCACCACGACGCCCGCCGACTTGGTGAGCTCATATGGACCCGGCGTCGCGGACACGTAGAGCACCTGATCCACGCGGTTCTCGAACTCCTCGAAAGTCAGGGGCCGGTTGTCGAGCGCGCTCGGCAGCCTGAACCCGTGCGCCACCAGATTCTCCTTTCGTGAACGGTCGCCGTGATACATGCCGTGCAACTGCGGAACGGTCTGATGGCTCTCGTCGAGAAAAAGCAGCGCATCCTGCGGCAGATAGTCGAGCAGAGTGGGTGGCGCCTCGCCCGGCAGCCGTCCCGAAAAATGGCGCGAGTAGTTCTCGATGCCGTGGCAGTAGCCGATCTCTTTCATCATTTCCAAATCGAACATGGTGCGCTGATAGAGCCTTTGCGCTTCGACAAGCTTCCCCGATTTCTCCAGCTCCGCTTTCCACGCGATCAGTTCCACTTCAATGCTTACGGCCGCGCGGTCCTTCATCTCCTGGGACATGACGTAATGCGTCTTCGGATAGATCGGGAGGCGCACGTAGGTCTGCTTCACCTGTCCGAGCAGCGGGTCTATCCGCGAAAGGCTCTCGATCTCGTCGCCCCAAAGTTCGATGCGAAAGGCATGGTCGTCGTAGGTGGGAAAGACCTCGATGGTGTCTCCGCGCACCCGAAAGGCTCCACGCTTAAAGTCCCCGTCGTTGCGGTCGTAGAGAATATCTACCAGCCGCGAAACGATCTGGTTGCGCGAAACCTTCTGCCCTTTTTCGAGCATGAGAAGCATGCCGTAGTAGGCTTCGGGGGACCCAAGGCCATAGATGCAACTCACGCTCGCGATGATAATGCAATCGCGCCGTTCGAACAGCGACCGCGTCGCCGAGAGCCGCAACTTGTCGAGTTCGTCGTTGATAGTGGCTTCCTTTTCGATGTAGACGTCGCTCGACGGAATGTAGGCTTCCGGCTGGTAGTAATCGTAATAGCTGACGAAATATTCGACGGCATTCTGGGGAAAGAAGACTTTGAACTCGTGGTAGAGTTGTGCCGCGAGCGTCTTGTTGTGGGCCAGAATCAGCGCCGGACGATCGAGCGCCTCGATGATTTTAGCCATCGTAAACGTCTTGCCGGACCCGGTGACGCCGAGCAGCACCTGATGTTTTTCGCCATCGCGCAGCCCGCGGACGAGTTCAGCAATCGCGGTGGCCTGATCGCCCTTCGGTGAGTACGGGACCGTGATGCGGAAGCTCATCGCTTCAGTATAGACGCGTGGGTCCCAGGACCATTCAGTTCGCTGTTGGGGAATGCAGTGGGGCAGACGATCGTTTTGGGTCGTCTGCCAATTTCGCAACCCTTTGCAGAGTTCCCGATGCGAGGGATTTTCGATCCTGCCCGTCGTATCTCTCCCGAACAGCGCGCATCCACGCGGTGGTTGCAGAGCCACCGTGGGCTAGAACACTACTTACAAGCAGGCTGAATTGGGTTGGTGGGGCAGCCGGTTCCGGCTGCCTACCGTGCGAGGCGCGGCCGGCTCTCACTGTCCCCTGCGGCCTCAGGACGTCTGGCGCGGACGCTGGAAGGGCACTCGGATTGGGTCAGGTCGGTGAGCTGGAGTCCGGATGGGGGGCAGTTGGTGAGCGGCTCCTCTGACAATACCGTGCGGGTGTGGGATGCGGCCTCGGGGGAGTTGTTGCGGACGCTCTATCACTTGCCCGAGGGCGGGTGGCTGGCGATGGAACCTGACGGACGGTATCGCGCGAATGCGGCGGGCAAGCGCTGCGTGCACTATGCGAGCGGGTGGGCGCTGTACCGGGCGGAGGCGTTTCCGGAGTTGGATATCACGGAGCAGCGCGATGCGTGAAGAGCAGACGCCTCCGCCGCACGCGCTGCTGGAAATGGCTCGTAGTGGGGCCGGCGCTCCGCTCGCGCGGAGGCCCGTGCCTCCGTTCCGGATTCACCGCGGCATTCGTCGGGTCTTGATGCTCACGCGCCGTGTTCGCGCCCGAATGGACGGATGCCACGCTACGGACTTCGCGTCAACTGCGCGATCCGCGCATTCAGCCCTTGCAACTGCCGCATGTCGTCGTCGGCCTGCTGGATGGAGCTCTGGACCCGGGAGAGGTCTCCCGCCTGTACGCCCGAACCGCTTTGCTCCCGATTCTGGAGATTGAGCGAAATAGCGCGGAACGTATCGGTCACTTCGCGATAGCGGCGCTGTAAGCTGGTGACAAGAACCTCGCGGCGGCGGTTGAGGTCTTCGATTTCGCGCGACATCGCAGCCGGTCCTCTCACGGCTGATTCCGCTCGCGTCTGCCGCTCCGTGGCGAGCTTCCCTGCCGTCTCCGCCTGCACCAGCCGGTCCGACTTGACTCGAAGCTCGGCTTCGAGAGCCGTCGAGATGCGGCGGGCAACTTGAAGGTCTTCCTTGAGATCCTCCACCTGCGCGGCCAGTTTCCCACGGCCGCCGGACTCGGTCTCTGCCTTGACCTCGGCCCGCTCGGCTTCTTCCCGGGCGACGCCGATTTCGCGGTCGAGCGCCGCGACTCGCCCGCGAAGCTCCTCAATGATCTTGATATACTCCGCGGCGTCCGCGCCCGTGGGGACCCTGACGATCTTCGTCTCCGGAGGCGGCGCGGCATCGGTAGCCGCCGGGCCCGCCGAGGGGAGTGGCGCCGGCGATCGAGGCACCCGGCTGAGTTCAGCTTCAAGCGCGGCAACCCTTTGCCGCGCTTGCGAGTACTGCTGTTCGGCGCGTTGCCATAAGACTACGGCGGCGACTGCCGCGCAGCCAAGGACGAAGAGCGGTAGCTTTCGCATCGGGATCACCTTCCAAGCGAAAAACGGGTATGGCAGGGGATTTCGCGGTCCCCGTTCATGAGCGTGACCGTAGCGGTTCGCGACTTCACGCGGCCCAATTCGAGCGCGACACTCCAGTGCGAAGCCGCCGCGCCCAGCACTTTTTCAAGCGACGCCGGGATCTCGCCGGGACTGCGGCAAAATGCCCCCACGCCTCCGCTGTCGCCCGCCAATTGCAGCAGGCCGCGCTGATACGCCTCGTTTATCGGATCTGAAAAATAGCTGAGATGGACGAAGAAAAAGGGCGTTTCCGACGACGACATCGCCTCGGAAAGCTTCTTGATTTTCTCCCGGATGAGCTGCTCGGGGAACCTGCGGCTCAGGTCCCGTGAATCGCTTGAGTTGATCACCGGGTTTGTGAAGTCTTCGCGGTAGTTGTAGATGTTGCTATCGGTGAGATAGAGCACTGCCACGCGGACGTTCGCGCGGCGATTCATGCTGTCGCCCAACTTGGCCGCCGTCTCCAGAGTGCCCAGCAGACCGGCCTTTCCCGTGGCGCCGTAGGCAAGAATCGTTTCGATAATCTTCGGCCGATCGGGAGTGGGGTCCGCCAATACCTGGAGCAGATCCTGCGACTTCATCACGGTAAGCCAGATGTGCCCGGGCAGCCGCGGCAGGGCCTCGGCGAGGGCGCGGCGCGCGGCATCGACGAGAGAGACGTCGCCGGTGAGGTCCAGCACGAGAATGAGGATCATGCCGTCCTCCGGACCACGAGCCCGAAGTACGGTGACGGGCGACCCATCGAGGGCCGCCTTGAACCCGGCCTTGTCGAGCGGCGGATCCTGATCGAGCGCGGCCACGCGAAGCACGGTCTGCGCGGTCCGCTTGGACTCCCCGCCATTCGCGGCAAGAGCGGCGGCCAACAATAGGACCGGCAGGCGCATCAGAAACTGAACCTCATTCCAAGTTGGATGACCCGGCCCCCGCGGGAGCCGATGATCCGGCCAGCGTTGATATTAGGCGCGGAAGCCGGGCCGATGACGGGATCGGGATCGGCCCAGTTGCCGGTGTTGGTGAAGTTGAACCCCGTCGCCGTTACCTCCACTGCCCGTTCGGCGGAAAGGGCGATGCGCTTGGTGACGGAAAGATCGTGATTCTGGTTGCCCGGACTGAGCAATTGAGGATGTGTCCGCGGACCGTTCCCCAGCGTGAAATCCGGCGGCTGCTCAAACGCCGCGGGGTTAAACCAGTGATCGGGCGTGCGGTCAGCCGCGGGATCGATTCCGGGAACGACGTTGACGCGCAACGCATCAATCAGGCCCCCGGTATTGTTGAACTGCGGTCTCAGGGCGAGGGGTTCACCGCTCTGAACCGAGGTTATGCCGCTGATCGACCAGCCGTCCACGATGTACCTGCGCCAGTCGTTGAACGCAAGCAAAGCCCTGCTCGACCCGAGAGGGAGTTCGTAGACGAAGCTTAGTGACAGCCGGCGGGGATCGTTGCTCGAGGTCAGCGACCATTCGTTCTTCTTGTTGTAGAAATCCTGGACGCCGTAGGGACCCGAGTAATCGTCCATCTGCTTCGAGAATTCGTAGGTCGCGTTCAGAGTGAGACCGCTTGCGGAGCGCTTCTCCACGCGAAGCGCGCACGAGTTGCGCTTGTAGTTGGCTGCCGGCCACGAGCTGTAAACGTCAAATCGCTGGTATTGCGGATAAGGGCGCAACGTTCGGCGGAAGGCTTCCGTGTTGAGTTCGTCCCGGTAGGCTAGGTTCGAGAGCGGAATGGCATTAGGGTTGACGGCGGAGTTGCTGATGAACATCCGCTGGCCGCGGGAATGGCCCAGACTGACCGCGAGAATGATCTGCGAAGGAAGTTCGCGCTCGAACGAGAGACCGGCGGATTGATACATGGGCACGGTGCCCGATGGATCTACAAGATCGGCGACGGTAAGATTTGCGGCGTCGGGCCGCAAGTCGGGAAGCGCGCGAGGTATCGGCGGGATTCCATTTCCGAGAACGATAGCCGGCTGAAGCTGGATGTTAGTGGAGATGAAGGCCGGCGTTCCGACGAAACCTTGAGTACCCCATTGCGCCGTGTAGATGGGAATTGAACTGAAGCTCAAACCATAGCTGAGCCGGACCACGCTCTTTGGATCGTCGCGGGGATTCCAGGCAAGCCCGAAACTCGTCTCCGGCCGGACAACCGCCGGTTGGAAGGCGCGGCCGCGGCCGTTACGATTGGCAAAAACGAGCGCGCCCGCCCGGCCGCCGGCGGGGTTGATCGCACTCAGGTCCACCGTCGAAAAGCGATTGTACTTTTCGGTGCGCGGAAGAGAAGCCTCAATCGAGAAGGCAAAGCTGAAATTGAGTCCCCTCGAATACTCGTAGTTGTCGCGAACACCCACTGATCCGAAGCTGCCACGCCAATAGGAAGGGTGATCGACCTTCGTAACTTCCGCCGCTTCACTAAGCCCCAGCAGGAAACTGGCGAACGAATGCCCCGTATTGACGATGCCGGGTAGCGACGTAAGCGAAGGACCGAACGAAAAGTGCCCGGAAGGATACTGCGGGAGGTAGGCATTAACCAGGTACCGGCGCAATTGAGAGACGAAGCGCGACCGGTGCTTTCCGAGGCGGAACGAGAGACCTTCGGTCAGATAGTAGTAGTTGTGCGAACTGACGGCTGTGGGATTGGTGCGGCCCATGCCGAGGTAGTCGCCGAAGCGGAAGACCGGGAATGCCTTACTAAGCGGACCTCGCAGTTCGATCGCGTCCCGCGCGCCTTCTTCGCCGGGGCGGCTGCTCTCGGAGCGATCAGATCGCGCTTCGAACGTGAGCGCATTTACGGTGGACGCGTTCCTCGTGAACGTCCAGTCGGCCGCGGCCCGTCGCGCGCTGAACTTGCGGTCACTGCCGCCTGAATCGGCAACTGTGCTGAAGTAGCGGGGGGCCTTGGCCAGTCCGTCGGTGAAAGACATGTTAGCTGTCAATCGATGCCGCGCGGCGGGTGCGTGATCCAATTTCAAGATCATGCCGTCCGCATGATTCGTTTCCGGCGAGAAGACAAAGTAGTTGTTGCGGAAAAAAGGCCCGGCGTTGGCGTTCGGAAGCGGGTAGAGAGCGGTTGCGCGCAGGGCTACGGGGTCGAGGCGGGTCGGCGGGATCGTGTTTGCCGCAAAGGGATCTCGCCGATGCTCCAGGTTCTGGGTGGAGACTGGAAGAGATGGATCGAAACCGGTGTTTAGCCGCGTTGACAGCGGATCGTAGATGGGCAACCGGTTCCCGGCGCTGTCCACGGTCCGCGCGAAATCTCCGGAGTGCTCGGGGGCGATCGCGACGGTGCGGAGATACGAACGGCCGATGCGTTCGCGAACGCCTTCGTAGGAAATGTTGAAGAAAGTGGCGCTGGAACCGTCATAAAGCCTTGGAATGACAACCGGGCCGCCGACATTAAATCCGAACTGGTTCCGGCGCAGCAGGTTTCGCGTTCCGCCTCGCTGAACCACGTCATGGGGGACGGCGTCGAGCAGATCGTTCCGGAAGTTCTCAAAAATGCGGCCGTGCCACCCGGTCCCGGGGCTGCCGCGCTTATTCTGTTTCGGTGGCGAATCCGGCCGGAGACCGAGTTCACGAGTGAGCGTCTTGAATTCTTCGGCCGCGCGTTCAAGTTCGGAAGGGGGCACTGAAGGCTGAGGACGCCGGGGCTGTTGCGCGGCGCAGTCGATGACGGCGGGCACTAGCAGAACGCTGATCCTTGCCAACGGCCAAGCCATGACTCCAGTGTACAGTGGCAGTGCGTCCCAAGTGATCGTGCGGAACTGCCGGAACCGCCTGAACTGCAGCCACCGTTTCACAGGACGCTGAAGTTGTGATATGCGTATTTCATTCGACTGGTCAGGCGACTCACGAATCGCGCGAGCGTACTGGGCAGCGACACGGAGGTCCGACCATGAATGGTTCGCGTAAGGCTTCAGCTAGCCTTCAAAACGCAGCCATCCGTGGACGCGAACGGTCTCGCCCGCGCGGCAGTCGGGCAGGACCGGATCGGAGTGAATACAGGGGCACTGGGCATTGCCCCAAGTCCTGCCGCAGCGCTCCCATTCGGTGACGATCCGCCGCCCACCCGCGACCGCTTCGGCGCGCGTTTTACTGAAGACTTTGTTATCGGCCGTCTGGATCTGAAATCCCGCGGCTTCCTTCAGCAGCACGCAGATCTGCGTGCGCAAACCGGTCAGCGTTTCGGCTGCGCCATTTCGTAGCCAAAGTTCCATGTCAGCCCCAGTCTCAGTTGGGCGGACCGCCGCGCCAAAGAAAATCTGGTTTGGCAGCGTCCATTCCGAGGCCAGGCTTCCGTCTTCGCGCCGCTCCCAGTCTCTGTTATCGATCACCAGGTTCTGTGCGTTCCAGAGCGTCGGCACGTGCGTGTGTGCAAGATAAATGAGCCCGAGATTGCTGAAGATCGCCTCCGGCACGTCGACCACAGCGAAACCACCATCCGCCCACGGCGCGAAGACGCTGGCCTTGGTGCCGCGCAAGGGATCGATAGCGCCATCAAGAAAACCGATTCGAGCATGCCGCCCTCCCGGATACGGCAGTACACGGCCCTCGAGCGGCTCCGCGCCGAGCGCGCCGAATCCGTGCCGGCGGTTGTTCGCAGCCCAGTATCGGGGCTCTCGCAGGTTGGCCTCTTCCTCAACTGGGAGCCGTAATTTTCCGTCCTTCGGCTGCGGATGCCTCAGCTTGCGAACGGGATCATCGGGCGCCGCGCCCACGAATCGAGCAAGGTCCCGCAGAGCGAGCGTCTCGAAACCCTGCGCTTTGAGATACGACATGTACTCGCGGAACCGGTCGGGCGGCGTGTGCACCCACGGATGCGCCGGATCGGGCACTCCATGAAATTGCAGCACGACGATTTTGCCCTCGCCCGCTTCCGCCATCACCCGCTTGAAGTGATCCAATGTCCAATTCGGATATGCGTCGCCGGTGGTCGGAATCAGGAGCGGATGGTGCTTCACCGGGTCGTAAGCCGCGCCCACAGCGATCTGCCCGTAGGGTACTTCCGGCTGGGCTCCTCGGCGCGCGAACTTGTAGCCGCGCTTTTCGAGAGCGGTCACAGCTTCCGGGCCAAAGCCGTTGCCGCTGTAGGCGAAGCTCACGGGAACGGGAACGCCGACTTTCTTCAGTTCGTTCTCGACCAGCGCCAACTCTCCGTGCAAACGCGCGGCGTTGCGCGGCTCCGCGAAGTTCGCGTGCGTCCAGCTATGGTTACCGATCTCAAAGCCCATTTCGTGGATCTCGCCAATCTCACGCCATGTCATGAACCGCGCGGCATCCGGCATCCACTGATGGGTGACGAAAAACGTGGCGCGAAAGCCCAACTCACGGAGCATCGGCGCGACCAACGTGCGATGCGATTTCACCGCGTCGTCGAAGGTGAGCACCACGAACCTCCGCCCCTGCTGCGCGGCCATTGGCGCGGCCGCCATCGTTCCTATCCACTCCCGCCGGTTCATCGATACCCCTTTCGCTTCAAGTATTCGGTCAGTTCCGCCGGTTTGTCCGTCTGAATTCCGGTCGCGCCGCGGTCGATGGCATTCTGCCACGCAACTTCATTGTCCGCCGGACCGAACCGATCCACGTAAATCTCCGCCTCAGCTTCGCGCGCCACCGCGATGGCGTCGTCCGTGAAATCACGCGCATCGAAAGCAATCACGCGTGGCCGCAATTCTTGAACAAGACGCCTGGTGGTTGCCGCGTTCACGGCCTCAGGCATCACTTTGAGAGCGGGGAGTTGCCGCAACAACTCCATGCCGCCATAGATGACCGAGCGATCCACCATCCAGTGCCGTTCGAGCGCAGCCGTGAGTGCCTTTGGCGCGACATCCTTCGCATCGACGTAAACCCGGCACCTTCCTCGCACCCACACCAGCACTTCCTCGAACGACGGCGGAGGAACGCCTCGAAACGCTTCGCCGGACTTAATGCCCGCATCGAGCTTCAGAATTTGAGCCAACGTCATGTCCTTCACGCGGCCGCTACCGTTGGTCCTCGAATCGACCGTGGCATCGTGCATCACGACCAGCTTTCCATCCGCCGTCGTGCGCACATCCACCTCCACGAAGTCCGCGCCGGCGCGAATCGCGGCATCATAGGCGGGCAGCGTGTTCTCGGGATGGTGAAGATGTTCGCCACGATGGGCGATAACGGCTATCATCAGGTCCGCCTATTTCAACATGCCTTACTTCAACATCGCCTCGCGCCTGGCTTTGAATTCCGTGCCAGGCTTCCATTCCGGGAATTTATCGGTTTCCGCCACGCGGTAGCCAACCTGGAACAACAATCGAGTGTCCTCCACCGCGCCGGATAAGTCCCAGTCCGGTTTCACTTCGTCGGACACCTTGTGATAGTCGTTGTTCGTGTACTCATCGCGCTTCTTCTGGCTGAAGCCGGCCGGCTTGCCGACGAACTCGGTGCCGGAATCCGGGTCAATCGCGGGGACTCCTTGTTTCGCGAATTCGAAGTGATCCGAACGGTAGAAGAAACCTTTCTCTGGTTCGGCGTCCGGTTTCACCGTACGCCCCTGTTCGGCTGCAACGGCCGCCACAACGTCGTCCAGCGTCGAATTCCCAAGCCCCACGAGCACGATGTCTTTCGTCCGGCCCCACTGATTCATGGCATCCATGTTTATGTCGGCAACGGTATTTTTTAGGGGATACAGCGGATTCTCGGCGTAGTATTTCGCCCCGAGCAGGCCTTTCTCTTCGGCCGTCACGGCCAGAAACAGGATAGATCGCTTCGGAGAAGCCGCCAGCTTCGAGAACGCATTGGCCAGTTCGAGCAGACACGCTACGCCCGACGCGTTGTCGATCGCGCCGTTCGAAATCTGGTCGCCCTTCATAGTCTCGTCCCGGCCCAGATGATCCCAATGCGCGGTGTACACCACGTACTCATCCTTCTTCGAGCTCCCTTCGAGCTTTGCGACAACGTTCTTCGAATACACCTCGCGCATCGTATTGGTGACCGAAAAGCTCGCCCTCGCCTTCAGGTCGATTGGCTTAAAGTCCCTGCCGAGCGCGGCTTTCTTGAGCACGGCCAAGTCCTGTCCCGAGGCTGCGAACAGCGCCGTCGCCTTCTCAAAGCTGATCCAGGATTCCACCGCGACGCGTGCGGCGTTCTTGTCGGGACGCTGGATCTCGAAATTCTCCCGTCCAAATCCTTGCACGACGGAGAAGGGATAGCCCGCCGGACCGGTCTCATGAACGATAATGGCAGCGGCCGCGCCCTTCTCGCTCGCGATTTCGTATTTGTACGTCCAACGCCCGTAGTAAGTCATCGCGCGACCCTTGAACGTCCTCTCATCGAGCTTGGTTGGATCGTTCGGATCGGGCACGGCGGGGTCATTCACCAGCATCACGATGGTCTTGCCTTTGACGTCGACGCCCTTGTAATCGTCCCAGCCATATTCCGGCGCGACAACACCGTAGCCGACAAACACCACGTCCGAATTCTCCACCTTTACACTGGGCGAAAAGCGGCGCGACACCACGACCATGTCGTCTTTGAGCGACACGTTGAACGGTTTTCCGCCGGCCATCATCGACACCGTCGAGGCGGACTTGAGGCCTACGAGCGGGACCTTCTGGACGAACGTTCCATCCGGATTCCCCGGCTTTAGTCCCGCTTTCTTGAAGGCGGCCGTGATGTAATCGACGCTCAGTTCTTCGCCTTTGGTGGCAGGGGCGCGGCCCTCGAATTCGTCGGACGCAAGAACGCGGATGTGCGCGAGTAACCCCTCCGCGGTGATTCGCCCGAGCGCATCCGAAGTGCCGTCAGGTTTCGTGCAGGAGACAGCGAACATCAAGAGGAGAAGGGGATATCTGCGCATTCTTTATCATGCTACGCTATCCGATTGAGGTAATTCCATGCGAACCTTGCACCTTATGACGACCACAGCGCTGCTCTCCGCCGGATTGTCCGCGCAGCTCCCACCCCCGAACGAGACGGGCGTGGCGATGGGACACCTGCATCTTCTTTCGAAGGACACCGACGCTCAGCGGAAGTTCTGGGTCGATGTGATGGGCGGGAAGGTCGCGAAGCTGGGACAGACGGACGTCTTCAAGTTCCCCGGCGTTCTTGTGATGGCGCGGAAGGGCGAGCCCGCGGGCGGCACGAAGGGGAGCGTGGTCAATCATCTTGGATTCCAGGTTCCGAACGTGAAGGAATGGGTTGCAACGGCGAAGGCGCGCGGAGCGAGTATCGTCACGGCGGCCGAGGTGCCGCAGGCGAAGGGCGAATACTGGTTTAACCCCGGAGTCCAGACCCATCAGGCGTTCGTGATGGGACCGGACGAAGTGAAGATCGAGATCAGCGAAGTGACAAGCCTGAAGGAACCGATCGCGCACCATCACATTCATTTCTACAATCCGGCCGTTGACGCGACGAAGGCGTGGTACGTGAAGAATTTCGGCGGCGTGCCCGGAAAGCGAGGGCCATTCGAGTGCGCCGACGTTCCGGGCGTGAACCTCAGCTTCTCTGCGGAGACCGAGAAGAACGCGCCAACGAAAGGCCGGTCGCTCGATCACATTGGTTTTGAGATCCGCAACCTGGAAGCGTTTTGCAAGAAACTCGAAGCGGGCGGCGTGAAGTTCGACCGGCCGTATACGAAGCTTCCGGCGCTGGGCATTGCGGTGGCGTTTTTCACGGACCCGTGGGGGACGTATGTGGAGCTGACGGAGGGTTTGGATAAGCTGTAAGGCGTTCGTCCAGTGTAGTCCGGTGCACGCTCGCAAACAAAACGCTCAGGTAACACGAGACCAGAAGATTGCTATCTCCGGTATCATCATACCCGCAATTCTAACGATAATTGGCGGCGTTTACGCTTTCTTTGCCCCCGAGAAGTGCTATCTCGGACGCGACGATCAGCCGCAGGCGGGTATCAAGACCGAACCTAACCACTGGCACGGTTCAGTTTCGAAAGGTTCCCATTCAGTAAGCGCTACTTCGATCCAGGCATTTCAGATGTCCGTTTTGGCGTCGCCTAAAGACGAGATCGCTACCAGATCGTCTTAGTGCCCGACACCCGGATCTTGCCGTCGCAAGTGACAAGCGGCAGCCGCAACGCTAGCGCGGTCGCGGCTATTGCCCGGTAGGCAGGTCCGGCACAGCTTCTCGAAATCTTCCCCACCGCGAGAGCGATTTCGACAGTAAGAGGAACAGCTTGAAAATCGGAACTAAGCCCATTCAGCACCTGCGCCAACAGCGCGGTGCTTGGGATCCAATACGCCGCTTTTCGGCCAGGTATGTTGCCTCGACGATGCAGATCGCTGGGACGAAAATCGGATCGCCCGCGCGCGTGGCAGCTCACATTGCTTCTCGGGCCCGGACGGAGATCCGCGGATCGGCCGCGAAGTACCAAAGGATGGTATACGTGTCGGCGATGACGGCGCTCACTCGAAGAAGCGCTCTCCGGGAAAGTTCCCCCACATTTCCTTGCGGGCTTCGGCGATACCTTCCTCGGTGACGGAAATACCCAAGTCTTTCCAGCGGTCGTACGAATTGGTCAACGGACGCTTCTCTTTCGTCCCCAAAAAGCTCGCGAAGTTCGAGCACCTCTTGCTGCTTGTCCACGGGCAGTTCCCGCAGCCGGAGGAAATTCCAACTTCTTCCCCGGACTCTCCCGGATTTTCCTCTCCCGGTCCTCGCGCCGCAGGAGCGAAGCTACGGGGTAGTCACGCGCGGATCGCCAGGATCGATTGTCGGGCAGGCACACTCCTCCGCGACCCGGCAAAGCCTCTTGTCCGCCGCGACAATGACCGAGATTAGTCCAGCCTGTTGTAGATCCAGGGCAACGGCAAGCTGCACGGCGTCAAGCGTACGAAGTGCCATCGCCACACCGTAACGCACGAGCAGCCGGCGGGCAATCTGGTAATGGCGTTCGTCGATAGAGGGCCCAATGCGGACTCGTCCTTGAGAGATGTCCGCGAGGAGCCGCCGGCGTGAAAGATGTTGGCCCGCCGCATCAAGTTCTCCGATCCGCACCTTGATCGCGATGACGGACTCGATTTCAACCAGGGACAATCGCGACACGACAGCCGTTGATCCCTTCTGTTCCACCAGCCGCTCTACGTATTGCGATCCGGCTTCCTGATGATAGAGTTTGGCAAAGGCGCTCGTATCGAGGAAATAGCCCGGCACTGCTGATCCAGCCTAGACGCGGTCATCCCGCGACGCGATGACCGCGTCCGAGAGCGAACCGGGGATGGACGACAGAGCGCGGCGCACCTCGTCAAGAGTGATGCTGTCGTGCTTGGAGGCTTTCCATTCCTCGGGCTCGAAGTACGCGCTAACGTCGCCGGACAATTCGGGCGCGGCAGCAATCGTTACCTGAACGTGTTGACGGTGCGCGAGATCCAGAGTCTCCAGAGGCCGGAGGACCCCGTCCTCATATACGGCTTCGAACGTCTTCTGCATAGGTCCTCAGGGTAGCGGATTGATCGGGAACCTGTGTCGAGACTCACTGAGGGCAAAACCGAGGGCCTGGACAAGCTGAAGGTCTTGACCGCGTGCCGCCGAGAAATCGCCCCCGCCGGTCACAAAGCGAGGTTCAGGATTTTCTGGATGTAGTTGCGCCGCGCACTATCGACGACGCCGTTGCCAAGCGGGAAAATGTTGATCCTTCATCTGATCCACGTCGCGTCCCGGAACGTGCTTTGTCTCGCCGCGATCCTCAGGCTTCGTGTCCTCGAGATGGAATTCGACGACGCGATGCCCCGGCTTGCGGGCTAACGCAAGCGGGTAGTCCGGGTAGTGGCGTCCCGCCGTAG
>SHUI01000220.1 GCA_009697455.1 Bryobacterales bacterium
GGCGGCGTGACGTCTCTTGAGTGGAAGCGCCGTCCGGTGACCTCGAACCTCCCGCTGCGATCAGGGAAAGGCCATCTTTACGAAGGTGGCATTCGGGTACCAACTCTGGTTCGCTGGCCGGGAGTCACGAAGCCGGGCAGCACCTGCTCGGAGCCGGTGATTAGTTACGACTATGCGCCGACGATTGCCGAGGCGGCGGGGATTCTCCGGGAGAAGTTGCTGGCAATGGATGGACGCAGCTTTACAAAGCAGTTGCGCGGACGCTCTGGCGGCGTGCGCGATCTGTTCTGGCACTATCCGCACTACAGTCCGCAGAAGGGGCGTCCGGCGGCGGCGATCCGCAATGGGGATGACAAGCTGATTCTGTTTTTCGAGGAGAGCCGCGTGGAGCTCTACAACCTGAAAAAAGACATTGGCGAGGCGAACGACTTGGCGGCGTCGCAGCCAGCGAAGGCAGCCGCAATGCGGAAGCGGCTGGAGGAGTGGTTGCGGGGGACAGGCGCGCAGATTCCGGCCCAAAACCCGAACTATGATCCGGCGCGCGAGTTTGAAGTGGGGGCTCCGATGGGGCCGCTCACCGCGAAGTAGTTTCGACTAAGTTATTAGTTAGGAGTCCTCAATGTTGAAGGCCTGTACGTTTTTCTTCGTCGCGATTGCCGCTGGATTTGGCCAGGGCACCGCTACCATCGTCGGCGTCGTCTCCGATTCGTCGGGCGCGAATATCCCCGCCGCGGAGCTAACGTTAGTAAACGAAGCCACGGGCGTAACCTTCAAGGCGGCTGTCGATGCCGGGGGCCGATTTGACTTCGTCCGAATACCGGTGGGGAACTACCGGCTGAGTACGGCCGCCAACGGTTTCAAGCGAACGGAGATGCGTGCGATCAACTTGACGGCCGAACAGACACTGCAACTGAACATCACCCTCTCCTTGGGCGAGATGAGCCAGAGCGTGGAGGTTTCCGACAGCTATTCGGCGCTGGAGACCGCCACTTCCACCGTGCGATCCGTTGTTCGGCGCGAGTTGATTGAAGACCTTCCGTTGAATGGCCGAAATGCTTTGCAGTTACAGACACTACTGCCCGGAGCCGTGCGACAGGCCGGGGCGCGGCCCAGTTTCTCGCAAGAGGACGGGATTTCAGTGAATGGTTCGCGGGGCAACGACAACAACGCATTGGTCGACGGCGGCCACAACAACGACGTATATACGGGGGTGCCGACCTCCATTCCTAATCCGGATGCTTTGCAGGAGTTCAGTGTGCTCAGCAACAATTTCAGCGCGGAGTTCGGCCGCGGCTCCGGGTCGATTGTGTCCGCCGTCACAAAAAGCGGTACGAATTCGATTCACGGAACCGTCTATGAGTTCCTGCGTAACGACGCTCTCGACGCGCGATCCTATTTCGCTCATGCCAGCTTGGTGGAAAAGCAACGTCTGCGCCGCAACCAGTTCGGGGCGTCGATAGGCGGACCCGCCATTCGCGACCGGACGTTCTGGTTTGCGGCGTGGGAGTCGGTTCGCGAAAGCCGGGCGGTGAATCAGGCGGGCCTGATCGTGGCGACGCCGGCCGAGCGCGCCGGTGACTTTTCGGCCTCGGCCCGCAAACCGTTCGACCCGTCGAACAACCGGCTGCCGTTTCCCGGCGATCAAGTCCCCTTAGCGCGCCAGTCCCAGGCGGCCCGGCGTATGGCCGATATCCTGATTCCATTGCCGAACGTGAGCGGCGGTCAAGTTGTCTACAATAGCCCGTCGACGGAACGGCGCGATCAGCTGTTGGCGCGCGGCGATCATAACTTTTCCTCGACTGACCGCTTGTACGTGTCTTACTTCTTCGCCAATCTCGACCAAGTCCAAAACTTCAACGTTCCCCTGTCGAACGGCCAAGGGTCCTGGACAAACAATCGTATCCTGGCCAACTACACCAAGGTGATTTCGCCGGCGATGGTCAATGCATTCACCTACACCTACAACCACCTGAGCTTCGCGCGTGGCCCCGTGCCGATTCTTCCCGGAGAGTACAAAGGGAACCCTCCGGCTGTGGCTGCCGGACTGCGCCTGTCCGACCTTGGGGTGCGGACGAAATCGGCGACTCCGCAATATCCGATGAACACGCGGCTCGGGGCCATCGCCGGGTACTTCGGCTTTGCGGGAGAAAATTTCGTTGAGTTCGCCCCGAACGCGCATGAGGTGCGGAACGTGCTGACCTGGACCCGAGCCGGGCACATGATCAAGTTTGGGGGCGAATACGCCTATAGTGTGGCGACCCGCAACGCGTCAAACGAGTCGGACGGGAACTCCTTTGCCTGGAACGGCAGCCGAGCCAACAATGGCTACGCGGAGTTTCTGCTCGGCCTGCCTTCCAGCTATACCCAACAATCCATCCTCCGCACGGATAACCGTTTTCACACGATCGGAGTGTTCCTGCAGGACGACTGGAAAGTATCCCGCTCCCTGACGGTCAATCTGGGGCTTCGCTGGGAACCCGGCCTGGGTATCTATGATGGCCGCGACGAGATCGCTTCTTTCCGGGCCGGACAACAGTCAACCCAGTATCCGAATGCACCGCGAGGCTTAGTCTACCCAAGGGACCCCGGGATTACGAGGAGCACTTACCCAACGGATTGGAACAATCCGGGACCCCGGGTAGGCTTGGCTTGGCAGCCTTTTGGTTCAAACGCGCGCACGGTGATTCGCTCCGGGTACGGGATCTTCTATAACTCGATGCGGGGATTTCTGCTCAATGAGGCTCAAATTGCTCAGCCGTTCGTTCTTCGGGTTGTGCGCAATGCGCCCAGCTTTGAGGATCCCTGGCTGAACTTCCCCGGCGGCGATCCCTTTCCGTTTACGCCGCCCTCTCAGAACGCGGAAAAGCTCGCCTACCGGTTCGTCGTCCCGACCGGGGTGCAGCGCAGCTTCGATCCGAAGAACCGCACTTCTTACAACCAACAATGGCACCTGACGTTGCAACAGGAAATCGCCGGAACGGTGCTCTCGGCCGCCTATGTCGGCTCGAAGGGCACCAACCTTATCATCAACTATGAGGAGAATCAGGCCGTCTTCGGCCCGGGCGCTACGGTGGCGAATATCGATCAGCGCCGCCCGTACCAGAGCTTTCAATCGATCAACACCGCCGCGGCGATCGGCAACTCCACTTACCATTCGCTGCAACTTTCGGCCAACCGCCGGCTCACGAAAGGCGTCTCCCTCATGGCTAACTATACCCGTGCCAAGGCGCTGGATTTGCAATCGGTGGACCGGAACGCAGGCATCATACAGGACACTCGCAACTTCTCCGCGGACAAAGGATTGGCTGACTTTCACCGCGATCACAATTTCTTTCTAACGTTTTTGGCCGGGATCCCCAGCAAGTGGCGCAAAGGCGCGGCCGGCCTGCTGACCTCGGGTTGGCAGCTCAACGGCATTTACAATTACACTTCCGGGCAGCCTTTGACCATTACTCCGGGAACAGACCGCGCGCTGTCTGGCGGAGGCACACAGCGGGCCGACGTGAACGGGCAGTGGCGCCTGTCGCCCTCTCGCTCGTTTGACGACCAGCGCAGCGCCTACTTCCGCACGCAGTCGTTCACCGCCGCCCCAGTCGGTTCGTTTGGTAATTCCGCGCGGAACCTGGTGATTGGACCGGGCGGTTGGAACCTTGACACTGGCATCTTCAAGACGACGCGCATCAATGAGCGGTTTTCCGCGCAACTCCGCTGGGAACTGTTCAACGCGTTCAATCACGCCAATCTCGGCAATCCGGTCGTGGCCATCAACTCCGCTGCTTTCGGACAGATCAATTCCGTGACCGGGCCTCGTATCATGCAGGTCGGATTGAAGCTACGCTTCTGAAAAGCATCAGTCCTGCCGAAGCGGCGCTGATGGGTCCAGCCTGCGTGTCCGAGTGCCGCCACGGCGGCGACCGGCGCCCGGGCAAGACTCGAGCCTGCGCTCGTGCTCTTCAGGTCAGGGTGGGCGAACTGGGATTGAAGGTGTCGTGCGAGTGATAAATACAGGAAATCATTGGCAAAACGATCAAATCCTTGCGTAGTGGTACGTGAGGATGAGCCGCGACTGTAAAGGAGTGGTACCGGCGCGCCCGTATGACATGAGATACTTCATTTCCTTTGCTTGCTGCGAGGCGCGTCTCGACGGCGATGAATCCGGTTCTGTCGACAGGCGTCACCATCCACCGGGCAGAGTGGGTGTGGCGTACCACTCCTTCACGGTCGCGGCTCAGTAACCTTAACCGGTCGGACTGTATGGTTTCCCGCCCTCGGCTCCACTTTTGTGTCGCACACCCCATGGCTACTGCTGAACTTCCGTCATTGATACGCATTTCGCTGATACGGATTGGCGCACGGCTTTCCGAGTGCCGGGGACTGAAGGCACGTGTGCTGCCCGCCGCGGGACTACACAGCGCCGTACGGTGAACGCGGCGCTCGACCCAGTGTCCGGAGTGGACTGCTGGTACCGGTCTCGAAAGGCAGGCGTCGAGAGCTGGGCCGACTCCTCAGCGGGCCCGCGCGCTTTTTCGTGACGGTACTCGCGCGTGAACCGGAGGCGTTTCTGTGTGCGCTGCTTCCTAAGGCCTCTTGAAGCGCGGGTCCGAGGTCAGCGGAATGCCCGGAAGCGCGGTTGAAGCCGCGGCATCTGGAAAAGTTGTACCGTGAAGAATGGAACTCCAACGCCAAATGAGCGTGCGTCTCGTGATCGCGGCTTCCGCCCTGCTGTCCCTGGCCTGCTCGCCCGCCCCGAAAGCCGCCTTTAACCCTTGGCCCAAGACCGGCGCATCGCTCCCCGCCTCGAACCTGTTCGACGCCGGATTCTGGAAGCACTGGGGCGACGGCCAAGCCGAACTGGCCTCTTACGACTTCTCCATTACCCGCTATCGTGAGCCCCGCCGCGGAATCGCAGTCGCCATCTTCGTCACCGAAACGTTCTCAGCCGCACGAAATGTCAAAGTGGACAGAGCCGACCCCTCGAACCCGGACCACTTTCCCGTCCTCAAGCTGAACCTCGTGGAGGATTTTCAAACCGGCGTTTACGACTACAACACCATGACCAGCGCCTTTGTGGCGCTAAAGGCCGCGAACGGGATCGCCGATGGCACGCCGGCGAAGGTCGTCTATTCGAGCCAGGAGTGGTGCGGACAGGTCTTCCATCAACTCGCCTTCGGACCAACTGCCATCCGCGAAACCTCCCACAGCTATTTCGATAGCGAAGGGGAACAGGATGGCACTTTGCCCGCCCGCGCCGAGGGCATCAGCGAGGATTCCTTGCCCTTCTGGGCGCGCCAACTGGCGCGGCCGGCGCTCAATCCGGGAGAAAGCCGTTCCGTTCCGTTTCTGCCATCGCTCCAGCGCTCGCGCCTGACTCACAAGCCGCTCGCGTGGACAGAAGCTACGCTCCGGCGCGAAGCTGCCTCGCGCGAAGTCACCGTACCCGCCGGACGTTTCGATGCCGAGCTCTGGACCGCCGCCATAAAGGACGGGCCTACAGTCACTTTCTTCGTCGAAAAAGCGGACGCTCACCGCATCTTGAAATGGGAATCGAGCGACGGCGAAAAGGCGGAACTTATCGGCGTAAAACGGATGAAGTATTGGGAAATGAATTCTGAAAAAGGGGAAGCTGCGCTCAAGGAACTGGGTATCTCCGGGCGTCCCCGCAGAACTACCTGAACATGAGGCCATCGTGAACTTGATCCTCGCATTGCTCGCATCCTACCTGCTCGGAGCGATTCCGTTCGGCTTCCTGCTTGTAAAGTGGAGGACCGGCGGTGATATCCGGGCCTCGGGAAGCGGCAACATCGGCGCGACCAACGTATTCCGCACCAATGGTTTGTGGGCCGGCGTGGCGACCCTGATCCTCGACATCGGCAAGGGTTACCTCGCTGTCTGGCTGGCGGGGCGCCTCAATGCCGGTGACGTCCTCGCGATGTCCGCTTCCGCGCTCGCCGTCATGGCTGGTCACGCCTACCCGGTATTCCTGGGATTCCACGGTGGCAAGGCCGTCGCCACTTTCGTCGGAGCCTTCCTGTGCATTTCACCTCTCGCCACAGCCGGGGCGCTGGTTGTGTTTCTAGCGATGACCGCCTGGACCCGGCACGTATCGGCGGGTTCCGTCCTTGCCGCGGGCACCTTTCCGTTGGCTGCGTGGATTGTGGCTCATCCGCCATGGCCTGTTCTCGCTGCCTCGGTGGTGGCAGGGGCTTTCGTAGTCTATCGCCATCGGGAGAATATCGAGCGGCTCCACAACGGCACCGAGAGCGCGCTTTCTTTCTCTCCGCAAAGGCGATGAAGCCGGGCGCAACCTTCCATGCCGGTTCGTGTTCAGCAAGATATGGGCGCTTCGGCGGTTCTCGATTACGACGCCCGCCTCATGCTCCTCGTCAAGCACGGGGACGGCGGTAGTTTTGCGCTTCTTCTTAACAAATACAGAGGGCCCGTAATTCATTTCCTGTATAGGATGGTGCAGAATCAGGCGGTCGCCGAAGAACTCGCTCAGGAAGTCTTCCTGCGTGTCTACCGGGGACGCGGAAATTACGAGCCGTCGGCTAAATTCACGACCTGGCTGTTCCGAATTGCGACGAATTTGGCGATTAATTCTCTGCGTGACGGAAAAGTGGAAAAGAACCATGAACAGATCGATGGACCCGCTGGAGACCGTCCGGCCCTCCAGGTACCCGACCGGCGTCCCTCGGCGGAGCAACTCCTGGTTTACCGGGTGAAACTGCAAGAAGTCCGCGAGGCGATTTCGGAGCTTCCCGAAAAGCAGCGCGCGGCCGTGTTGATGCACAAGTACGAAGAAATGGAATACTCGCAGATTGCGAGCGTTCTGAGGTGCTCTGAGTCAGCGGTAAAATCGCTGCTTTTCAGGGCGTATGAAAGCCTGCGCGCCCGCCTGGCGCACATGGATGATAAGGGGGCAAGATGAATTGTCCGATCGAGAATACTGAAAGCGCGGGGTTGCTGCTCGACTATTGCCGGCGCAAACTCGCGCCTGACACCACCGCCTTTCTTGAGCGACACATGTCGTCGTGCGCCCGATGCAGAGCCTTTCGCGATGGCCAGATAGCGTTGTGGCGGTCGCTCGACGAGTGGGAGTCCATGCCCGTGAGCGACGGTTTTGACCGCCGTCTCTACAGCAGGCTGCACGGCCCGGATGCTGGAAACTTCTCCGAAAAGCCCCGAGTGCGCTGGTGGTCCTGGTTGTTCGACGCGCCGCTGTCCGCTTCCGCCTTCACGAGGCCGGCCGTCCCGCTCGCTCTGGCCGGCGTCATGATCCTGGCCGGCTATCTTGTGAACGACCGGGCGGATGGCCCAGTTCAGATAGCGCCGAGGGACGCCGTCGAGGTAGAGCAAGTTGAAACAGTTCTGGAAGATCTCGACATGCTGCGGCTGCTGAGTTCGCGGTTCGGGGATGCGGTTCATGGGTCTTTCCAGGACGCCGCGATCGAGGCGAGGTCGTAGCCATGCGCGCCCGGTTCCTGGTTTTGTTGCTGTCCGCCGCCCTGTGCTGCTTCGCGCAGCCGTTCCAGGGAGGGAAGCGCGCCCAAGGGCAGAAGAGAACGGCCGTTGACCGCTGGAACGGGATGTCTCCCGAGGATCGTGAGCGCGCCCTGCAAAGACTGCCGCCCGAACGTCGCAAGCGCTTGCAGACGCAGATCGAACGCTACAACAACATGCCGGACGAAGAGCGCGGCCGCCTGCGCCGGCACTATGACCAGTTTCAGCGCATGCCTCCGGAGAAGCAGGCGCGGGCGCGCGAACTCTTCAAGGAACTCTCGGAGCTGTCACCGGAGCGCCGGCGGACGCTGCGCCGGGAAACAGAAGCCCTGCGCGCGCTCTCCGAATCCGGCCGGAACGCCCGATTCGAAAGTGAAAGCTTCAAGACCAGGTTCAGCGAGCCGGAGCAAAAGCTGATTCGGCGCCTTGGCAATCTTGCCATTTCCGAGCCACAATAGTCTGCATGACGCCGCGCCGCGATTTACTCAAGGGAGCGATCGGTGCGCCCCTGGCCGCCGCGGAAAGAACCCGTTCCTCAAAATTGATCGAGCTTGAAAACCGTAAGCCCGGCTCGAAGGACTGGCAACTCACACGCATGCGGATCGACCGTAGGGGCGGATTTCGCTCCCCGTGGATGGAGGGTTACTGTTCGCGGCAAAGCGTGGAGGCCGGCGATACGCTCGATATCATGGCGAGCGCCAACCCTCCGGGGCGCTTCAAGCTGGAAATCTTCCGGATGGGCTACTATGGCGGTCTCGGCGCGCGCCTGATGCACACCGCCGGCCCGCTCATGGCCAAGACGCAACCTGACCCGCCCATCGGTGACAGACGGCTGCGCGAGTGCCGATGGGAACCCTCGGTTCAAGTGAAGATCCCCAGGGATTGGCCGAGCGGCGTCTACCTTGGACGTCTCGGACTGCTCCCGGAAAACGCGTCGGCGGCCCCTTGGCAGAGCTACGTGGTCTTCATTGTCCG
>SHUI01000221.1 GCA_009697455.1 Bryobacterales bacterium
TGGCCGTACGCCTCACGAAATCGTATTCTCCCCCGACCGCCGTACCCTCTATGTCTCGGACAACGGCATCCTGTGGATGACCGAAACCGGCGAGGGCGGCAATACCATTTCCATCATCGACGTCTCGACACGCCGCAAAACCGGCTCGATCGATCTCGGTAACAACAGGCGGCCGCACGGCATGGATGTACTGCGAAAGAACGGCTGGATCGTCGTGACCGTCGAAAACCCGAGCGGATTGCTGCTGGTTGACCCCGTCGCCCGAAAAGTCGTGCGGCGCTACGATACGCACGGCACAAAGCCACACATGGTCCTGCTCGACCACAAGGCCGAATTTGCCTACGTCAGCAACTCAGGCACCGGCACGGTCGCAGTGCTGAACCTGGAGTCAGGCAAGGTTAAGACAATCTCAGTAGGCGAGAATCCGCAGGGGGCGGTCATGACCCGTGACGGCAAGCGGGTTTACGTCGCCGTATCCATCGGCAACTCAATCGCGATCATCGACACTGAGAAACAGGAACTTCGCGGACGGATCGAGACCGGCAAAGGACCAGGACGCGTCGCGCTTACGCCAGATGAGAAGACCCTCGTCTACAACATGCAACTCGGCGAACGCCTCGGCTTCGCGGACGTGGCAACCATGAAGCAGACCAAGGAGGTCGTTCTTCCCGGACACCCACTGTCGCTCACGCTGTCCGCCGACAGCCAGACGGCATATCTGGGGATTCAGGACATCGACAAGATCGTTGTCGCGTCCGTGCCGAAGCGGGAAATCATCAGAGTATTCGACACACCCAAGGAGTCGGGGCCCGACCCGGTTCTTGAGCTTCGATAGCAGGTCAATACACCAGCTTCAATCCGAGCGACAGCACCCTGCCCGGACCGGCGGCATTTACCGACCCGAACCCGCCCGTCGGATTGCCTGCCGCGTCCAGCCGGACTGTCGTTCCGATGCCCGTAAAATTCGTGTGGTTGAAAAGGTTGAACGATTCAGCGCGGAACTGAAGCTTCGTCCGCTCGTTGACCGTAAAACTCTTCAACAGACTGACGTCCCAAGTGTGGAATCCGGGCCCGATCAGGTTGTTCCTCCCGCCGTTGCCGAACACGCCGGGCGTCATGAGCGCGGGGTTGAGGAACGCTTCCGTACGGAACCATCTGGCCGGCGTGCGCTCGCCGTCCGAAAGCTTTGGATCTCCGATTACGCTCGCCCGGACGGAAGCGCCACCGGTACGAGCAACGTCCGCCGGCACCGTGACGCTAACGGGCGCGCCGCTCTGTATCGACGTCACGCCCGAAACCTCCCAGCCTCCAAGCACGGCTCGAAGCGGGCGGTTCTGGCTCTTCTCGAAAAACGGCAGCGAGTAAATATAGTTCACGTTGAGCACATTGGCGCGATGCACGGTGGAGAGGCCAATATCCGCCTTGGGGTTGAAGCTGTCCTGCGGCGTGCCGCCCCCAAAACTGTCCATCGTTTTCGAGAACGTGTAGCTTAATCCGTAAGAAAAGCCGCGGCTCATGCGTCTGCTCAGGCTCACCTGCAAACTGTTGTAGTTCGAATTGTCGCTGTTGTCCCGCTGGCTGATGTTGCCCCACCCGAGGTAAGGGCGCAGCGCGTTGACGTTGATTCCGGAATTCGGCGCGTTCAAACGCGTGCCCGCCGCCAACTGGTTGACGTTCCGGAAATAAGCGAAGTGTCGCGTCACGTTGCCGACGTAATTCACCTCGAGGATCGTCGACTTCGGCAACTCCTGCTGGATGCCGAAATTGTATGACACCACCTTCGGAGTCGGCATCTTCTCCGGCCATGCATTCAGGTTCGAAGGAAAGGCGCGCGCCGAGCCGCCTGCTGGATTGTCAATGTTCCCGTCGAAGACGTTCGCCACGTTAATGAACGGGGGATTCTGCGCTTGGCCGCTCACCTGATTCGACCCAACCCGGTCGTAGAACAGCCCGAAACCTGTGCGAATCGCCGTCTTGCCGTTGCCGAACACGTCATATGCCGCGCCGATTCGTGGTCCCCAGTCGTTCCAACTTGTCGCGGACGCTCCCTTAGGAAGGCCCACAAACAGGCGTTTTACGGCTGGGTCGTCATACTGGGACAGCCGCCCGCGCGCCGCGTCCGGGAACGAACTCCCGTAAATAGCGATGCCGTTGAAGGCGTCTCCGGGGCCCGGAACGATCGATCCGTCGCGCGCGCTAACCTGCGGCGCTTTTGAGGGATCGAACAGCCGTGAAAGCCACGTAGAGGCATTGCCCTGCGCGTTGTAATACGGAGGGATGATGTTGTATCTCAATCCCAGATCTAAAGTGAGCCGGCGCGATACTTTCCATTTATCCTGCGCGTAGAATTCGAACTGGCTGAACCGCGCCCACCAGAAGGTATCGGCCTCCGGTTCCGTGAAGTTTTGGAAGTTTCCAAGCAGGACGTCCGCTACCGCATTTCTCGACGTGCTCAAGGCCGACGTATTAAATGTCACCGAACCCTCGTCGCGTACGTTCGTATCCTCGTTCTTGCGGGAACGCGTGATCTGCGTGCCGAATTTCAACGTATGCGCGCCCAATACTTTCGTGAAATCATCGCGCACGTTGAACGTGCCGTTGGCGGTCGAAATGCGATCCCCCGAGTTGTATCCCGAAAACCCCGCGATCGCAACCTGAGGACCGACGCCGGACCGGTTCGCGGGATAGATCTCCGGGAAGGTCAGACCGAGATTGGCGCGCGTGATCTTCGAGACATCGGGAGAACCTTGTATCTTGTTCTTGCCGATGCTGAAACTGAAGTAATTCAGGGCCGTTGGGGAGAACGAATGTTGCAAAGCGATCGACGTCAGGTAGCCCGGACGCGGCCTTGGATTGGGAATGAAGTCCAGCGTGTTGTTTCGGAACGGAAACACAAGGAACCATTTGTCGTTTGTCATCCGGTAGGTGAGTTGGGTCTTCGTCGAAATGTTGTAGTCGAGCCGAAGCAATTCCTCGCGGAAATCCGTGATCGCCGAACCATTGGCTACGTAATTTCCGCCCGGTCCCAGAAAATTGGGCAGCGGGTAGGGCTTTAGCAGCGACGGCCCGTTCTTCGACCAACGCGATTGGGGAACGACCCGGTCCGCGAAGGGAACGCCGTTCGTGGGATCGACGGGCGCTGGAAGCGATGACCCTCGGTAGTCGCCAGCCCTCTCAAGAGCCGTCGGCACCACGTTCACCGTGTTCTGTCCTTGCCGGATATACTTCCATTCTTCGCTATAAAAAAAGAACAACTTGTCCTTCGCCGTATTGAACTTGCCAGGCACGTAAATTGGTCCGCCGATTGTACCCCCGAAATCGTTAAAGCGCAGGGGGTCAACCTTCGGAGCGAAGAACGACCTTGCGTCGAACGCGTCATTTCGCACGAACTCGAAGAGGACTCCATGAAATTCGCGCGTGCCGCTCTTTGTCACCACGTTGATGGTTGCCCCGGCGCGCCCGCCGAACTCGGCCGCATAGCTGGAGGTGTCCAGCTTCACTTCCGCGATCGCATCGATATTGGGATCGACCAGCCCGTTGCTGTTCGCGCCGTTGTCGTGATTCTCCGCGCCGTCCACCAGAAAATAGCTCGACTGCGTACGGATGCCGTTCACGCTCTGCTGGTTGAGAGCAAGCTGCGGGTTGAAGACGTTCAGCGTCGTCGCCACAACTCCAGGAGCAAGCCGCAAAAGCTGTGTGTACTCGCGCCCGTTAAGGGCGATCTGGTTCAACTGCTGCTCATTGATCACACGGCCAACGCTCCCCGAACTGGTCTCCACCTGCGCCGCGGCCGCGGACACCATGACCGACTCCGTCACCTGGCCCACATCGAGCGTCAGGGTCAGAGTGCGGTTCGACGCCGCGTCGAGGACGACGCCGCTCTGTTCGGTCGTCTTGAATCCCGCGTGCTCTACCCGGATGTCGTAAGTGCCCGCGGGAAGGCTCGGGAACACAAACGCGCCGGCCGCGTCGGTTGTTGCCGCGCTCTTCTGTCCGGTCGCCGGATTTGACGCCGTGACCGAGCAACCGGGCACGAGGGCTCCGGAGCTGTCCTGTGCTATTCCCGCAATACGGCCAAAATTCGTTTGCCCCCAACACGCAAGGGCGGTAAAGGAAAGAACGGCCAGCGAAAGCTTCTTCATGTTATCCCACCTGTTTCGGAACTATACCATTCCTCGAACCGATGACGGAGCCTCCGGCAGCCGCCACCCGCGCGATGTTCGGCGGAGGGCCCGTCATGAAATGAAACGAGCGCTTTGCTGCAATTGGCAGCGGGTGGGGAGGCGATCGTTTCTCGTCGCGTGCCTTTCTCCGCGCAAATGACAGGCCACGGATGGACCCCGGGGGTTCGAATAGCGTGGAAGTCGCCTATTGCCGCCGCGCGGTCGCTAAGACGTTGGTGTGCCTTGGTGGGTCAGGCGCTTTCGCCTGCCGATTTCGCGGCAGCCGAGAGTATTTCATACCTTCCGATTCGCGGCGGCCGCAATATGATCTTCCGCTAGCGTATCGGGCCGTGTGGCCGATCAACGCGGAATTGTGCCCCTTCAAATACTCGGAAACGATGTCCGTTTCCAGAATAGATTTGGCGATCACTTAGAGCGCGAGCGACCCTCTGGTTGGTCGGCGTCGCTCCTCGTAGGCGGTCGAAACAACCTCGTCCAACAAGGCCGTGTCAACCGGGCTGCCGTCTGGCTCGAGTCTGAAGAGCAACTCGCCGGATGAAGATCCTTCTCGATGAGTGCGTTGACCAAAAGTCGCGGCTCACATTCGCTGAACACGAATGCCAAACCGCGGCCTGCGCGAAGTTAGCGGGCTTGAAGAATGGCGTCTTGCCCGCTGCCGCGGAGGCCGCTGCTTTCGAGGATCTTGATCACCACCGGCCCAGAGATCCCGTACCAGCAGAGTCCTGACGGCATGCTAATTTCGATCATCATTCCGTGCGCGCCCACCAACCGCCTCGCTGATCTCAAGCGTCTAGTGCCAGCGGTACACCTTTCGCTCAAGTCCATCGAATCGGGTCAGGTGATTCGACTCGATTGATCTTCCTTGGCGTCGACACGCCGTCACGGAGGACTCGGCTCGAGCACGGGCGCTACGGCATTCTCTTCCATGCAGCCAGATCGAACGAGTCGCCGGGCTTCAGCCAGTAATACCAGGCACCCTCCTTGGGCAAATTGTCGTACACGGCCACGCCCCCTTTGCCGATCACGTCGAACCTGTTTGCGCGCACGAGCAGGGCAACATCGTCGTCCAATCCTAGGCCGAGGACGAAAGGATTTTCGTCGCAAACGTTCACAAGTTCGTTGTCACGCTTTGCAGAGGTCAAGTGAGGGTTGATCGCGACGTTCTCCAGAAAGCCAAAGCCCTGCGTGTGGCCACGGGCCATAAGTAGTGGCTTGTCAGGCCGCCCTCGTACGATGAAGGACCCGAGGATAATGGAACCCGCGGAACTACCCATGATGACTCCCCCGCGATCAAGCAGGTCCTTCAGTGCCGTCTGTGTTCGTGTGCCCAGATAAGCAGCGGCGTGCCGTCCGGCATTCCCGGTTCCGAGAAACACGCCAGTCGCCGTTCTGAGGGGCTCCGCGAACTCCTCCGAGTTAGCCACGGCTCGATCTCTGGTATGAAGGATAGTGATGGCGCCAGCGCCGAACAGTTCCCGGAGATGCTTCTCATAGATCGTCCATTCCGGACGGCTGCGAGGCCAATCGAGATTGAGAATCGTCTTGTCCCCGCCGAATCTAAGGCTCGACGCTCCGGTGGGGATAACGGCGATTTTCGCTTTCTGCCCACCGGCCAGGCGAACGAACTCGTCAACAACCGCTTTCGATGTGCCGCCGCCATCGACAATCAGGATGCCTTTCGCCGGCCCTGACGAGCGTTGGGCGAGAGCCGCGGCAACTCCAAACACCATGAGCAATGCAACGCGCAAGAAGGGCATGAAATGAGAATACGACAAGGCGCGAACGGGCGATACGTCGCGACATGTCGGCAGGGAACCGCGAAATGGAACTAGGCGGCCGGTCGTACTGGCCGCCGCCCGCTCGCTGGGATTCTCTTGGTACAGATCTGACGGCAGTCCCAGTCTACTCCTTCCTGCGCCGTTGATCGTGATCTATCCTAAGGATCCGCAGTCCGGCAGACTCAGAGTTGTGCCGCTGAAGGTTCGAGAGGTCATTCGCAAGATCGAGCGCGCTCGCTGGCGGCTCGCGGGTACGTCCGGAGACCACTAGCGAACTGAAAGCATTTCAGGCTAAGCGCGTGACATGCTGATCGAGCGCATCGAGGAACAGACGTACCTTGGCTGGCATGAGCCGCTTAGCGGGCAGAAGTGCATAAATCTTGAGCGGCGAACATATATAGTTGCTCAAAAGACGCCGCAATTGCAGATCGCGTACGGCCGCCGCGCAGAAAAATGCTGGGATCCGCGCCACCCCGAGCCCGGCCAAGGCAGCTTGCAAACGGACGTGGGTATTGCTGGTGCTTAGCCGCGGCGCCAATGCCGGAATGCTCACAACGGTGCCGTCCGCGGCGGCAAAGGTCCATTCGAGATCGTGTGGGGAGCATATTAGAGGCAATCCAATCAATTCCTCCGGATCGATAGGCTCGCCGCGTTCCTGCAGCAACCCAGGTGCTGCGAACACAGCCAATTCGAGCGATACCACTCGGCGCTGTATCAGGCTGGACAGCGGTATCACCGCGTCGTCGAGCCGCGTGAAGGCGATGTCGTGACCAGACTCCACCGGATTGATCGTGTCGTCGGCAACGTCGATTTGGACTTTCAATTGCGGATGGCGAGACATCATGGTGCAGGCCACCGGTCCGAGTTGATAGGTACTGAACTCATGCGGCCCGGCCAAGCGTAGCGTCCCGGCCACCACTTCGCCTTGCGCCAGTGCCGCGGTGCGCGCCTCACGCAGCTCTCCGAAGAGCCTCCCTACGTCGCGATACAGCGCTTCGCCCGGCTCGGTCAGCCGCAACTGACGCGTCGTGCGCTCGATCAGACGCGCGCCCAGGGCAGACTCCAGCCGAACTATCGCAGCGCTCACCGACGACTTGGGGCGTTCTAAGGCGCGCGCAGCCGCCGAGAAACCACGATGCTCGATAACATGGCAGAAAACGTCGTAGTCGTCCCAGTTCACGGCTCCGATTGTACAGGAAGCTGAACAATGTGTTCGCCCGCGCCCCATTGAACGGGTGGCGGATTGGGGCTACTCTCGATCAGTACCACGGCTGTTCCAGCGATTGGCCTTGTGGACGACGAGTATTTCGGATGGAGCCAAGGCTCCCTAAAGGACACATGAGATGACCAAATACCAGCAGTATCTGCCAAGTGGTTTCCGGGTGGCATTGATCGCCACAACGATCGCCGCCGTGGTTATTGGACCCCAAATTGTCGGGGGAGCCGACGCGCGCACGGCCTCAGCTATTGTCGCGCAAGGGAAACAAATATTCCGATTCGACACCTTTGGTGACGAGACCCAGTGGACAGAGAAGTGGAAGATCCACGAAGTGGTTCGCACCGCTGTCGATCCAACTACGGCCCTGTCGGTCGGTTTGAAGGTCGATTCCGAAGCCCTACCCCCCGCCGTGGTGGCGGGAATTCAGAACGGGTCTATCAGTTTGAAGAGCCCTGAGACGACGGTGGCTTTGTTGAAGTTGAATGCGGTTGTCGGTCTTCAAGGCAAGGTCGAAACCATTGACGGCAAGGATGTTCTGACGCAGCTTGGCGTCACTTGCGCGCTGTGCCACTCAACTGTCGACAACTCATTTGCGCCCGGCATTGGAAAACGGCTGGATGGCTGGCCGAATCTCGACCTGAACCCCGGAGCGATCATCGCGCTCTCCCCAACATTGAGTGCCGAGAAAAAAGCTGTTTACAACTCTTGGGGCCCTGGCAAATACGATCCCCGCTTTAACCTGGACGGCAAGAACGGCCCACAGGTCATTCCGCCAGCCTACGGTCTCCAAGGTATCCACAAGATAACTTCGACCGGAGATGGCGCCGACTTGGCGTATTGGAACCGCTATGTGGGCGTCACACAGATGGGCGGTCACGGGTCGTTTAGCGAAAAACGCACCGGCACAAAAGTATCCAATGGAACCGACGATCTGATTACCTCGAAGTTGGTGGCTCTGCAGGCTTATCAGCTCTCACTGGCAGCGCCGCCGCCGCCGGCCGGGAGTTTCGATGCGGTGGCGGCCGTCAGAGGCAAGCTGGTCTTCAACAATGCCGGCAAATGCGCAAGCTGCCACAGCGGGGCCACGTTTACGGATGCCAATTCGCGTTTACATCCGGCCAGTGCCGCGGTAAGCGAGCCGGAACCGAACGGAGCGCCCAGCTACGCCGCGCGCAGCGCTACCAAGCAGTATCGAACCGCGCCCTTGAAAGGGGTGTGGCAACACCCGCCGTATTTCCACAACGGAACGGCACGTACA
>SHUI01000222.1 GCA_009697455.1 Bryobacterales bacterium
AAAACCGATGCGCCAATTGAGGATCGTGGTCGGAGAAATCGAATAGACGTGATCGGCCGTCGCCCCATCGTTAATGCGGAACAGGAAGTTTCCGGTGGCGTGGATCCCGTCTCCGGTCACACCGGACCAATTGCCGCGGGACTCCCGCCGGTTGTTGTGCGTGTAACGGAAAAACGTCCGCTGCTTTTGCGTCAGATTGTGATCGAAGCGGTACGAGGTTGAGAAGAAATCGTCGCCCCGCACGTTTCCGCTGACGAAGTTGTTCCGCCCCTCGCGGTCCCCTGGCTGATTTGGAAGCGGGTAGTAGTTCAGATAATTCTTCGCAATGGAACTTAGCCGGTTCTGCGGTATGACGTTGCCAGGGAACGCATCACGCTGGATGCGACTGTTCGGTGCGTTGCGCGCGGTGAACGGGTCGAAAATCTGATAGCCGGAGCCAAGCGCGAGGAGGCCGGAGAAATCCCCGTTGCGCTGCGTTTGTGTAGGCACGGTCTGGAGAGTCGGCTCCGGGAAGCGGTCCTTGATCCCTTCGTAACCGAAGAAAAAGAAGGTCCGGTTCCTGCCGTTGTAAATCTTCGGAATCCAGATGGGGCCACCCACGGTTCCGCCATAAAGGTTGTAGCGAAGGGTATCGCGAGGGCGTCCGGAGCGGTTCAGATAGAAGTCATTGGCGGAGAGCTTATCGTTCCTAAGGAACTCGTAGAGAGTGCCGTGAATGTTGTTGCTGCCGCTCTTGAGTGCCACGTTCACGGTCCCGCCGGCGGTATGTCCGTCCTGCGCGTCGAAGTTGGCCGTCTCGACTTTGAACTCTTCCACAACGTCACGCGGCGGAACGAACGCCACGCGGCGTCCGCTCGCCATGTTTGGCGACCCGTCGAGGCTGAATTCATTGCCGCCCGGAGCGCCGTCTACGGTAATCGCAGACGTGCCTCCGTTGTCGAAGGGACGGGAAAACTTCAGATCGCCGGTGTAAATCACGCCAGGTGCCAGCCGGTGGAGCACGAAAGGATTGCCGTCCGAAAGAGGGAGGTCCTGAATACTGCGGGCATCGATCACCTGACCGGCCGATGCGGTGCTCGTTTCGAGGAGCGCTGCTTCGGCGGTGACGCTGATGGTTTCGGCCGCCGCGCCGATCTCCAAAGTGAGGTCGAGTTTCAGCGCATCGGCGACGCGCACTTCAATCCCGCCGCGAACCAGTTTCTTGAAACCCGGGGCTTCCACCGCAATCGAATAGTTTCCGGCGCCCAGATAAAGGGCTGTGTAGTTGCCGGACTCGTCGGATCTCGTAATGGAAGGGGCATTCGTAGCGGTGTTCAAGATCGTAATGGCCGCCCCTGGAACGCCAGCCCCTGTTTGATCAAGGATCTTCCCCGTGATTTGCCCACGGTAATCCTGGGCGGAAACACCGGCGCCCAACAATAGGAACGCGAAAACAATTCGGCTAAACATGTGACTTACCCTCCCCGGAACACTCCGGCTGGTTGAATTCATCATAATCGAACTCGCGGCCGTGGGGCCGGCGATCTCGCCGAGTGCCGCCGAAGTCCATTGGACGTGAGATTCCTTTTTCTGGGAACCCAGGCATTCTAGGGGATCACCCCGCCGCGTTGGAACCGCCAAAGCGATGGCAAAAGTTACCGAGGACACGGAATGGAGAACTTCGGCCGATGTTCGCCGTACCTTCAACACGGCGGACTTCGTGCAGGACCTTACAGTGTTCGATGCCGGCGGAAACAAATATCGCGTGACCGTTTTCGTTCACTACCATCGAAGGGGTATTCATCAAAGATGTGCTGACCCTGGACACGAAGCGTCACGGGCGATTGCTCGCCGAGGCGCTTCCAACCGTGAAAAGACGCCCTCCTTGGGCTGTTACTTGACCTGGTGCACGATTTCAAGCGGACGCAGTGTTCTCTGCCTTCCATTCCGCCACACGAAATGGTCGCGTTTCTCCTTTAACAACGGGGGGGGGGTATAACCGAGCGCCCTTTGGCCCTTACTCGGATCGAAGGGAAGAGTGCCCGAGATCCTGTCCGGGAAGCGGGCGATCAGCAAGGATCAGGCAAGAAGCTAGCGGTCTTCTTCCATACCGGCGTCGATCTGGTCACATCACGCTTTGCGTGTCAGCCTTCCGTTAGTCCGTGGCTGCCACCATCTGCTTGAACGCGTTACTCTCTTCGGATCCCCCGCCCGAGCGCTGGATCAGGAACACGCCAACGATTTTCTTCGCCGCGTCGATCCAACCGTGTGTACCGAACGCGCCACCGTGCCCGAACGTCCCCTTCGACTGCAACTGCAACGTGCCAAGCGGATCTCGCACTACGGTCCATGCAAGCCCGTAACCCATGCCGGGCGAATGACCGGCCGGCTCGATGCCGCCTGTGTGCAGCGCCGTCGCCACCTGCACCGACGCCTTGGAGACGATCCGCTTGCCCTTGTAGGCGCCACCGTCGAGCATCATCTGATAAAGCGCCGCAAGATCGGACGCGGTCGAGAACAGGCCGAACTCCGGCGCCGGGAATTTCGCGCCCTTCCGGTAGAGTGCCGGGTCGCCTCCGAGGATGCCGGCGCCAGCTTTCAGGAGCTTGCCCTTATCGAGCGTGTAGACCATGGCGATGCGTCCGGTCTTCTCGCCCGGCGGGAAAAAGAAGCTGTCCTTCATGCCGAGCGGGAGGAAAACGCGATCTTCGAGAAACTTCTCGTAGGGTTGATCCGCCACCACTTCAACGACGCGGCCGAGCGTGGCGATGCCGGCGTTGCTGTACTGCCAGCGCGACCCGGGCTCGAAGTCGAGCGGGTGTTGCGAGAACACCGCAACCGCTTCCTTGAGGGTCAGGTCCATCTTCTGATAAACATCCGGAATGCCGGGCGGCGGGCTCGCCATCATGCCGGAGGTGTGCGTCATCAAATCGCGAATCGTGATGAGCCGCGCCGGCTTCTTGAGGGTACGCGTCGTTTGGCCACGCTCCGCGATCAACATCTGGCCGCGAAATTCGGGCAGGTATTTCTCCACGGGGTCGGAGACCGAGAGCTTCCCCTCCTCCTGCAGGATCATGATCCCGAGCGCAGTTACCGGTTTTGTCATCGACATGATCTGGAAGATCGAATCGGCGCGCATCGGTTTCGCTGGAGCAAGCTCCTGATTTCCCACCGCGTCCGGCCCGTAAACGGTTCCGTTCTTCGCGTAGAGCATTACTGCGCCGGCGATGGTTCCTTTGTCCGCGTAGTGTTGCATGCGCGAGTGAATCTTCGGGTCGAGGCTTGCGGAAAACAGAGCCGCCGGGAGCAAAGTCGCGGCGGTGAAAAGAGGTATGAAGCGCGGCATGATTCCTCTCAGTCCAAAATGGCGGTCCCCGCCAGTTCGAGCAACGTGTTACGTTCGCCGGCGTCGCCGCCGCTCGCGCGCTGAATCATCAGCACGCCCACCAGATCTTTCCTTGGATCCACCCAGCCGTATGTTCCCAGCGCGCCGCCGTGGCCGTACGCGCCTTTGGACTGCATAGTCAAGGTTCCGGCTGCGTCGCGGACCACGGCCCACGTGAGCCCCCAGCCCATGCCGGGTCCGCTCACCTTGATGTCGCCTGTGTGCAGCGCCGTCATCACCTCCACCGATGCGCGGGACAGAATGCGCTGTCCGTCGAGAGCGCCTCCGTTCAGCATCGTCTGATAGAAGCGCGCCATGTCGGACGCGGTGGAAAACAGCCCGCCTGATGCGCGGATGAACTTCGAGTTCCGGTTGTAGTGGTCAACGTCAGCCCTGCGCAACTTACCGTCTTTCAAATCGTAAACGGTGGCGATTCGGTCATACATCGCTGGCGGCGGCGTGAACAGGGTATCCTTCATGCCGAGCGGCTTGCAGATGCGATCGAGAACGAACTGGTCGAAAGGCTTATCGGCCACCACTTCCACGATGCGTCCAAGTGTGTTGAGGCCGGTATTGCTGTAGAGCCATTTTGTTCCAGGCTCGAACTCGAGCGGTTGCTGCGAGACAATTGATACGGCCTCGGCGAGGGTCCGGTTCTTCTTCACGGCGAGATCCTTGATCCCTTCCGGGTAATCTCCCATGCCGGAGGTGTGGGTCATCAAATCCCGAACCGTAATGAGCCGGGAGGGCTTTTTCAGGGACATCGATTTCTCGTCGCGCTGTCCAATGAGCCATTGTCCGCGGAACTCCGGCAGATATTTCTCCACCGGATCGCTGAGAGCGAGCTTGCCCTCTTCAAGGAGAATCATCGCGGCGACGCCCGTCACGGGCTTCGTCATCGACATGACCTGGAACACCGTATCGGTGCTCATCGGCTTCTTCGATTCGATGTCCTGGTAGCCGACGGCTTCGAGACTGGCGAGAGCGCCGTGCCGTCCAACGAGCGTAACCGCGCCCGAAATGGTCCCCTTCTCGACGTAGGACTTCATGCGCGCCGGGATGCGGGCGAGCCGTTCGGCGTCCATGCCGGCCTTGTTCGTATCGATCGCGGGCGGCGCTGCGAACGCGGCGGCCGTGATGGCCAAAAGAAGAACCTGTATATGCATATCGGTAATTGCCCCTGCGAATGAGCATTATTCCAGAACCGATGACGGAGTTCAATCAAGGTTGCTCACCTTGTACAATGCGTGCGCCATGCAATCGTGCCGTGGCCGGCAGACATACCAGCCCGCGGAATCATGACGCCGCGTGGCACAAATATACGGGACGTCCGGCGGGATGGCTCGTGGCTCCAGAGAATTTGAAAGCGTCCGCTCCGTGGGCAGCCACACGCTAATGAACGAGCCGCGCACGAAAGTAAGCGGGGGAAATGCTTTATCGAAAAGGCGTTGACCCCAAATACGGTGTATAGAACCGCCTGCCGGGAAGGTGTGAAATATTCGAGGCGGCTCGGCTCTTCACACCTTCTCACCGCCCGCCCGGCGGACGCAAGCTCTGTGCGCGATAGGGAAAGCGGCGGTCGAGTTCCGCCCAGTCCATCTCGATGCCCAGGCCCGGCCGGTCCGGCAGCGTGACGTGACCATTCTTTGCGAGGGGGAAGCTCCCGCGCGTGATCCCCGTAAAGACCGGTTCCATGCGGGCGTCCCATTCCTGGATCAGGAAGCTGCGGACCGCGGCCATCGACTGCAGTGAAGCGACATGCGCCACCGGACCGTAATACATGTGGGGCGCCATCTCAGCGCCGTACAGTTCGCCGAGCGAAGCAATTTTGCGGATCTCCGTGATTCCGCCGCAGTGGATGACATCCGGCTGCAAAATCTGCGCGCCTTTTGCGTCCAGGAGGTGCTTAAAATCGTAGCGGGACACGAGTCCCTCGCCTGCGGCAAGAGCGACCGGGCTTTTCGAAGCGATCTCTCCGAGCGCTTGCGGTGTCTCTCGCCACGTGGGCTCTTCGATGAACAGAGGGTGAAACGGCGCCACTGCTCTCGCAAACTCAATTGCCGAGCGCACCGTAAAGGTCTCCCACATTTCGAGAGCAATTTCCAGATCCGGACCGCCGCCCCTGCGGACGGCTTCCACCTCCGCGACCAGCCGTCGTAAGCGCCCGGTTTCGGAGCCGCCTTTCGGCAGTACCCACTTGACACAACTCCAGCCGGCCTGCCGCGTGCTCGCCGCGAGCTCCGCCAGGCGCTCGGGCGTACGGCGCTCCAGATCGTGACTCCAATGGCTGTAATAGACACGCATGGGCTTCCGGTCCGCTGCTCCCATGAGGCGCCAGACCGGTTCACCCAACCGCTTGCCCTCGATGTCCCACAGCGCGATATCGACGGCCGCCAGCGCGGTCATCAGCACCGAGCCGTCGCGATAACGCGAAAGCTCGTAGTAGTTCCGGTTCCAGTGATCCTCGATTCCGCCCGGATCCTTCCCTACCAGGAAGGGAGTGAACCATTGAATCGCCTGCTCGACAATCTCCACGCGCCCGGAAATGGAACCCTCACCGAGCCCTATAATGCCTCCGTCCGTCTCAACTTCGAGGAACAGGTAGTCGCGGTTCTGGATAGTGTGCTTTCTTGTGGTGAGTTTCCGGATCACCGGCCGGGCGGCTGCCGCGAACAGCGGAGTACCAAACAGCAGGTGACGCCGGCTAAGCAGTGGAACAGGCATACTGCGGATTGTATCCGACGGCGGACACGGCAAACAGCGAGCGTGGCCCTGCACCGAAAAAAAGAACGAACGATTTCTTTCCGGGGACACGGGCCGCGCTCAATCAGGGGCATCGCAATCACGCTGACGCCATGTGCTTTCGACGAACGTGACTTGTCAACCCGGCCGGCGTTGCCTGTCAGCCTCATCACTGTAAGGGAAGATCGACCCATCGATTCCGCGAAGCACATCGCCACTCCGGTCATTCCACTTCTTTGACGTGCACTGAAGTTGCGCGCCGCGGATGACCGAGCCGGTATTGCAAAATGACCCGTGGCGGGTGCCCCCATGGATGGCTCCGGCAACGTCAGGCGCACCCGCCCGCGCAGAGGCGCCCGCTCCGCCTGCGCAAGCGGGACGATGGCGTCCCGCGCGGTCCGGAGGGATCGCTCCACCCGCCGGAGTCACCGCGAATAGCTAATGACAAGGATGCCCAATTGATGCGCCCCTTTGTCTGGCTGGCACGGCTCATGCTCCAACATCCGGTGGAAGTCAAGGTTACGGCGACTGCGCTACGAGGCCGCACCAAGCCCGGCACCGGAACCCGTGGTGAGCTCCGCGCGACTCCTCGGATTACGCTCCAATTCATGCCACCCGATTGAAGCGCCCCCCGTTTCTCCCGTGCTATGATCATCTGTGCCCGCTAGAATCCTGGGCGTGATTCCAGCCCGCTATGCGTCCTCCCGGTTTCCCGGCAAAGCCCTCGCCACCCTTGGTTCCAAGACTCTTATCGAACACGTTCACGAGCGTGTTTCGATGGCACGGTACCTCACGAAGGTCATAATCGCCACGGACGATGTCCGCATTGCCCGCGAGGCGCGGCGCTTTGGCGCGATCGTTCGCATGACACGCGGCGATCATCCATCCGGCACCGACCGCGTCGCGGAAGCAGCATCCGCCGAAAACGCGGAGATCGTCGTGAACGTGCAAGGTGACGAACCTCTCATCGACCCATCCGCCATCGACGCCGCAATTCTACCTTTGGTGGAGGAACCGGACATCGTGATGTGCACTCTCAAGAAGAAGATCGAAGACCCGAGAGAAATCCTCGATTCAAACGTTGTCAAAGTCGTGACGGACCGGCGGGGGTTCGCACTCTATTTTTCGCGCTCCACGATTCCGCACGTCCGGCAGACCGGCGAAGCAGGAGCCGCCACGCAATACTACAAACATATCGGCCTGTACGTGTACCGCCGGGATTTTCTGCTCGCGTATCCGGATTTGCCCGTTGGCCCTCTCGAACAGGCGGAGAGGCTTGAGCAGTTGAGGGCACTCGAAAATGGATTCTCCATTCGCGTGGCCGAGACTGATTGCGAATCGATTGGCGTCGATACGCCCGAGGATCTGCGCCGAGTATCCGAACTATTTGAAGCTTCTGTCGGTGGAACGAAACGAAATGGCTAAATACATCTTTGTTACAGGCGGCGTGGTGTCGTCGCTGGGAAAAGGGATCGCGGCCGCGTCGATCGGCTGCCTCCTTGAGAGCCGCGGGCTGCGCGTCACTCTCCAGAAATTCGACCCTTACTTGAACGTGGACCCTGGCACCATGAGCCCGTTTCAGCACGGCGAAGTGTTCGTCACCGACGACGGCGCTGAGACCGATCTCGACCTCGGCCATTACGAACGCTTCACCCATGCCAAGCTCACGCGGAACAACAACCTTACATCGGGACGCATCTACGAACAGATTCTGTCGCGGGAGCGGCGCGGCGATTATCTCGGAAAGACCGTACAGGTGATCCCTCACGTCACGAACGAGATCAAGTCCGCTATCAAGAAACTATCGAGCGACGTCGATGTCGTCATCGTCGAGATCGGCGGGACCGTCGGCGACATCGAGTCCCTGCCTTTCCTCGAAGCCATCCGGCAGATGCGCCATGAGCAAGGCAAGGAGAACTGCGTGTTCGTGCACGTGACGCTCGTGCCGTGGATCGCGGCCGCGCAGGAATTGAAGACGAAGCCGACACAGCACAGCGTCAAGGAACTTCGCGCGATCGGCATCCAGCCGGACATTCTGCTTTGCCGTTCGGAACGTTTTCTGGCGCAGGAGATGAAGGAGAAGATCGCCCTGTTTTGCGACGTGGACGTGGAGGCAGTGATCACGGCCTCGGATGTAAAGTCGGTGTACGAAGTGCCGCTCGTGTTCGCCGCGGAGGGCGTGGACGAAATCCTGCTCCGGTTGTTGAAGATGGAAGCGGAGCCGCGCGACCTGAGTCAGTGG
>SHUI01000223.1 GCA_009697455.1 Bryobacterales bacterium
CTATTTTCAGTTTCCGGGCCACGTTTACCTTCAGGCCGACACGCAGATTTACGCGCCGATTCTCGAACATCTGCAAGACCACTCCCTCTATCGCAAGGATCTGATCGTCGAATATCCTCACGTCTCGCTCACCCTTTACGATGAGTGCGCGCTGGCGTTGCGCAAGCTTACCGGGCTCGATCTGGAGAACGCTCTGGCGATTCCGCATCTGGTAACGCGATTCCTGGGCTTGCTCGGCTTCTACCTGATGGCATCGGCTGCCGGACTCGCACCGCCGTTTGCCCTGTTCGTGACGGCGTGCCTGGCGCTCGGCGCTACCATTTTTGGGCCATCGGTGCTCGCGTTCGAGTACGAACCCGTTCCCCGCGGCTTCGCTATTCCTCTGGTGTATCTCGCGGTTGGACTCGCCGCGCATAAACGCTGGCTTGGCGCGGGCCTCGCGGCTTCCGCCGGCTTGCTGTTCCATCCACCTTCGACGTATCCATTTTGGGGAGCGTACGCGATACTTCTGCTGTGGCCCGGCGAGAGGAAGGCCCGATCGCTCGCACTTATCCCCCTTGCCTGCGCTTTGGCTGTTCTGTATGCGGCCTCGGGCGGAGGCAGCACGCAGTCCTTATTCCGAAGAGTCGAACCACTCGAAGAAAGTCTCCAGCGGATGCGCGCCTCCTATGTCTGGGTGAGCAACTGGGCGCCGGCGTGGATGCCCCATTACGCCATTCTCTGCGCGGCGCTTGGACTTGCGCTCTCGCGCATCCGCAGCCACATCACGCCTGAATTGCGGCTGTTCGCCGCCGCCATGCCGTTGATCGGAATCGCGAGTATTCCGGTGTCTTATCTGCTGCTGGAGCGGGCGCGGTTGTCGCTCATGCCGCAGTTTCAGCCCACACGCGCGCTGTTGTTCGTAGCCGTGATGACGGCGTTCGCGGCGGCGGCGGCCGGCTGTTGGGCGGTAACCGGAAAGCGCCATGCGGAGGCCGCCGTGTGGTTCGCCATCGTTTATGCGATTCCGGCTCGGGTGAAGTTCTCGGCGCCGCCCACGTGGAAAATGGCGGCTGTCGTCGCGGGCCTGGCGCTGGCGGCGGCGATTCCCAAGCGTGCCGCGCTCGCGGTAACCGCACTGGCGGCCTTCTTCGTCATCCCGCTCGGTGTGGGCTTTCGCAATTACCCCGCGCTCGAACATGAGGATCTTCGAGCCCTCTCGAAGTGGGCTCGCGAAACCACGCCGGCCGATTCCGTTTTTCTCTTTCCGGACGCGGGGCGCGACTTGTATCCCGGCATTTTCCGTGCGAGGGCTTTGCGAGCGGTATACGTCGATTGGAAGGCCGGTGGACAGGTGAATTTTTTCCGGACCATGGGAGAGGAGTGGTGGAGGCGATGGCAGGCCACCATGACGCGTCCGGTTGACCTGGCGTTGTACCAGACCCTTGGGATCGACTACGCGGTATTGCAGTCGAAGCACGCACTGACAGGCAGGACGGTGGTCTTTGAGAACTCGGCGTATCGGGTATACCGCGTGGGCGACGGCAAGGGTCCTTGAGGGGCCACTGCCCACTCTTCGCGGCCGTCGCTTCGCGCGGTCAGGTTCTTGCCGTGGATTACCGTCGGGACGCTGAGTCCCATCGGCCCCGTGTGATGCTCGAGCTCGTTCTTGAGGTTGCCGATGATAATGTTGGTCAACTCACCGAACGCGTCCATTACCTCCTCATCCACCGATTCATACTCAGACATGAGAAAGTGAGAAGCGAGCTGGCACGCCGCGCGGGACCCGCTACACAGGCTGCCGGTGCCTACACACCCGGCGACGGCAAATCCCACAAAAGACACGACGCCATCCGAGCTGCAAGCAGCCTGACACTCCGTGTAAGCCTCCGCGGGAATCGCCTCCAGGTTCAACATGATCGATAGCGCTCTGCCAGTTATCCGGCGCAACATACCAACGATCAGCCTGGAAATACGGCCTGGCGAACTGGCGCAGATCGTGGAATCTGTATTCGCGGCCAGGCTGAACCTGGAAGTGGCCGAGACCAGGACGCCGTGGTTCCCCGCCGAGTGCCGGCTTACAGCGGCGGTCCATTTGGCGGGCGATTGGAACGGAGCGGTGCTTCTCGAGTGCGACCGCAGCCAGGCTTGCCAATTCGCTGGACGCTTCCTTTCCCTGGATCCGCCCGGAACTGTGGACGATGTTGTCCGCGACATGCTTGGCGAGCTTGCCAACATGATCGGCGGCAACCTGAAGTCCGTTTTATCACGAGGGATCCATCTTTCCCGGCCCCTGGTTGTCGATGGCAGTAAGTACTGCCCGTGGGTCTATGGTATCGAGTCCCGGCAGCAGCTTGCCTTTCAGTGCGACGAGGGCCCATTTTGGATCACGGTTCTGACCGCCCGGTCCTAAACGCGGGCGACACGCCGCGCTCGACCTCGCCGCCGAAGCGTCGTTCCCAGCATGAAGTTTTTCCCCTAACCATCCGATAGACAATATATGAATCAGCTGTCTCAAGCTGAAATAGACCGAGTATTTGAGGGCGTCAAGGAGACCGTCCGCGTCGAAGCTCCGCCGAAGGTCGTGGCGTACGACTTCCGCAGGTTGGACCGTGTCTCCAAAGAACAACTTCGCGGGATTCATCTGCTTCACAACAACTTCGCGCGCAACCTGGCAGCCAGCCTCTCGGCGTATCTCCGCGCGTACGTAATCGTCAATCTGGTGTCGATCGAGCAGTTATCGTTCGCCGAGTTCACGCAGTGTCTCCCGTCCCCCACCTGCATGATATGGCTCGGCATGAAGCCATTCGACGGCGCCGGCGTGTTGGAGCTGAATCCTTCGCTCATGTTTCCGCTGCTTGAGATGTTGCTCGGAGGTAACGTCCGGGGGCTCACGCGGGTCAACCGCGAGGCTACGGAAATCGAACAGCAGATCCTCGACACGCTGTTCCGGATCATGCTGCACGACCTTAAGGAGGCCTGGCAGGGGGTCAGTAATATCAACTTCACAATCGAGGGTCACGAGACTGAGCCGCAGCTCTTGCAGATTCTCGCGCCCACCGAGGCAGTCGTTTCCGTAGGGCTCGAAGTCCGTATCGGCGAGACAACGGGGATGTTGAACATTGCCGTTCCGTCGATCACGATCAAGATGTTGCGGCACCGCTTCGATCGGCAATGGTCGGTGCGCAAGACGGATTCCACCGAAGAAGAGCAGTCGCGCATGCTGAGCATCCTCATGAAGACGAACGTCTCGATGGAAGTGCGGCTCCAAGGGCCTTCGCTATCGATTGGAAACCTGATGAGTCTGAACATAGGCGACGTGTTGAGTTTCGATCACATCGTGGGAAAGCCGCTCGCTCTCCTGGCGAATGGGAAGACCAAGTACCACGGGCAAGTCGTGGCGCAGGGGCGAAAAAGAGCGTTTGTCGTGGAAACCCTCGAGTCTTGACGTGTCCTTTCCCAGCCAGCGCGACGTGGCGTTGGATGAATTTGCAACACCATGCAGGCAGTGCCCAAATCCCTTTCGCAGCAGCCTCCCGCGCACCACTCTCCTCCCTGCTTTACTTAAGACACTCGGCGTCTCGCGGCAGAAACGGCACGGTTGCGGAACGGCAATCAATGGCCTCATGCGCAGCCATCTGCTCGCGGTGTGAATAGTGACGGCGCGAATCTATGGATTAAGAAGTACGTTGTGAAAACCACGATATGCCTACTCCTGTCCACCGCGGCGCAAGGGGCGGCTCAATTGCAGCATGCGCCGCCGCCTTCGGTGGGGATGCCGGCGGAGAGGCTCGATTGCGCCGCGGAGATCCTTTCATCCGAAGTGGAGCCGGGCAAGGTGGGCGCCGCGGCGATTCTCGTCGCACGCCGTGGCAGGATTGTCCTGCACAAAGGATTTGGCGTACTATCGCCCGCGCGGGACTCATCGCCGGTGGTTCCGAATTCGATCTTCCTGCTCGCCTCCATCACCAAACTCGTCACCGCAAGCGCTTTGATGCTTCTGGTGGACCGCAGCCTTGTTTCGTTAACCGATCCAGTGTTTCACTACCTGCCGGAATTTGCGGCTGCACCGCGCGAGAAAGTGCGCGTAAGCGATCTGCTGAGCCACACCTCGGGTTGCCGGACATGCTTCCGGAAAACATCGAACTGCGCCGCGCCCACACCCCGCTCGGCAAGTTCGTAACTCAAACCTTCATGACACCAGCAGAGCCGGCGAATATTCGGAATGTGGGTTAAGCGTCGAGGTACGGTCTCCTCACTTCCCTGGGATCGACGGGCCCGCGGCTCCATTCCTCGTAGAACTCCAGGCTCTCCCAACCGTAACCGATCGTTGCCAAGACCTGGCTATCCGGTCTCCGGCCGTATCACGCTAATAATGACCCGCCGTCAGTCACAACCAGGCTCGTTGCAATAGGACTCGATGAAGCCGTACTCGCCAACCGGAAGGTCAGGCGCCTCGGTGACCTTTACGGATCTTGTCTCCCGCGCTCCCAACTCCGGGAATTTCTCAACAAATAGAATCATCGGCGCTAGTAATCCACCTCCGGGCTGCCCGCTACGGCGTTTGGCGTGAAAGTGATTGTACGGGACTTTGGCGGTGAAGAGCCAAGGAAATTCACCTGCGGCGTTGCTCCGCGGTGGGCGATGAGCCGAAATGCCGGTTCCGCAGGTTCCGAGGTTTGAGGCCGCGGTCACGGAGTTGTTTGGAGCGGACGGTGTCGACGCGGTGAGCAAAGAGGCCGCCATCCGGGATCCGGCGGCACGCGGCTATCTCACGGTCGTAGCAGGAGTCTGCCGTTGCGTCCTTCATGCCGCTTAACGAGTTCGCCTCGGGTTGATCAGTCGGATGAGCGACCGCGTGAGAATTGTCGTGACGGCGAGGCCCACAAAACTCATCGCGGCAGCATACCCGAAATTGAAAAAGCGAAACGCAGTCCGGTAGATATACAGGCTGACGGTCTCCGTCGCGAAGCCTGGCCCGCCCTGCGTCAGGATGAAGATCTGATCGAAGATGCGCATCAGATCCATGGCGCGCAGAACGAGCGCCAGCAGGATCGTGGGTCTGAGCAGCGGCAGCGTGACGTCCCGCAGAACCTGCCACGCCGAGGCGCCATCCACGCGAGCCGCTTCATACGGCTCCGCTGGAATTGCCTGCAGGCCTGCGCTGAGAAGGAGAAAGATGAACGGCGTCCATTCCCAGATGTCCACGAGCAACACGGAAAGCATCGCCGAGCCTTCGCCCGACGTCCACGTGATTTTCGAGGTGTCGATACCAAGCACCCGCAGCGTGCCGTTGAGAACTCCGAACTGCGGGTTGTACATCAGCCGCCAGATCACGGCCGCTACCACCGGAGGGAGCAGCATCGGAGCAAGCAGGCCGGCACGGAAGAGACCACGTCCGCGGAGGAGTGAATCCGCAAGCAGCGCGAGTCCCAGTCCGAGCAGGAACTCCACGATCAACGCAGCGGAAGTGTAGAACAACGTCTGCGCGGCGGCGGCATGGAAGAATTCATCCGACAGCAGCCGCGTATAATTGCGCAGAGTGAACCCGCCTCCGGGCGCCGTAAGGCTGACCTTCACCGAATAGGCAAGCGGGTACACGGAAAGCGCGAATAGCAGCGCAACCGCCGGACCCGCCCACTTGACGCCTTCCGGGATGGGCGATCTCATTCCGCCCGCTCCCGGACCGCCTCGATCTCGCGGTTCGCCTTCTCCATCGCCTGAGCCGCGCCGAGCCTGCCCGCATTCGCCTGCGAAAGATAGACGCCAAACACATTCTCGAGCTCGTTCCACTTCGCGGTTCGCGGACGGGACCGCGCGGTTTCGAGAGACGCCAGTTGCGCAGGAAAAGCCCCGTACCGCCCGAGGAGGTCTTCGTCGAGAAAGACGCTGCCCCGCGTCGGCGGATATCCGAGCAGCGCGGCCGCACGCATCTGCTTCGCATCCGTGGCCCACAAAATGAATTCGCGGGCGAGTTCCACGTTGGGTGAAGCCCTCGGTATCGTGAACAGCCACGCGCCAAGGCCGGCAACTCCGGGGCGCCTGGCGGACGGCATCGCGGTGAATTCGATCTTGCCGGCGATTTTGGATTTCGCGGGGTCGTCCATCGCCGAGACCCACGACGGCCAGTTGAAGCTCATCACGGCGGAGGATTGGAGAAGATGCGGGGCCACTTCAATCGGCATTGTAACCCGCGTGGCCCGGCGGCGTGTACTTGCAGTCTTGTCCAATCTTGTCCAATGCATGATGAGCCTGAAGGAAGGACGGTTTCCAACACAAGACGGGCCTGAAGGGGAGGTTGCGGAAAGGCATCAGCTTCAGAAAATCGCCTCGGAAATCCAGCAGGAGTTCGGCGGCTAAGTCCCGGCGCCGGACCGGGGAGTCACCGTGGGAACCCTGCTCGATTCGATGAAAGAACTGTGGGCCCATCTGCGGGGCGAGATTCAACTGAGCCAGACCGTTTACCACATACCGCCCGAGGCGGACGTGCTGGCGCTGCGCGGGACGCTCGGGTTGTCGCAATCGGACTTCGCCGCCCCGTTCGGCTTCAACGTGCGCTCACTGCAGGACTGGGACCAGGGACGGCGGCGCCCCGAGATCTCCATCCGTGCCTACTTGGCCGTAATCCAGCGTGACCCGCAGGTCGTCATCCGTGCACTGCGCGCGGCGTGAGCCGGGAGCCAATCGAGGTTGGAGGCCGCCTCTCAGAAAGCAATCCTCTCAAGCCGGCCCGACGCCGCTGGACTTCTTCACACCCTTCTTCGCGGCTGCGGCCCGCGCGGCCGGCGTCGATCCCTTTTTCGAAGCAGCCGCCCGCTTCGAAGCGGGCGTACCCGTCGTCCGCCGCACGGCGGGTTTCGGCGGCGCGGGCGGCGCGGCCGGAATCATCAGCAAGTCCCCCGGAACGGGCTTCGGACTCTCCATCTTGTTGACCTGCGCAATCAGACCGGCGGACGCGCCGAACCTCGTCCCGATCGCGGACAGCGTTTCATCTTCACCCACGCGGTGCATCCGCCAGGCCACCCGCTTCGCTTCAGGTACCGTCTGCAGAGTCGCCAGCAACGCCGTCCCCGTCCCCTTGGGAACGTGCAGCGAATAACCCTCCGGCGCGACGTTCTTCAACAACGCCGGATTCAGCGATTGCAATTCGTACACCGGGCTTTCGGTCAAATCCGAAATCAGCGCCAGATGGGTCGGCGCGGTCATTTCAACGGTGTCGTATTCGAGCGGCGGGTCTGGGTCGATGTCCGTCAATCCGTACTCGCTCGCGTTCTTCACCATGATCGTCATCGCGACGATGATCGGCACGTAGTTCGTGGTCTCGGCGGGCAAAACGCGCCGGTTCCGCAGTTCCCAGAAATTCGCATAACCCGTTCGCTCGACGGCCTTCGAAACGTTGCCAGGGCCGCAATTGTAGGCCGCAATCGCCAGGTACCAGTCACCGAACTGGGCGTAGAGGTCGCGCAAATGACGGGCGGCCGCACGCGTGGCTTTTTCCGGATCGAGCCTGTCGTCGTGGTACGGGCTCTGCATCAGGCCGTACTCGCGCCCTCGCCACGAGAGGAACTGCCACATTCCAGTCGCCGCCTTTCGCGACACCGCCCGCGGAATGAATCCCGATTCCGCCTGCGCCAGATGAAGAATTTCCGGAGGCACGCCCTCCTCGTCGAGGATTCGCTGGATCATCGGCTGATAACGCCCGGCCCGGCGAAGACCGGAGATCATCGTCTTATGGCCCTTCGTCGAGAAATAGTTGATGTAGCTGAGTACGGCGTCCGTGATCTCGAGCGGGAGCTTCGACGCCGTGGCTTGCAACTCTTCACGGACCTTGTTTGTTAGTTTCGGATCAATCGGGAACGTGAGGTCGAGAATGTCGTCGAGCGGGGATTTTTCGAACTTCGGTTCGTCCAGATCGGCGGGACCAAGACTGGCCAAGTCCAGGCGATGAATCGCCTCCACCATCTGCTCCAGCTTGCGTTCGAAGGCATCACGGTCCTGAGCCGTTTCCGAAGCGTCGAGCATCAGGTCGATTGCGGCGTCGAAGTGGGAGCGCGCGGCGTCTTTGCCGCCCTGCTGGAGAGCTGCCCGGCCCTGTTGCAGCCGCTGTTCCGCGCGGGCGACGGTATTGCTCGTCTGCTCCGAGAGGCTCAGCGCGCCGGAGGCGGTGAATACGGTGAACGCCACGAGCGTCCATGGAAGCGCCGATAAGGTCCTTGACACTCCGCTCATTCTACTCTCTTACCCGGCAGGTCGCGGCCGCAGAATTATCCAATACAAGATGATCCTGAAAGGAGAATGGATTCCAATACAAGATGATCCTGAAAACGGAGAGGCAAGGCGGTCTGCGGCCGGGTGCAAATAC
>SHUI01000224.1 GCA_009697455.1 Bryobacterales bacterium
AACTCTAGTTGCAGCATCTCCTTGGCGGCGTCGTAGGCAACCGTCGCCAGGGTGGTGGATTCCACGGCGGTAACGTTCATGAGGTTTCTCCTTTGGGGCCTTCGCCCTAAAAGAGAATATCACAGAAATGCATTAAGTGAACAGTATTGCGCTTAGGTGAAACTCAGCAACGAAACCCCTGACCCTGCGCCCAGGACAAGAGAAGCCGCTAAACACAGGTTCAAGCGGGATCGGAATAGGCTGCTCCTTCTTCCGAACTGAACATCCGCTGCACCTCTTCACGCTCAACCGGATTGCTCGCGATCAGCGGGTCTGCGAACCCCGCACTCCTGCCTCCCGAACGCGGTCCCGCACGCAAGATGGTTGATCCTCGCGTGTGCTAGAGTTGACTCGGTGGCGCATGCGACTGCTGGCAGTTATCGTTTTGTCTTGTCCGCTCTATGCGCAGGCATTACGGGAGAAGGCTGCGGATTCGAAGATGCTTGGCCTGACCGCAGCCTCGGCGGGCGACCTCGAAACGGCAGCCAAACACTTCGGAAAAGCGTGCGAGCTAGCTCCCAAGGGTGAGGACAACTGTTACTACTTCGCGCGCACGTTACACGCACTGGCCAGATATGGCGAGGCGCGAACTCCTTTCGAGATTGCTCTGAAGTCGGCAGCCGGAAAGAAGCGCGAGCGAGTGGAAAGGGCGGTGGCGCTTAACTTCGTCGCGTTGGATCGGCCGGAGGAGGCCGAGCGACACTTCCGTGAGTCCTTGCTGGCGCGTGCGGCATCGGATCGCTCCGGGGAGGACGCAGGCATCGACTACGGCGCCTTCCTCAGCCGCCAGGGCCGCGCGGCCGAGGCCGTGGAAGTGCTCGGTCAAACTCTGAAGGACGCGCCGGACTCGTCGCGGGCCCATCTTGAGATGGGACGCGCGCTGATACATCTGGGCCGAACGGAACTAGCAGCGCAGCGGCTTGAGAAGGCAGTTAAACTGGATCCCGCGGCATGGGCGGCGCGCCTCCTTCTGGGAAAGGCCTATTTGGAATTGGGCCGCGCGGCGGACGGCGAGCGGGAACTACGACTCGGGCAAGCAGGCTGGTCCCGCCAGGACTACGGCTCTTCTACGGTCAGGTAGCGGTCGCAAGCCACGTTGACGAGCCTTTGCCTTTCGCCCGACGGCCACTGAATCTCAACCGTTTTGGCTACCGCGTCCGAACCCGTTCCGAAGAACACGGTGCGGTCACTCGAACTGGCATAGCCGGTGGCAGTCGTGACGCGGTTCCACTGCTCGCGGCCGGAGGCGCCGGTCACGTGCACCATCGAGCCAATTCCGTCGCGATTGCTGCGCCTGCCTCGCAGCCGGAGGGCGAGCCAATGGTTCTTCACCGGTGAGGTGTTGCGGAACAGTCGCGCCCGCCCGCCGATCCGGCTCACCACCACGTCCACGCGGCCGTCCCCGTCAAAGTCGCCGAAAGCCGCGCCCCGATGCAATCCGGGTTGAAGGAAGCCGCTGCCCGCGCTTCCGGTGACGTCGGCGAACCGCCCGTCTTCAAGCCGTGCCAAAACCGCATTCGACTGCGCCGACCGGCGATGGGAGAACTCCTCCACATTGTCGTCAATCGCCCCGCGGGCCGCGAAAAGATCTTTTCGCCCGTCGTTATTCAAGTCATAGACGCCGTTGCTCCATCCCGTATATGGCAGCGTCTGCCGGCCGACGCCGCTTGGATAAGTGATGTCGGCGAAAAGTCCCTTGCCCGTGTTCCTGAAGAGCGGGAACGTCTCGTTGTTATTGGCGGTAATGAAGAGATCCTCCCGCCCGTCATTATCGATGTCCCGGGCGTCCACGCCCATGGAGCTGAGCGCGCGGCCGTCGTCGTTGAATGCGATCCCGGCGGTGAGTCCCATCTCCCGGAACCGCCCTCCACCTTCATTCCGGAAGAGGAAGTTGGGAACGGTGTCGTTCGTGACGGCCACGTCGAGCTTTCCATCATGGTCGAAATCCAGAAAGGCCACAGCCATTCCTTTGCCCACGTGCCTGCCGACGCCCGAGTTCTCCGAAACGTCGGTAAAGGTTCCATTGCCATTATTGTGGTAAAGACTGTTCGGCAGCCCTGCATAGTATTTTGGATGGCAGTACGTGCGCGCCTTGCCCACGGTACAGGGCGGCTCCTTTTCCGGGATCCAGACGCAATAGTTCACCACGAACAGGTCAAGCTGCCCGTCATTGTCGTAATCGAACCAGCCCGCTGCGATAGACCATGGCTTCAGCCCCGCGCCGCGGTGTGCCAAGCCGGCGCGTACGGTGATATCCTCGAACGTTCCGTCGCCCCGGTTGCGATAGAGGATGTTGCGATTCACGCCAGCAATGAAGAGGTCGGCGAAACCGTCATTATCGTAATCCGCGGCAGCCACGCCTGTCGCATAGCCCTCCCCCGGCACACCAGAGGCGATCGTGACATCAGCGAACCGGCCTCCGCCCTCGTTCCGGTAAAGCCGATTGTAAAAGGAGGCGTCAGACTTCTCGAGCGCAGGCTGCCGAGCGCCGTTCACGAAGTAAATGTCGGGCCGCCCATCGTTGTTGTAGTCGAACACAGCAACCCCGCCGGCCATTGTTTCGATCTGGTGCTTTTGAGGCGTAGCGCCGTTCCGGAGCACGAACTCGATTCCGGCGCGCGCGGCGACGTCTTCAAATGTAATCGGGTCCGGCGGGGAGGGTTCACCGGCAAGCAAGACCCAGGAGGCGAGCGCTACCGCGACGATGGCGCCGCTCGCGCACGCGAGCAGGAATCGGGAATGGGCCGGCAGCGGCACTGGGAGAATCTTAGCATCGCGCGACCAGGCCGGTGGGCCGGGAATCGAATCCTCGATGCAACCCCGCCACACCTGATATCATTGGTTCGTTTTTCCGGAGCTTGTTTCCGAGGATCTGGTCAATTCTTCGTTTCAGTGCCGTTCTTCTCGCGCTGTTCGCGCCCACAGCCTGGCCGCAGGCTTCCAACAGCACCGTTCGAGGCGTCGTCCGCGATCAAACCAGCGCTGTCGTGCCGGGAGCCGCGATAACCCTCTCCAATACCAACACGAATTTTGTACGGTCTTCCAAGACCAACGAAGCCGGCATCTATGTTTTCCCCGCAGTCACGCCAGGGCCGTACCGCCTTATCGTCGAGGCAAGCGGCATGCAGAAGTACGAAGGCGCTTTGACGGTCCAGGTCCAACAGGACGTAACCGTCGACCCGGTGCTGGCCGTGGGGCAAACGGCGACGGAGGTCCAGGTGAGGGACGTCACTCCGCTCCTCACCTCCGACAAGCCGACCATCAGCCACGTGCTCGAGCGGCAGCGCATCGAACAATTGCCGATCAACGGGCGCGCCATCACCAGCCTTATGTATGCGACCGTGCCGGGCGTCGAATCGAGCGGCAACGCCGGTATGCGTGCCTATGGCATGCGAATGGGCACCATGGTCTTCGTCTTCGACGGCACGCAGCACAACGAGTCCTGGGAGGGATGGTCGCAGCAGCGTCCGCCTGGTCTTGACGCCGTCGAGGAATTCAAGGTGGAGATCAACAACGCCTCCGCGAAGTTCACCCGTCCGGCCACGCTCGTCGTGTCGAGCCGCAGCGGAACCAATCAGCTTCACGGCGCGCTGTTTGAGACCAACCGGAACAACGCCATCGGCAAAGCGCGGCAGAGACAGGATACTTACACCAAGGCGCCATTCCTCAATCGAAACGAATTCGGCGCCTCGGCGGGAGGCCCTGTCTACATTCCCCGCGTTTACAACGGCCGCGATCGCACCTTCTTCTTCGCGGCCTGGGAGGAAAGCCGCACCATAAGTCCCAGCACCTTCCAGTGGCGCGTGCCCACCGAAGCGATGCGAAACGGCGACTTCCGCGGCTTAGTCGACGCCCAAGGCCGCCAATTCAAGATCCACGATCCGTGGACCACGGACGGCTCCACCTGGCAGCGTCAGCAAGTCACCTTCAACAACATTCCCAACACGATTGACCCCAAGCGTATTAGCCCGCTCGCGAAGGCGCTGTTCGCCGTGACGCCCTTGCCGACCTTGCCGGACGTGAATCCGTTGATCGACATCAACTGGGTAGGTCTGTCTCCCAACTGGACCAAGAACCGGACCACAAGCGTGCGTATCGATCATCGCTTCTCTAACAAGGACACCATCTTCGGGCGCTATACCCAGAGCTCCGCCAATCAGCTGTATCAGTACGCCGGCCAGATCACGCTCGATCGGCTCTGGGGCGGGACTCTGCGCACGGCGCCCAACAAAGCGCTCTCGGCCACCTGGGTGCACAGCTTCTCCCCCACACTATTCAGCGAGACTATGGTCAGCGTCACCCGCGACAACCAGTTGCGAGGCAACGGCAACGGCAAGACCGATTATTCAGCGGCCCTGGGCTTGCCCAACCCCTTCAAGTCGGTCACGGTTCCTCAGTTGACCGGGACCGGCCTTTCGGGCTACGGCTATTACCGGGACAACATTTTCGATTCTCCTTCCTGGTACATGCAGATCCAGGAGAACGCCACGAAAATCATGGGACGGCACGAATTTCAGTTCGGCTTCCACTACCGCCGCGATTCCCTCGACATGAATAACTTCCCCCCCACGGTGGATCACAACTGGAGCACGCAGGCTACGTCGCTCTACGACACCAGTTCCACGCCAAGCAGTCCGTTGGCGGCGCCGTTCACGGGTAACGACATCGCCAACATGTATCTGGGCTCGATGAACTACGCGAGCGCCTACGGCCGCAACTACATGTACATTTCCGGGAAAGAATACTCGTCCTATTTTCAGGACAACTGGAAAGTGACGTCGCGGCTCACGCTGAATCTGGGGCTGCGATATGAGATCCGGCCGCCGGTGGCGGAAGCTAACAATGCGTTCTTCGGCTTCTCGATAAAAGATCGTGCCTATGTCCTCGGCAACGATCTGGACGCGATGTACAAGAGCGGGGCGCTGCTACCGCAGGTGGTCAACCAGATCCGGGCGCAGGGCGGCAAGGTCATTACGTGGAAGGAAGCCGGCATGCCGCAGGCCCTGGTGAACAGGAACTGGAACAACCTGGGACCAAGGCTTGGCTTTGCGTATCGCGGCGGCAGCGGCAGGACGTCGTTTGTGATGCGTGGCGGCTACCGCATCTCCACCTATCCGGTGCCTTACCGGTCGTGGGGTGGATCCCAGGGGTCGACGCCGTCGCGGGCCAGTTTCTCCAACAGCCTGACGAACACGGCGCAATCCCCGGACGGGCTTCCGAGTTACGGCCTCCGGTCCGTGCCGAAGATCGTGGCGGGCGCGAGCAGCACGAACGCGATCGACATCAACGACGTTCGCACGCTTCCACGCGGATTCGCCTCCTCCAGCTTCCGAGGGCTCGACCAGCCAGACGGCCGGGTGCAGGACTGGAACCTGACGGTAGAGAAGGAGATCATGCCAAGCACCGTCGGGCGGGTTTCCTACGTTGGTAACTACAGCGGCAACCAGGAAGTCTGGGTGCGTCATAACGAATCGACTCCGGCCTACATCTGGTACGCGACGAAGTTCGAGCCGCTGCCGACGGGGGAATTCTCGAGCGTCGCGACCCGGCCCTGGGACAACACGGTGTACGCGAGCGTGAACGAATACACCGCGAAGGGCTGGTCGCGGTTCAACGGCATGCAGTTCGAGCTCGAGCGCCGGTACGACAAGGGCTTCGCCTACCAACTGTTTTACGTGGTGGGAAACACCATGCTGGTCGGCGGCCAGGAAGGCAACGATTTCGTCGGCAGTCTCAACACCTATTTGCCGGCAGCGGTGCCGGAGAATGTCGACAAGCGCATCCGTTTCATGCAGTACCGCCGCGACTTCGAAATACCGAAGCACCGCGTGCGCTGGAACTTCGTCGCCGACATTCCGTTTGGGCGGGGAAAGCGATTCGGCCGCAATGTCAGCGGGATCGTCGATAAGCTTGTGGGGGGCTGGCAGATGGCAGGCATGGGCAACCTGCGGACCAACTTCTTCGCGCTTCCCACCAACATTTATCCGAGCGGCCCCAACTCCATCGAAGTATATGGGCAGCGGTATCCCATTGAGGACTGCCGCAGTGGAAGATGCTATCCCGGCTATCTTTGGTGGAACGGCTATATCCCCGCGAACCAGATCAACAGCCATGACAGAAATGGCAAGCCGAACGGCGTCATGGGCGTTCCGGAAAATTACAAGGCGGCGGGCGCGCCGCTGATTCCCACGGGTTCGACCACGCTTCCCGCCAACGCTCCAGCCGGAACCAGCGTGCAGCAGTTCTGGGACACCAACACGGTATGGATCCCCCTGAAGAACGGTACCGTACAGCGCACCACTTACGACAACGGCCTTCATCCATGGCGCAACCAGTACCTGCCGGGCGTGAGGCAGTGGGGCATGGACGCCTCGCTGTTCAAGTTCGTGAACCTCACCGAGAGGCTCGTGCTCCGCTTCAACATGGACATGTTCAACGTGTTCAACCACCCGAACGATCCTAATTCAATCGGCGGCGACGGCGTGCTGAGCGCACGGAACTCCGGCAGCGGGGCCCGTACGACCCAGCTCACTTTGCGCCTGCAATGGTGATCGGACTCCGGTGGGCGGCTTTCCGTAGGGTGACAGTTCGACAACGGATTTGCCGGGAGGCTGGACGATTCTGGCCTCGACCGTGACCAGCAGTTTAGGATCCTGCGAGAGATAGAACGGAGATTTGAGTGACCTTTGCTTGTGAAAACCCTCGCCAACCGGGTAACGCCCGTCGCTGAGTTTCCTGAGGTATGCCGAGGTGCAAACGTGCATTCGCCAAAAATATCCATCAACTCTCAGGTTCTTGTTATATTGAACGATCGCAGGAGACACCAATGAGCCTCGTAGCCGGGAAGGGACCTCCGGTCCGCGCAAGTCGCGGACCAAATCACTCGTACAGCGGTTCATCCGGATTGCTGTGTTCCGTCGATAGCCGGCTGTTCCGGGACAAGATGACCCGCCGCGGTGTGATCGCCGGAGCAGCCGGCAGCGCGGCTATCAAAGCCTACGGCCGCGTCGGCTCCGTCGAGTTGGGCGTGTGTGAGCCGGCTTCGCACTTTGAACAGGCTGTCGCTTTCGGGTTTGACTACTATGAGCCCGAAGCCTCCGAGATCGCCGCGATGGATGACGGGGCGTTCGCGCAATTCAAGGCACGCGTGCTCCGCTCGCCCATCCGCTGCAAGGCGTTCCGGAGTTTCATCCGCACCCTCAAGATCGTTGGCGGCGACGTTCGCCCGGACGACCTGCGCGCCTACATGAACCGGACGATGGCGCGCTGCCGCGAAGTCGGCTGCGAAGTAATGGTGTTCGGAAGCGGGGGCGCGCGCAACGTGCCTCCGGGCTTCCCACGGGAGCGCGCGATGGATCAGCTTCGCAGCTTCTTACGAGATGCCGGCGATGCAGCGCGGCGGCATGGCATGATGATCGGAATCGAACAACTGAGAAAGGAGGAGAGCAATGTAATCAACACGGTCGGCGAAGCGCTCGCGCTCTCACGCGAAGTGGCACATCCGAACGTGCGGATCATCGTCGACTTCTACCACCTCCGTAAGACCAATGAGAACCCGGACGTAATGTGGGAGGCTCGCCGCGAAATCGTGCACTTGCACTTCGCCAACCCCTCGGGCCGCGTCTGGCCCAAGCGCCCGGAAGAAGATCCTGAGTATCGTCACTTCTTCCGCATCGTGCGCGAGATGGACTATCGCCGAGGCCTCACCATTGAGGCCCCGAACGGCAGCATGGAAAAGGATGCTGAAGCGAGCCTTCACTTCTTCGCGGAAATGCTCGCCGGCTGATTTGAGCGGCAGAATCTCTTCCCGCGCCGTGTCAAAACCGCGGACGCCGTTTCTGAAAGAACGCGATTTCTCCCAGATCACTAAAATATGCAGCCTCGTTCGAATATTCTTGTTGGGACTGCCCCGGCCGCGAGGAATTCAAGCGCGCCACCCGGTACTTTTCTCCGGGGCAGATGAATCCTCAGAACTTGAGAAATATTCGAGGTTGCACCGGAACTCGGCGGACGAAAGCGCCTGGCCCACCACTGCACACCAATCCAAACAGCAGTTCCGGCGCATCACGGGTCGATGAGAAAGGGCAGTACTCAGAAAGGGGCATAGGTGTTAAAATAAGGGAAGCTGCGAAAATTGGTGAACTCCTCGGTTAAGTGAGTCACTGGTCAGCCCGCGTTTACGAGAGGAGTTGCGTAGGCGGTCAAGATTTGTTTCGCTCTGGATTACCAGCCACGGACCATCGCCCAGAATCGCCGCG
>SHUI01000225.1 GCA_009697455.1 Bryobacterales bacterium
CTCCACCTATCAACTGAGCACGCGGCACTCTGAGAAGAACTACGCCGTGGATGCCCCAAATCGCTACTTTTGGCGGGCGAACCTTCGTCCCAGACTGGACGCCGAAGCGCTGCGGGACTCGCTCCTTGCCGTCGCTGGAACGCTCGACCGCACCGTCGGCGGCGAACCCGTCCCCTTCGACGATGCGAATCACCGGCGCTCCGTATACGGTTTGGTGAGCCGGACCACTCCCGACGAGACGCTGGCTCTTTTCGATTTCCCGAATCCCAACAATACGAGTGAGCAGCGGACCGTGACGGCGGGGCCCATGCAAAGGCTCTTCTTCCTGAACAGCAGTTTCGTCACCAAGCAGTCCAGGTTGCTCGCCGACCGGTTGCGCGGAGACGATAAGAGCCGCATCCGCGAAGCCTACCGCCTCCTTTATTCCAGGACTCCGCTTGAGTCCGAAGTACAATTCGGGTTGGATTTCCTTCAGAAGAGCGGGGGCTCATGGGCGCAATACGCGCAGGCGCTTCTCAGTTCGAGCGAATTCAGTTCGGTAAACTAGTAATGGCATGTTACGAAACAACTGTCGCGGTTGGCTTCAGGCCGGGAGCGTGCTATCGCTGTTCGCCGCCTGCGGTCTGCGGCGGACGCGGCAGACAAGCCCTCATGGTGATTTCTGCCCGTGGAGATTTTGATTAAGGAGGTTTCGATGAATAGACGCGAACTCTTGCGAACCGCGGGAGCCGGCTTCGGCATGGCTGGACTTTCGAGCCTGCTCGGAGCGGCTTCGAAGACCGAGGCCGCTTCCGGACCTCTCGCTGTCAGGGCGCCTCATTTTCCGCCGAAGGCGAAGCGCGTGATCTTCATTTTCCTCAACGGCGGCATGTCGCAGGTCGACACGTTCGACCCGAAGCCGATGCTCGCCAAGCACCACGGCGAGCCGATGCCTGGCCCGAAAATCAAGACCGACCGCGCCTCGGGCAGCCTGATGCGTTCTCCCTTCGAATTCCGCAAACGCGGCCAGAGCGGCCTCGAAGTCAGCGAAATTTTTCCTCAACTCGGCGCGCGGATCGACGACCTTTGCGTCATCCGTTCCATGTATTCCGACAACGGTAACCACGGTCCCTCGCTGCTGCTGATGAACAGCGGCCACGGTCTCGCGGGGCGCCCGTCAATGGGGTCCTGGATCACCTATGGACTCGGAACCGAGAATCAGAATCTGCCCGGCTTTGTGGCGCTATGCCCTGGATATCCCGTGCTCGGGCCGCAACTATGGGATTCGGCTTTCCTGCCTTCGAGCTACCAGGGCGCTTATATTCGCAACTCCGAGAAGGAGCCGGAAAAGCTCGTTCGCAACCTGCGCAACAAGGAACTGACGCTCGCCGAACAGGAGCGCCAGTTGAACCTGGTGAGCAAGTTGAACCAGTCCTACCTGTCGCAGATAGGGCATCAGCCACAGCTCGAGGCGAGCATCGCGTCCATGGAAGTCGCTTTCCGGATGCAGATGGAAGCGCCGGACGTCCTCGACATCACAAAAGAGAGCGAGGCCACGCGAGCAAGGTATGGAGACACCGACTTCGGCCGCGGTTGTCTCATGTCGCTGCGCCTTGCCGAACGCGGTGTGCGGATGGTTCAACTGTACTTCGGCAATTTTCAGCCGTGGGACAGCCACGACGATATTCGCGTCCACGCGAAACTGGCCGGGGCGGCCGACGGCCCCATCGCCGCTTTACTCGACGACTTGAAGGCGCGCGGCCTGTTCCAGGACACCATCGTCATGATCGGGAGCGAGTTCGGCCGCACGCCGATGATTCAGAACAGCGGCCTGGAGCGCGTGGGCAATGGCCGCGACCACAATGTGCCCGGCTACACGATGTTGCTCGCGGGCGGCGGCGTGAAAGGCGGAATGGCCTACGGCGCGACCGACGATTTTGGCTTCAAGGCGGTTGAGAACCGCGTGCACCCGCACGACCTGCACGCCACGATCCTCCACCTTATGGGCCTTGACCACAAACGCCTCACCTACCGCTACAGCGGCCGCGACTTCCGCCTCACCGACGTGGCTGGCGAAGTCATTCAGCCGATTATCGCCTGATCCGGCGAGGCCTGGATCTGCGCGCCATCCACGTCGCCCTGCGCGGGCGCAAATCCTGACGCAACGGGAAAATGCTCAAATCGCCGCCAAGAGCCCGCTATTGCGAAGTTTCGCTCGGAGCCTCTACGTGGGGCAGACCTGAGTGTCTTACCTGTTTGCCGATACGGTTGTATCCAGACCCGGGGGATCCGCTGTCACAACCTCGAGGACCTCGGTCCAGGTGGTCATCATTTCCTCTTCCGTCCGGTCACCCCATCGCACGGCAATCGACGGATCCGGATTGAACCGGTTCTTGGTACTGTTGTCGTAGGTGAAGGTCACGACCAGACGGCTTCCCTTCTTGATGAAGATGGGCTCCTGGAACTGATAGTTCAATTGCCAGTTAAAATTGTAATCCGGCACATTGAGAAGAACCTCCTGCTTCCCATCCGGCCAGACCAGTTCGTAGCGAGCGGACTTCCCACGGTAATGCATGTGCGGCGTGATCGAGATGAGCTGTTTGTCCGCCTCAAATTCGTAACAACGCTTTACCGGGTGGTTCTCCGCTCCTGCCGGGATGCGGAAGAAGTGGTTCCGGACGTCCATTCGACGGGCTAATCTCTTGGGCTGCCCTGGGTAGAAATACAGGCCCACGCTGGTCCGATCCTTCGCAGGTCTCGTAATGTTGGCGTAGTGGACCTGAAATCGCAATTGACTGCCGGCCTTTATGTACTTTGCTGCGCTTTGCGTGAAGAGATCGGGCTGGCGTCCCGGCAGGAAGGCAACAAACGACCCTTCCTGGAACCCGGAGAGCCCGGGGAGATCGGGCGCGTCGCTCGCGCAGGCGTTATCCACCACGGGCGCGTCAGCCCGAATCCGGGTCAGCCCCTCGCCAGGTTCCTTCTCCATGTAACTCGCCACGCCGCCGCCCTGGCTAACTCTGGGAATTGACCTTCGGCCCTCGCCCTCTCGGCTCCCTTGTGCCAGCGGATCTCTTCCTTCGAGAACAGAAAGATGCACGTGATGCACAACCCGCCGGTTCCCCGGCCGGATCTCCGCGGCTCGAATCCATTTCCCTTCCATCAGATTCGACGGAACAACGAAATCCCTATTTATGTCGTTCCCGGCGGGCACATCGAAATCCTGGCCAATGTCGATCACAAGGTCCGGCTTGCCCAGTGTCCAGCCCTCGCCAAACACCGGCTGAGGAGGCAGGTTCCTCCGGTCGCCTTCGAGAGCGCCTCCGTCCACCCACGCTTTGACCGCCCCGATTTCGTCGTCGGAGAGGCGCGCGTCATTGGCGAAATGGCCATACTGCGGGTCGGCAAACCAAGGCGGCATCTTTCGCGTTAGGACCGACTGGCGAATAGCCTTCGCCCACGGGCGGGCGGACTCGTAGTCGACGAGCGACATCGGAGCCACTTCGCCGGGACGATGACAGCTTACGCATTTCCGGTAGAAGATCGGAGCAACATCCTTGGTGAAAGTCGGTGCGGCGAAACTGCTCGACACCATCACGAAAGCAATCGGTAATATACGCATTGTGATCCTTATCTGGCTGACATCATGCCTGTTCGCAAACGCCATCACCACTCCAGCCGCGTGACGACAATCGAGTGCCCCCGCGACGTCCCGACATCCGAGAAGCTGCCGCGAACACCGCTGAATGTCCCGAAATTGGCGGGGTTAGTCGCGTTAAACGAGGAATCCGGGTTGCCGAAGTTTTGGTAGTTCAGCGGGTTGTTCATATCGACTCGAAGGATCGCCTTGAGCCGCTCTTTGATCTTCCAGCTCTTTGAGAGCGAAAGCTGCAGCCACACCAGCCCCGGCGCCTGCAACGTGTTGCGGCCGACGGTGCCCGCCTGAAAGTTGTCCGGATATCGGAATGCGCCAAGTTTTAGGTAGCGGTTTTGAGCGGAGAACGGAAATCGATTCGGCCCGATGTCCACGTGCTTTAGCTTTGCCTCGTCGTTGGCAGCGACCTGAATCGGGCGGCTGGCGCCCGGCAAGTAGCGGTTTGGACTTCCGGCGAAGCTCACCGTGAACGGCGGTCCCGTCTGCAACGTCTGGACCCCGACCACCTCCCACCCGCCGAAGATGGCGTTGCGCCAACCGCCGTTATTTCCGAAGCGCTTGCCTTTGCCTAACGGCAATTCGTAGGTCAACGTGGTCACCGAGCGGTGATTGACGTCATAGTTCGCCCGCCCTTTTTCGAGGCGCCGATTGTAGAACGTGATCCCGCTCGCAGTTCCATCGTCGTCGGCGTCGTTCATTGTCTTGGAGAAAGTGTAAAAGCTGCTCAGAACGAAGCCGGCCGAGTATCGCTTCTCCACCCGGAGCGTGCCCCCGTGATAGCTGTTGTGACCGTAATTACTGAAGTGCTGAACCTCGCCGAAGTGCGGATACGGCAGGAAGTCCTGGGTCTGCTGGCGGATTCGCTCAAGTTGCGCCGGATCCGCCGACACGTTGAGCGGGAGCACATTGATATTCCAGTTATTGAGCAGCCCAACTCCGCTTGACCCTTGATATTGGAGTTCCACCAGCCAGGTCGGCGCAAATTCCCACTGAAAACCGCCGGACCATGTCATCACGTACGGCATCCGCATGTGAGGATCGTACCAGCTTGCCCGTCTGGCGCTAAAGTTGGCGCCCAGAAACGGCACGCTGCCATCGGCGGCGGCCCGAAATTGCAACGCGGGAGGCCCCTGGGATAGTTGGAAAGCGACGCGCGGGTCGCCCGGTGGCGGCTGGACGTTCGCCGTCGCGAAGTACTCCTCGAAGTTCTGGCTCAATCCGTTGGTCAGCAAATCGCTCTGGTGGACCCCGAAGCTGCCCCGGAACACCAGTTTCGGCCGGAAATTCCAAGCCATTCCGACGCGTGGCTGAAAGTTATTCCGATCGCTTGCGGCCAGCGGCCCCGGGTTGTGGACGATCGCCCCGACCCGGCCCGTGAGTGGATCCCTCGCCGTCGGATCAAATTGCGACTGCTGGCCGAACTTGGTCTTGAACGGAGATTCGTATGACCATCGAAGCCCGAGATTGAAGGTCAGGTTCCGCGCCGGTTTGTAATCGTCTTGAATGAAGAGCGAGTGCGACCACCATCGAGGCAGCCATGCCGCCTGTGTGCGCGTAAAGGTCGCGCTGGCGACGCTTCCCAGCAACAGGGAAGCGAAATTGTTTCCGGTGTTCGGCGTGAATGGCGATTCCGTTCCACCCATGTTGTAGGATCCGGACGGCAGGCTTCGAACCAGCGAGTTATACCTCGTCCGAATGAGTTCGTAGCCGCCCTTGACGGTGTGCCGTCCGGACGCTCTCGTGAAGTTGTTCTGCAAAGAGAAATCCTCACCGACGTCTTGACCTTTCCCTCCCGGCCCAAGATTGAAAAATCTGGGCTCGAACTGCGGAAAGCTCTCTGGACTCACGCCCGGAATGCCCAGTCGCTTCGCCCAGTCCTTGTCTTGGGTCTGTGGACGAAACGACTCGCGCCGCCGGTTGAACCCGATACGAAACTCGTTGATCATCGTCGGGCTAAGCGTGTAGGTATCCGAGATTATCGCGTTGTACTGATCCGGCCGGATCCCGAGTTGGGGATCGAAGGCGCGGTCAGTCACCTCCGGTGATATCCGATCCGGCGAATTGTGATTGATCTGCGAGTAGCGGCCGAAGATCTTGTGATGAGAGTTGAACTGGTGATCCACCTTCCCGTCGTACCGCGTGAAGTAGTATCCGCCGAAACGCTGAATTACAAGGTTCTGCTGCGGGCCGTTCGGAGTGATGATTCCCGGAGCATTCGCCGGAACCCATGGGTTCAGGGCCAGCAGATTGCGGCTCACTGTGTCGTAGCGCGCCGTTGGGACGCGATTGGCCGGGAAAGGATCGCGCACCCATCGGCCGGAGGCATCCTGCCGCGTGGTGGCAGGGTCGTAGATGGGCAGGCCCCGCCCGCCGAAGCTGAAGTCGCCGTTCAACATGTCCTGGCTTGGCACGCTGGAGATGACATTTTCGTAAATCTCTCCGTGATGATATTGCACGCCGAAGAGCAGAAACGTCCGGTTTCGGCCGTCATAGACCTTCGGCAGGTAAAGGGGACCGCTCGCTGTGCCTGACGCCTCATGATAGAGGTAATTGGTCGGCAGGATTTCGAAGTAACTGCGGTGAACGAACTTCGGGACGGTATACCGGTCCTCCAAAGATCCATGGAACTGGTTGGTTCCGGAACGGAACACCGCGCTCAGCAAACCGCCGCTGGAATGGCCGAATTCGGCCGACAGCCCGGTTGTCGACAGCTTCGCCTCCTGCACCAGATCCAGCGAAGCGGTCATGACGCGGAACGTGTTGTTTGGGCTCCCGCGAACAGGCTCCTTCCCACCCAATCCGTCGAGAGTGAGGTTCAGCGCCCGCTCACGCTGTCCTGAGACGTGCTGGCCGTTAATCGTATTTACTCCCGGCATGTAGAGCACCAGGCGGCTGAAACTTTTCTCAAGCACTGGGATCTTGATGATCGTTGTCCCCTCGAGTATCTGGCCGGACGTTGAGGTTTCCGTCTCAAGTAACGCCGCGGAGCCCACGACATTCACCGACTCGGTGACATTTCCTAATTCCAGCGCCACGTCCAGCCGTTGTGTTTCGCTGATCCGGACAACGACGCCGTCACGCACGTATCGCTTGAATCCGGCAGTTTCGATGGTGACCCGATAGGCGCCGGGCATCAGATAGGGCACGTAATAGGTCCCCTCAGCGCCGGTGGTGACGCTCGAAACAAACGACGTCGCTACGTTGAGAACGGTGACCTTGGCCCCGGTTACAGCAGCCCCCGAGGAATCGGTAACCGCGCCCTGAATCGTGGCCGAGCCCGCCGACTGCGCGTACACGGTAACCGCGGACGCCAGCAGGCAACACAGCAATACAAGTTTCTTCATGAGTGTTTCCGCGTTGTTTGAGATCTTCATTGTGAGCTCCAGAAGTTGTTCTTTCCGTTTCTTGTAGCGGCTTGGTGGAGCAGGCGCTTCCGCCTGCTTTCGGCGCAAAGCGCCGATTTCTTTACGCTCTGACAGGTGATTCGATAAGGCAAAGGGAAAGATCCGTGGCGTCCCTTGACGTCGCAACTCCGCGTCCGCCGATGGCGATACGAAACCACGCGATTGAGAGAGAACCACATGCAGCGCCTCTGACACCGCTAACTGAACAAGGGCGTAATCTCGCCGAAGTCGACAAATGTGGTGCTGGACACGGGTTCGAGATATTCGAAGGCACGGCCCGAAGGTGTGTTCGTTATCTTTTTCGTCCAGTCGATGCCGAGAGCGGAATACATTGTAGCAGTCACGTCCTCCGTGTAGATGGATCTCTTCCTGTTCCACCCTGGGTCGGCAACCTTGCCTCCGGTCTCGTCGGTCGCGCCGATAATCTGTCCGCCCTTAACCCCACCGCCCGCAAAGAGCGCAGTCGAGGCAAACCGGTTGTGATCGCGGCCCTTATTGACGGTCAAATCCCCCACTGTGCGGCCGAACTCACCCATGCACACAACCAGTGTCTTTTCGAGGAGGCTCGATCCGTCTTTCGTCTTCATCCGCCGCAAATCCGTCAGCAGGCTGCTTAGCGCCCCGTCCAATTCGCGCGAGACCGTGTAGTGATTGGAGGGTTTACTCTTGTCGTAGATATTGGCATGAAAGTCCCAGCCTTCGTGCTGGATCAGTACGTGCCGGGTACCCGCCTCCGCGGAAATCAGATTCTTTGCCAGGATGCAGGCGTCGCCCAGCGAAGAGCTTCCGTACTCTTTGCGCTCATCCGGATTGATGGTAAGCACTTTCCCGATACCATCGGCAAGCATCATGGAGTGAGCGCCTTGATAATGAGAGTTGTACTCTTCGATGGGACGGGATCTCGCAATTCCGCCGGATTCCACGCCGGTCTCCTCCAACTTTCGCAGCAGATCCCAACGGCGGTCGAAGCGCGAGCGCTCGCCCTCGGTCAGGACGAAATTCAGCTTCGCCTTCGTATCGAGCGTGAGCGGGTTCATTTTCGGGTCGAGACAGCCTGCCCCGATGATGCCCGCCCCACCGCCCGTTCCGAAGTTCATGGATACGAACGGAGGGAGAAAATCGGAAGGCTTGCGGCGGGAATTCATCTCGTGAGCAATCACGGCTCCGATGGAGGGCATCTCATTTCTGCGCGCCG
>SHUI01000226.1 GCA_009697455.1 Bryobacterales bacterium
AGGGGTGGTCAACAACGAGATGGAAAAGAACGTTGCGGCGATCCGCGCGTCTTCGGCCGGCCTTTCGTTCGGACCGGTGACCAACAACCTTCGGGTGGAAAATCCGAAGAAGAAGGGCTAAGCAGTATTGGCTAAACCGCGGACCCGCAAGCAGTGCTTCCTCAAGCGCCGGGCGGCCGGAATATTCCGGCTCCCGGCGCTTTTTTGGGGCCGCCGCGCGGCAGAGAATCCTTCAGTCCGCCACAACCGTATCGAAGCCGTGCTGCTTCCGATGATGCGGCCCGTCGTAAAATTTGGTCGACTTGAACAACTCATGCCGGCCGTCGGTTGCCTGCTCTTTCACCCGCGCGACCAGCGTCGTTCGCTCCGCCGCCTCCATCCGCTTCCCGCGCGCCAGTGCCACGTTCTCCTTCAACTGCTGCATGCTGATGATTCCCATCACTTGCGAAGCCACCGGCGAACTCAGGCAGAACCGGTAGCATTCCGCAACCGTGGCGAGTTTGTTCTCCGGAATCCGGCCCAATGTCGCACCGCCCGCCAGACCCTTCATCCCGATAATGCCCACGTTCTTCTTCAAACATTCCGGCACTACCTCGTTCTGGAAGCTCCGGTAGTGGGCGTCCAGCACGTTGATCGGCATCTGCGCCGTATCCCAGGCATACGGCTTCGCCAGCATCTTGAGGTGAATTCGAGGATCCTTGTGCCCGGTGAACCCGATGTACCGCACCTTTCCGGCTTTCTGCGCTTCAAGGGCCGCTTTCAGACCGCCCTTGTCGAACACCCAGTCCGGGTCGTTGTCATACACCATTTCGTGGAACTGCCAAAGGTCCAGGTGATCCGTCTTGAGCCGGCGAAGGCTTTCGTCGAGATTCCTCATGGAACCCGCATAGTCACGCTCGCAATTTTTCGTCATCAGGAAGACTTTCTTCCGGCGTCCATCCATGGCTAGCGCTTTCCCCATCACTTCTTCGGAATGTCCGTCGTGGTAGTCCCAGGCGTTGTCGAAGAAGTCAATCCCCTCGTCGATCGCCGCGTGCATGATCCGCACGGCCTCGCTGTCATCCTTTACCGATCCGATATGCCACCCGCCGAGGCAGATGATAGACACCCTTTGACCCGTTTTTCCGAGAACGCGCGTCGGCATTCCAGTGGCGTTGGCGCTGCTTGTTTGCGCGATCACCTGACTCGCCATCGCGGCGGCGGAAATCGCCGCTCCCCCAGCCTGCATGAACTCTCTTCGTGAAGCCTTCATCTCGACATCCTCCTGAACTTGAAGTATCCTACCACGCAGGAGCACAAAATGAACAAGAACTGCACGCGACGCCGGGCCATGAAGGTTCTGGGCGGAACCATTGCCGCAGCAGGCACGCTACCGCTAACGGCGCAGGTCTCTTCGAAATCCGAGCGCACGAAGCTCTCCATGCCCGGTCTCTACCGCGGCCGCGTGGTCGCCGTGGAACATCCAGGGTCCATTGTTTCCGGGGCATTCAAGGCGGATCCCATTCGCCAGATGATGCAAAAAGGCATGGCGTCGCTCACGGGTACGAGCGGCCCGGACGCCTGGAAGCAGTTCTTCGAACCCGGCGACGTGGTGGGCATCAAGGTCAACCCCGTTGGACAGCCGCATGTCATCTCTTCGCCGGAAGTACTCAATGAGATCATCGCGGGCATCCGCTCAGCCGGCGTGGGCACGAAGGATATCGTAGTTTACGACCGCTATCGCGCTCAGTTCTTCAAGGCGGGCTTCGACAAATGGCTTCCTCAAGGGGTTCGCACGGCCAACGCCGTGGAGGATTACGAGACGGTGCAACAGGCGATCGAGGGTTACGACCACGAGCACTACATGGACATGGCGCTCGTGCAGCCCGGCTACGAACTGACCAACCTCGCCGCGCGGCGCTCCTACGCGTCCGAGTTCATCACGAAGAAAGTGAACAAGCTGGTGAATCTGGCGGTACTGAAAGACCACCAGTCCGCGGGCGTCACCCTCGCGCTGAAGAATCTGTCGCACGGCCTGGTGAACAACGTCAACCGCAGTCACTTCACGACGACGGCGAATTCCTGCGGCGCGTTCATTCCGGCGGTGGTGTCAATGCCCGTGATCCGGAACAAAGCGGTGCTGCACGTGCTCGACGGGATCAAAGGGCTTTATCATGGCGGCCCAGGCGCGAAGCCGCAGTTTGTCTGGGAGCATCACACGCTCTACTTCGCAACGGATCCAGTAGCGCTTGACCGCATCGGATGGGGCGTGATCGACGAAAAGCGCATTGCTGTGGGCATGTCGAAAATCGCCGACGACCGCCCGGACAAGTTCAGCACGTTCCAAAGCCGCCAGCCCGAGCATGTCGAAATCGCCGGAGCGATGGGCCTTGGCGAGTTTGATCTGAAGAAAATCGATCTACGGCGGATGAAACTGTCGTAGGCGATCTGCGTCAACAAAAAAGATCGTCTCAGTCCGTTGAACGGATCGGCACTTAGCGCCGTTCCCACTCCGGCCGCAATCTCAAATCAGGGAGTGCTCAACGCGATCAAGGTTTCCGGCAGAAGCGTTGAGTGAAAGTTCGGGATCTGGTCCGGTTGATCGAGTCCGAGGGATTGAAGCACGTGAGGACAACCGGCAGCCACGCCACTTCCTTCTGCGCGCGCCGCTTGCCCGTGTCTGGCGCGCACTCTCCGATTCCACGGAGTTCGGGACTTGGTTCGGCATGAAGTTCGACGCCCCGTTTACACCTGGAGCAACGATGCGCGGGGTGATTGTACCCACAACGGTGAATATCGAAGTCGCCAGAGCCCAGAAACCTTACGAGGGCGTGCCTTCGTGTTCGTCATCGAGCAGATGAACCGGGCGGCTTTTTTCCTTCCGCTGGCATTCCTCGGCGGTCAATCTCAGCGTCGACTACTCGGCCGAGCCGATGACGCTCGTCGTCTTCTCATTTGAGCACGTGGAAGAGGGAATCATGCTGACGGTCACCGAGTCCGGCTTCGATCAGATCCCTCTCGCGCGCAGGGCGCAAGCGGCAGAGCCGCCTCGAAGCGTTCCGCGTCCGTTTTCGCGGCTCTCGGCGACGAGGACCGCCTGCGCCTCGTTCCACGCCTCTGCGATCACGGGCGCAGGTCTCGTACGCAGTACGCGGCACGGGCGTGAGACAAGACGCCCGACACTACCTCGACGTGATTTCAAAACAGTGAGACGACGCTCTTGGCCGGCTCCCCAAGTTCGTCGAAGACTGAGAGCAAGACACCCCGTACGCGCTCAGAGGCCCTTCGCTACAGGTCGAAACACTTCCTGAAACCGCGGATGAGTCCGCAGCGGCGCATACATCGGATGGCGAAGTACCAATGGGACCCCGCTGAGCCGCTGCTCGACCGCTTTCTCTAGCCAATCCATGGCCTCGTCGTGCTTCCCCAGAAAGGTATACGACTGCGCCATTATTAACGGATTCCTCGCGCCCGAGCGCGTCTGTTCCAAGCTCCGCTCGATTCGGGCCTTCAGAAATCCTTCTATCCCTTCCTTCTCAAACTTCTCCTTCATTGCGGCCGCATTGGCGGCGCCGGCCGAGGAGGGGCGGTTCTGTATCCGCAAGTACCAGTCCACAGCCTCCCGATACCGCCCCAGAACCATGTGCAGATTGAACAGGTCGAATAAGGGTACAACCACTGAGGGATCCAGTTCGTGGGCCTTCTTCGATTCCTCGATGGCTTCCTCAATGCGGCCGCCGCAGGCGTATTGAAAAGACATGCCGACATGCCTCCAATGGGAAGTCGGGTCGATCTCGAGCACCCTCCGCAAGGACCCGATTCCCTCCGCGTTCTTCCCCTGCACCGTCCGTAACACGCCGAATACCTGCAGCGAGTCCGGATTGTTCGGGTCCAGGTCCAAAGCGCGGCGTAAATGATGTTCCGCCTCGGAAAACTTCCAATCGAAAAATAGCCGGACGACGGCGGCTGCGTGATGCGCTTCGGCGCTCCTGTCGTCCAGGCTGAGCGCCTTCCGCGCGGCGGCGTCCGCTCTCGGATAAGCCTCCCGTGGCGGCATTCCGAGCAGATAACCCATCAGCGCCCAGGAATCGGCCATCATCGCGTAGGCCGCGGCGTACCCCGGGTCGATTGCCACGGCCTGTTCAAAATACTCGATCGCCTTGCGCTCGCCGGCCGTCGTCCACCGATTCCGGTGATAGCGTCCGAACGTGTACAACTGGTACGCTTCCGGCTTGGGCTGATACCGGGCGGCCGCCACCGGCTCGCCGAAAAGCGACCTCGCGAACCGCGCCGCGATCTCGTCTTCGAGCGTAAATAGGTCCGCGCGACGGATATCGAACGTTTCCGTCCACAGGTGCCTTCCGTTGTTGACGCGGATCAAACTGGCATTGATGCGTAGGCGGTCCCCGGCGCTTTGGATGCTGGCGTCTAGCACCGCCTCCACTCCGAACTTCGCCCCGGCGGCGACGGGATCGCGCACGGCCTGGTCGAACTGCCTGACCGCGCTCGTTGGCCGCACAATGCATTTATTGATCCGGCCCAGCCTCGTGATGACAGCATCCGTCAGCCCGAGTCCGAGTGGCTCGTCCCCGGCGTTTGGCTGGAGAATCTGGAATGGAAGGACCGCCACGGACCGGAAAAGCGGACGGGACCTTTGCCTGGCGGCGAAAAACCAGACCAAGCCCGCTCCGCCCGCGATGCCGGCGGCCCCGCCGATGAGCAGCCGTCTCCGGCTCTGAAGAGGAGGCTGTTCCGTCACCGCCTTAACGGGCGCAGGCGCTTCAACGGGCACTGCGGTTTCCACTCGCGTGACGGCCGCCGCAAACCGGTATCCACGGCGGGGCACGGTTTCGATGTACCCGTCCTCGCTGAAGGTCTTGCGCAGCAGGCTGACCTGGACCGCCAGGTTACTCTCCTCGACGAACGTGTCCGGCCAGACAGCCTTGAGCAGTTCGTCCTTTTCCACAAGGCGTCCGCCGCCCTCCACAAGAACGATCAGCGTGTCGATGGCCTTCAGCGTGAGGGGGACCCTCTGCCCGTCACGCCACAAACTGCGCTCGGCAGTATCGAGCCGGTACGGCCCGAACTCGAACAAACTCTTGGAATTCAATGACATGACCGCCGCAAGAACTATTTAAGACTTTTGCTAGGCCGATTTCAAGACTGGCGGCACCGTTTTGCCGCATGATCGCCGTGGGAGCCAACGCTTCCAAATCGATTCAAGGAGATTTCAATGTTTTGCGCACCCAATTTTCGAATCCTCGCCGCAACGGCACTGTTGACAGCATCCCACATTGCGGCCCAGGCTCCACGGCCGCCGGTAGTCAATCCGGACCGGTCTGTCACCTTCACCCTTTCCGCGCCGTTCGCGGACAAGGTCTACGTCGGCGGTGAATTTGACGACCGGTTCAACCGCCCACCCGGCATTCCGATGTCACGTGACGAAAAGGGCGTCTGGACCTACACGACCCAGCCGCTCGATCCTGGCAGTTACTACTACGGATTCAACGTCGACGTCCGCGGCAGCAAGCCGTTCGCTTGGGAGGTCTCAGCGGGCACGCCCCGCGGTGCGGTCCACCTGGAGGCCATTCAATCGGCGCGGCTGAACCGCTCCGCGTCCTCCTATATCTATACGCCGCCGAGCTGCGCGACAGATGCGAGCCGCTTTTACCAGGCGGGCATACACTATCAGACGAACAACGAGTTCGGCGGGCACATCTGGCAGATCTAGCGCAATTCATTAGTGGAGTTTATGACGCGGCTGCGATAGCGGCCGACGGTATTTATCAGAACGAAAGGACCAATCCCATGCGAAAAACAACAACTGCTTGCCTTCTTGCATTAACTCTCACGGCGGCCTCCGCGCTCGGCGGCCCGGCCGGCTACGTGACGAACTTCTCCGGAGCATTCGGCGTGATCGATCTCACGAGCGGGGTCTTCACTCCGATTGGCCCCGGGATGACCAACTCCCCCGACGGCCTCGGCGGCGCGCCCGGAGGTCCGTTCTACACCGTGGACAGCGTGACCGGCCATACGCTCCGCATCACCCCGGGCGGCGTGGTGACCGACATCGGCGACACCGGCACCGGGTCCAACAACGGACCAAATGGCGTTAGCGTCATCGGGAGCCTTACGAGCGGGGCGCTCTACGCGCTGGATTTCTCGAACCGGCTCTTCTCGATCGACTCCGGCAACGGCACTCTGGCTCTGCTGGGAACGCTGCCGCTCCCGCAGCAGGAGGACGCCTACGTCGGGAACATGACCACCAGTTTCAACGGCAACGCAACTCACCTGTTTTACAGCCTTGAAATATCGGAAGGCCCCAACACGACGGGCCCTACGCTGTTCGAGATCGATCCGCTTACGCTGCAGATGACGAGCCTGGGGCTCACCAACCTGACGAGCCGTATCATCGGTTCGGGATTCATCGGCGACACGCTGTACGCGTTCACGGAGTTCGGGGACATCGTGACCATCAACACGGCTACCGGCGTGGCAGCCGGTGTGGGCCACTACGAATCCGGTTCCAGCGCGGATGCGCCGGGGCCGCCGTTCACAGGCATCTTCGGCGTGGTCGCAACGCCTGAGCCATCGGCCGCCTGGCTCTCAGCCGGCGGTCTGATTGTAATGGCCTGGCGGCGGTTCCGCCGGAGGTAGGCACGCTCGGCCGGTCCGCATCGGAGGGCGGATAGACCGGCCGAGTTCCGGTTGAACGCTTCGGGCACTCGGACGCCTTGGCGGCGGAACGGATGCTCGGAGCGTTCAGGCTCTGCCTCGTGCGTGGTGCGCGGGCGAGGCAGAGCATGAACGATAACGGTTTGAATGGTGCTCGATCGCAGGCGCCAGTCTGCAACTAGGTTGAAGCCAGAGGCGATCAATCACTCTTCGTTCAACCAATTCTCGCCGGCAAGCAGTTTCCTGGCCCGGCTGCGCATCGCTGGACTCCCGGTGTGTACTGCTTCGTCCAGAGCTCTTCGCGCGCATTCCCGCAGGCTGGGGTCCTTCCGCGCCAGTTCCGTCAGCGCCTGTAGCGCGAAAGTTTTCACGATCCTGCTCCGGCCGGTGAGATAATGCAGCAGAATATCGGCGGCAGCGTCCCGCTCTGGCTTATTCAGGCGAAGGCGCGAGAACATCTGGGCCACGTGCCACCGAACCTCCTGTTGGTCAATGCCTGCCACCTGCTCAATGAATTGCCTCTTGAATGGGGCAAGCAGATCCGGGCGCTCGCGGGTGATTTTTTCCACTGCGTCGGCAGCCCGCATGCGAACAACGGAGTCGGGGCTGAACAGGCCTTCGAAAACCGTTTCAAACAGCGACGGGTCAATCAGAACATCCCGAACAACTTCCCCCGATCGCCCAAGAGACCGACGGTCTCCGCCTGCTAATTTCTCCAGGATCTCATTGGCGCGCCCCGGCATGATGTAAGGGGCGTTGGCCTCCCCGCGACGTTTCAACGAGGCAGAGGCTACGCCGTCGCCGGTTGATTATCGGCGCGCCGGACCCAACGGTATGCGGCGACGGAATTCTTCCAGAAGTACTTCTCCGCGACAGCTCTGCCTTTGCCCATGAAGTACTCGCGGACTACGGAAAGAACCTTCGGATAGGGCGCCCAATTATCGCTGTTCGGCCAGTCGCTTCCGAACACGACGCGGTCCTCCCCGAAAATGCCGAAGAGTTCGTCGAGGCGCGGCCTGTAGAAGTTCACGTCTTCCGGGACGCGGCCGTCCACGCGCCGGAGCACTTCGGAAATCTTAACGTAGACGTGAGGCCTCTTCGCGAGTTCGCGCAAATCCCCGATGTATGCCGCGCGAAGCGTGGCATCGGCGGGAGGCGGCATCTGCGGGAGATGGTCGATCACGATGCGAAGATTCGGGACCAGATCCTTCACGCGTAGAGCGGCGGAAATCAGAGCGGGATTCTGATTGGCGGTGTCCAGCGAGAGACCAGCGTCCGCGAGCGCCTTCAGGTCCGCCACAAACTCCGGCTTTGATAATTCCGCGCTGATGTCCCGGCCCCACAGATTTCCGTGGCGGATACCCAGAAACATCGGGTTTCGGTGGAAGCGCTCCAGATGCTTCCTGAACTCGGGCTTGCCGGGCTCGAGATCCCCGACCGTCCCGACCATGATCGTGTCCTTCTCCATCACGTCGAGAACCCACTGATTGTCTTCAAGCCAAGGGCTGGCCTCGACTTCAATCGCACCCACGATGCCGAGCGGCACGGAGAGCTTTCGATATCTTGA
>SHUI01000227.1 GCA_009697455.1 Bryobacterales bacterium
CTCCTCGACCGCACCATGGACCCGGATCATCACCGCTCCGTGCTCACCTTCGCGGGCGCGCCGTCGGAAGTTCAGGAAGCCGCGCTGCGAGCCGTGGAGCGGGCGATCGCTCTCATCGACCTGACGACGCACCGTGGCGTGCATCCGCGCATCGGGGCGGCCGACGTCGTGCCGTTCGTCCCGGTTCGCGGCGTTACGCTCGCCGAGTGCGCCCACCTGGCGGAGACGTTCGGGCACGCTCTTTGGGCGCGCTGCCGGCTTCCCGTGTATCTATACGAAGCCTCCGCGCGGAAGCCGGAGCGCAGGCGTCTGGAAAATATTCGCCATGGAGGCTTCGAAGCCTTGCGCGACGAGGTTGCGGAAAACGCCGGCCGGCGTCCCGATATCGGCGGCCCCGAACTTCACCCCACGGCCGGAGCCACTGTCACGGGCGGAAGAAAGTTCCTGATCGCCTACAATCTCAATCTCACGACCTCCGACGTCGCGATAGCGAAACAAGTGGCGCGGGCCATTCGCGCGTCGTCGGGAGGGTTGCCTTTCGTGAAGGCGATGGGCGTGCCGCTTGCCTCGCGCGGACTCGCCCAAGTCACCATGAATCTCACGGATTTCGAAACGACGCCGGTGGCAAGCGTGTTCGAAGCAGTGAAGCGGGAATCCGCTCGGCTGGGAACCGGAATCGCTGGCGGCGAACTGATCGGGCTGATTCCACAAGCCGCGCTTGACGAAAGCGCGGAATGGTTCCGGACGCTCGAAAACTTCCACGCGGATTGCGTGCTTGAGACGCGCCTCGACCGCGCGCTGGCTCCACGCGGAACGGCTGCCTGATTTTCGGTGCGCCGCGCTCGCCCGCGCCGTGCCGCGAGACCGCTGGCTGGCCGAAGGCGGACCGCAGACGCACTGGCGTCAGGCGGGCCGATCGACTGGAACCAGGCCGTGATCCCAGCGGAAGCTTGACGGCACAGACAAAGCCCGATCCGCCGTCGCGTCGTCGATCATTTGAAGTTTTTCGAAACAGTCTGCTTTCAAGTTCCGAGCGGATCTTACGGCGAAATGCCACCTGCCCGAATCCTCTGATCAATAATAAAGGAATGGCGAGTTTCGCAACGATAGACACCGTCCTGCGCCCGGTCGCAGGTTTCTGCCTCGCGGTCATGGCATCGTGTGCATCGACTTCTTCCGCATCCATCGACCGGCAAAACGAAGAGGCCATCCGGAGCGTGGTCGCGAAGTATGTGCGATCCGTTGACGCCGCGGACACTGGGCTCGCTCGGGAAGTGTGGGCGGATGCTCCTGGCATTTCGTTCATTCACCCGCTTGGACACGAGCGGGGCTGGACCGAAATCAAGACTAACCTGTACGAAAAAATAATGCGAGATATGTTGTCAACGCGCAAGCTTACGGTCCACGACCTCTCCGTCAAGCTCTATGGCGACACGGCCCAGACCGAGTTCTACTGGGTATTTGACGCGAAATGGCGGAAGGATGACAGCGCAATGCAGACGAAGGGCCGCGAGACCCAAGTGCTTCGGAAGAGCGCTCGCGGAACCTGGGAGATCGTGCATGTCCACTATTCCGGAATACCGGCCATCATCCCCGGCCAGGGACTTTGATGATGCCGCCGCGAGAGATTATCGTCAACCGCGCGACAATGGCGGATCTCGATTGCCTCGTGCCGCTTTTCGATGAGTATCGCCGGTTCTATCGTCAGCCGGCCGATCCCGAGGGCGCGCGGCGCTTTCTTTCGGAGCGTATGGAAAATGGACAGTCGGTGATTTTTCTTGCCTTCGACGGCGCCGTTGCCCTCGGCTTCACCCAACTGTATCCGAGTTTTTCATCTGGCGCCATGGCACCCGTTCTCATCCTGAATGATCTGTTCGTGGCTTCGCAATCGCGGCGGCGCGGAGTGGGGTCCGCGCTACTCCGGACGGCGGCACATTACGGACGGAGCGCCGGTGCGATTCGGCTCGTCCTTTCGACGGAGATCGCGAACACAACCGCGCAGTCCTTGTATGAGAGAACTGGCTGGAAGCGGGACACCGTTTTCTGCGTCTACCAACTGGCGCTTTGAAAGCCGCGGGCTCGCGCCCGTTCACTCCACGCGGAACGGATGCCTGGCCTCAATCTTCTGCGCGCCGGCGTTGTCACGTACCGTGATTGCCAATCCGTATTCCCCCAGGCTCACGTCCTTGCTCAGACTCAGGCTGAATTCCGCCGGTACGTAACGCTGTGGGTAGAAGGGCGCGCGCTGCTCGGGGGTTGGTTCCGGCTGTGTGTAAAGCAGGTTTCCAGAGGGGCCCGTCACCGAAACCTGGAAGTCAACGTCGAACTTGTTCCCATCGCCGATCTTGTATCCCGTGATGTCGAACCTTGCCCAGACAGCATCACCCTGCCGGTACGCCGCAATGGATAACGGAGCGCGGTCTTCCTCGCTCCGAAAGAACGTGAAATTGCGGAGCGCGAGCGCTACGCTGGGCTCGACCATCCTGCCGCGCACGGGAAACTCGACCTCCTTGATATCCGTTTTACCGTTGGCTTCGTCGGTCACCGACAATGCGAATTTGTACCGGCCGCTCGGGCCAAGCGGCGGAATCTCGGCGATCTTGCTTACCTTCGGCATCCAGTCCTTGTCCTCGGGTGCGACGTCGGTATCGACCGTACCTGAGAGAGCGGGCACAATCGTAACACCGTAAGGGTCGAGCGCCATTACCTGATATTTCAGCTTGATCTTGTTTTGCGAAGATGGTTTTACGCCGGCGATCTGGAACGCGAGAAAGACCGTCTCGCCCGGCCGGAACTCATAGCCGGTAGCAGGCTTCGCGCCGTCTTCAGTTTGCGATACCACGGCATTTACGATGCCGAACGGCAACACTGCAGCTCGCGCCAGACAAACGCACGACGCCGCGCCGAAGGTAAGAACCCGCAGCCATTCTGTCACGCTATCTCCCGCTGCCTACTGCGGCATCCTGATGACATCCTGCTTCTGAGTGTCGCTGCCGAACCTGAGCGGCAGGTCGATGAAGGCCTGCACGCCGGTATCGCTTTCCACCTGGAGCTTGTAATGTCTGGCGGGGGCGTCAAAGAGGATGACCCCATCCGCCGTCTCCGCCGAGTTCACCTTGCGCGACGCGCCGAGCCAGTGCGGGACACCCGTGCCATCGGAGAGTTCGGTAATCAACTTCCCGTTGTCGTCCACCAGATTCAGCGGGGGAATCAGAAACTCAGATGCGCCGCCATTCGAAACAGAGATGCGAACCTGGAAATAGCGGTCCGTCGGCACGCGGGCCATCAGGCCATCGCCGAGTTGCGGAAGCCACTGAGCCTCGAACACATTGTACGTAACGAAACCCACCTGGGCTTTTTCGCCCTGCGCGTAGGTCTTGACTTCAGTGGACGTGACACAGCTGGACGCCAGCATTGCGAGTCCGAGTGCGAGAAAAGCGGCAGGGCGGTTTCCGAACATACAAAGTAATGTTGCATTCTTGCGCCGTTACTGTCAACTCGCTTCGCTCGCTTCGCGGCTTTTCGCGGCTTTCGCTCAGGTCAATCCCTGGCGGACTGTTCGACGGGATACCGGATCCGCATGGAAGCGGCGATCGAGTAGCTTGACGCTATTGTCCCAATCGTCCGGCGCGCACTTCCACATCCAACGATCGAGACTGCGTAACACCTGCGCGGTCTGGCCCTGTCCGGAAAAAAACACCCAGTTTTGCTGGGTGTGCGACGGGCTCTTCGATCTCAATACCCCGGACTGGAAACAGGGTTTTGATGTTGATACCGCCGGCGATGACACGCGCATGGCCCAGTTCGATCCGCGGGCTGTTCCTGAACGGAAAGTTCTCGAGGTAGAGGCTCCGGCTTGAGCGGGGCGTCATCTCGACGTCTGAGATGCGCTTCCGAAGGCGGCTGCGTTCAGTTCCGCGACTACGTCGCTCGGGGCAAGGCTCTGGCGGCGGGCGGCGGAGGTCAACTTGGCCCCCGGCCATCCGGTCTGCCGAACAACGCTGCCACGCCCCTTCAAAACCTAAAGCGAAGTAGGAGCCGAAACGCCCGCCCGTCGTTTAGTGTGTTCGTAATCTGTCCAAAGTTCTGCGCCGACAAATCTCTTCCCGGCGCGGCAAACTGGGGCGTATTGAACAAATTGATCGATTCGGCGCGGAACGTCAACGTTTTCTCCGCGCCGAGCGTCCAGTTCCGCGACATGGCCGCATTCACGTTGCTGATACCTCCTCGCCTGAAAACGCTGCGGCCCAGGTTCCCCCGCTGTTCCGTGGGCCGGATATAACCAAACGCCGAACGCGGCAATAGCGCGCGCGACGTGTCGGGATCGCTGATCGTCCGTCCCAGAATTACAGGGTCCAGAATATTCGGGCGATCCCCAGCCGCCCCGTCCACATTTCCATACCCGGGTCCGTCCGATCCCGAGAACACATCGAACGGCGCGCCGCTTTTCACCAGGTTCACCCAGGAAAGGTTCCACCGCCCCACGGGGCGAGCCCTCCCCTTCAACGCGGGAGTCACGTAAGCCGCGCGCAGCAGGAACGCATGGGTCTGGTCGAACGGACTGAGACCCTTGAGATCCTGTTGAGTGTTGAACTCGGACTGGCTTCGCGCCTGCAGTGCGTCTTCGCCCGCGGCGGTGTTGGTGTAGGCGGCTCCCAGGTCGATCGCCTTGCCGAACCAATACGCTGCGTCCAGATCCAGACCGTGCCAGTTCGCCACCGCAAGCGACGCTCGCGCCGCGTCATAGTAGCCCCGCGACCCGTTCAGGATGCGCCGGATCTCGAAATGGTCCGTGCGGGGCCGCCGCAGGTTGATCGTTGCCGTCGTCTGCTCGATGCCCTGCACCGGCTGCGCGCGGTTGGTCGGCCAAAAGATCAGTAATTTGTGCGAACGGCTGCCCAGGTATCCGAATTGGAGCCTCCACCGGCGGGAGATCGCCGGTTCCCACATGAAATTGTACTGGTGCGAGTAGGGGGTCGTCAGGTTCGAGGAGAGATCGAAAACGGTGCTGCGCGCGTCCGGACGCAGGTCCGCCGGTCCCAGGCTGGCAAACGGATTCACAAGGTTCGGAGTTTGAATCTCCAGCTTCAGAACGAGCGGCGGATTCCACCGCAATTGCTGAAACGTCACGGGGTAGATCTCCCCATAGTCCGTGCCGTACGCCGCGCGCAGCACGCCCTTTCGGCCATTCATGCGATACGCAAGGCCAAATCGCGGCGCGAAGTTGTTGCAGTCGCAGCCGTACGGAATCGGCGTCAGACCGTTTACTTCCTTGATCCCGGTGACCGGCTGATATCGAATTCCGTAGCTAAGCGTCAGGTTCGGCCGCACGCGCCAAGTGTCTCCGGCGTAAAACTGGTACTCCCAGTTCCTGAACCCGCGGTGAAAGCCGCCGATTCCCGTTGAGAAGCGGCTCGGGACGCCCAGCCGGAAGTTCGTGATCGCGTCTCGCCCAAAGTCGTTTCGGAAGTAGAGGACGCCCCGCCGGCTGCTGACTTCGGCGCCGTTAACCTGCCTCCTCGCCATTTCCCCGCCGGCTGTCCATGAATGCAGGCCCTGAACGCGCCGGACCTGGCCCGCGTAGCGGAACCGGTTCTGCGCCCGGTCGATCGGCAGGTCGGAACTGGGCCCCAGGCCCTCCAGCGCGTTCCCGAAACTCACCGTCGGCCCTACCGCGTTCGGCTCCGGTACGATTAGCGATCTCGTCCGGTCGAAGGCCGCTGTGAGACTGGTCAACGTATTCGCTCCCAGCGCCCGGTTCCATGTGGCGCGCGCCGAATGCGATCTTGTTGTTGTGTCCGGGTTCTGTCCAGCCAGAAGTTGGAAGGCATCCACAACCTGATCGGTGTACGAATACTGAAGGGTGAAGCGGTCCCGTGAACCGCGGCGCTGATCGAGCCGGATACTCCCGTTGCTAGTATCGATTCGCTGCGGCGCGTTGGTGTTTAGCGCCCGAGCATCGACATCGGTTCGATTCGGAAGATCCGCGGGAAAAGCGCTCAGGAACCGCACTACGATGGCGCGAGCCGCCGGATCGGAAGTGAGCGGTGTCCGCTCGTCGGCCCGCGGCACCAGAATGTTCCCGTTGACGCTGCCGCGGATTTTCTGCTGGCTCCCTTCGAAGCTTACGGATCCGGCCCGCCATGGCGTGGCGCCTGCGGTAAAGCCGTAGTCGTTATCCCGCGCCGGCTTGACGCTGCCTGCCTGAAAGAACGACCGCGCCGCAAATACGGAGTTACCGTGAGTTTCGTAAAAGCTGCCGTGGACCCCGGACGCGGACTTCGCGTCGGCCGCGTGTGGCGGCGCCGTCGGCTTGTTTCCGAACTCCGCGCTGAAGTATCCCCGATCAGCCTGGAATTCCTGAACAAGCGTCGCTGTGGTTCCTATTCGGACGTTGAGTTCCTTGAGCGCGTTGTTATCAATAGGGTTAAACTGAACGTTTTCGTTCCGCCGGCTTTCGCCCGATCCCGTATCGGTCTTGCCAAGCAGGTTGAGATCCGTCCGCCTGTCCGGCTTTGCCTCCGCCGCCGCGGGCCCGGGCGCCGGATTGGGCGCGACCTTGTCTTGGGCCGAGCAAAGGCATGCCAGAAGCAGGAGACAGACGGAACCGTGGCCACTCACTATCACTGATTCTAGCGCGCAAAGCGTCATTCTCGCATCGCAGTGAGCATGCTTGCGCATGCCTTACACGTGTACCACGCTCCAGTACCTTCGCCGTAGTACGGGACCTTGGTACTAGCAGTCCCATCCACCGGACCATTACTATTCGGTTTCAAAAAACCTGCTCCATGAGGGATTCCCGTGATATGATTCAGCCAGTGGTATGTTAACTGGAGTTGTTTTCACGGTTTTTTCGAAGCCCCACGTTAGGGCTATGGCGGTTTAATAAGGCATGAACTCGGGTTCCTACTCTCACCCAGCCAGAGCCGTTGGGGCGGACGATGCGCTTGCGGGTTCGCTCCAGCCTGCCCTCTCGCTGCCAGACATTTCCTGGGGACGCTACCTCTCCCTTTTCCGGCCCCTGTTAGCCGCGGTTTTCCTCGTCGTGCAGTTGCTCGCCGATCCGCGTTCCATTCAGGCGATCGCGGTGGCCTCGGCTTTCCTAGTATACAGCGCTCTCGTCGCGATTTCGCAGCGGGCGATCACGGGGAACCGGGCTCTGGCTGCTCTCCTTGTGGATACCTTATTCTTCCTTCTTCTCTGTGGATTCGCCCCGGGCCCGGTGTGGCTCAGCTCCCTTGTCTTCCTTTTTCTGATCGGCGCTACGGTATCCGCGTTTCATACACTAGAGGTCCTCTTCGTGACCGCTGTCTGTTTCCTGTTCCTGTTGGCGATTCGCACGCCGCAACTTGGGGGACTTGAAATCACAGTACTGGTGCTCGGACTCTTCGCCGTAGCTGCCTCCTCACGCCTTCAGCACCACGAGAGCGCGATCGCCGCGCTGAACCAGAAAGCCGCGGACTGGCGGGATGCCGAAGCCCGCGCCCGCGACCTTGAGCGGCAGAAGATCGCCGACGATTTCCACGACGGGCCGCTGCAATGCCTGATTAGCTTCCAAATGCGCCTCGTCGTGTTGCGCAGACTCCTTGAGCGCGACCGCGAAGCTGGCATGTCGGAACTTCAGATGTTGCAGGACATCTCCGTCCGCCAGTTGCGTGAATTGCGAAACTTTGTGCGCAGTATGCGCCCGCCGGAACTCGATGGCGCGAGCCTCTCGATTGCCGCGCGCCGCCTCGCAGAAACTTTTCAGAAGGAGGCTGGCCTCGCGGTGACGTTTGAGGGCGATGGCCCCATTGAAACCAGCCCCGAAGTTAGCGGAGACATCCTCCAATTGATGGGGGAGGCGCTGAACAATGTCCACAAGCATGCGCGGGCGACGCGCGTGGCCGTCTCGATGCACAAGGTGGGCCGAAATGTTGAGATCGCGATTGACGACAACGGCACGGGTTTTAATTTCAGCGGCTCCTACACGCTTGACGAACTCGAATTGCTTCGGCTCGGCCCGGTTAGCCTGAAGCGGAGGGCGCGATCGCTTTCCGCGGATGTCGCGCTGGAATCGAAGCCCGGACGTGGCTCGAGCCTGAAGATCAAGGTACCGATTCCTTCCGCTTGACACGCCCGAGCGTGGCCGCGAATCGGGCTACTGTCTGATTATCACTTGGCGCGTCCGTATTCCACTCACACGGGATTTTGCG
>SHUI01000228.1 GCA_009697455.1 Bryobacterales bacterium
CGGGCCGCCGCCACAACACCGTGCGCTCCCCGGTGCCGCGGTCGATAATGATATAGGCCGACTGATTCGCGCAGCCCTTGCGGAGTTGGACATGGTCCAGATTGATTCCCGAATGAAGCAGGCTTTCCAGTTGGATGCGGCCGCGCTCGTCGTCGCCAACGGTGCCGATGTATTTGGTGCGGAGCCCCAGGGCGGCGCACGTTACCATCGCGCTTGCGACCTGCCCTCCCGGACTGAGAATCTCCTCGTCGAACGGGACTTTCCCGGCGTACGCCGGGAAATGCGAAACCAGGAGTAGGGTATCGGTGGCGTTGAGCCCCACGCCCACAACGTCGAATTCGGCCATGTGATTCTATTTTAGCCGCATCGCATCCCGTGAAGCAGGGTGCGATTATAGCCTCCCGAGGCTATTTAAGGATTTCGCGATCCGCCTCATGATGGTTTCAGACAGGCATGAAAGAACAAGCCAGTCAGGAGAAACGAAATGAAAACGATTGCAATCGCACTGACCACTCTGGCGCTCGCCGCCACCACGATCTTCGCGCAGGCCACGCCGGCAACTCCGGCGACTCCGGCGACTCCGGCAGCCTCGGCGAAGGCGAAGCCCGTCCGAAAGCACGCCAAGAAGAACAAAAAGTCCGCAGCTCCGGCGGCGGCTCATGTTGCTCCGTCCGTGAAGAAGTAGGTACACATTCAAACGAACGGGCCTGGACCACGCTCGGAAGAGCCGGTCCCGGCCCGTTTTGTTTTTCCCAGTCCGTTGATGACTGCCTCTCGCTACGATCGATGCCGAGTTTGAGGAAAACAATTCTGGCAACAAAGGTTGTTCTGGTGGTGGCGACGACGCCAATTGATGGTCTCGGCAGGCTATCGATGCGGTTACTAGCCGCAAGCAGCGGCTGTCAGCCATGGAATTAGAAAGCCCTGTCACCTCGTCGGAAGGCGTGCGATCAATTCCATAAGGTTGGTTATCGACTGGTAACCATGCGGCTGATCCGTGCCGAACGCATCCCTCAACTACCGCCTTCGGTCCGCACCACCAGATCCGGTTTCCGCCCGCGCAGTTTCGAAATTTCCTCCGTCGTTACTTTCGTCCCGGTCAAGTCGAGCTCCGCCATAGCGGGTAGGGCTTCGAGGAGTTGCTCGATACCCCTCCCGGTGACCGTCGTTCTGCTTAGGTCAAGCGAACGCAGTTCGCCCAGGGCCTTGAGTTTCGCGAGACCTCGGTCGGTAACCTTTGTGCCGCTGATCAGCAGACGCTTCAGCTTCGTCAACGGCGCGATCGAATCAAGACCGGCATCAGTCAGAGAAATGAACCACAACCCCGAGTCTGTCCTCTGCTGTCCGCTCAGGTCGAGCACCTCAAGTCCGGGCAGAAGCCGCAGAAACGCGAGTCCGGAGTCGCCCATCTTGTTTCCCCCAAAGGCCAGTTCTTTCAGATTCGTGAGAGACGTGAGGTGGTCGAGTCCGTTGCTCGTCACTTCCGCGAAGCCAATGTCGAAGGTCTCGAGCGTCGTGACGGCTGAAAGGTGTTCGAGCCCGCTGTCGTTGATCTTGGTGCCGCGCGTGTTCAGCCGCTTTAACTTCTTCCAGCCCTTTAGATTGGAAAGGCCCTGGTCTGTGATGTGCTCAGCGTAGCTCAAGTTTAGGTCGGTGATGCCCTGAAGGGGTTTAAGCCGGTCCATGCCGAGATCGGTGATATGAGTCAGAGAGAGATCGAGCTTCGAAAGCGCCGGCAATTTCAGCAACAGATCGAGATCGGAATCCGTGACCCAGGTTGCGCGGAGATTGACGCTGGTGACCCTTGACGCGGAGTCGCGCATGACTGTGCCGCCCTGCGCGGCGACCCACTCGGCCACGCTGTCGTCGGGCGAGGCTACGCCAGGAAGCGGTGTTTGATGGAAAGCGAAAATCACCGCCAGAAATAGAAGTACGCGCACTAGCTCCCCCTTCTGTTGGGCAGGCTCGAATCCCGGTCCCACACAACCGAACATTGCGGCAATGAGCTTTTCAGCGTCTCGATCCCGCTCTCTGTTACCAGCGTGTGGTAGAGGTTGAGAAGCTTCAGGTTCGCTAACGGCTTGAAGTGCGCAGTGCCCGCATCGGTTACGGTCGCGCTGTCCAGTCGCAGTTCCACCAGGTTCGGCAGCGCCGCCAGGTGCACTAGTCCCTTATCCGTGACTGCTGTGTAGTCAAGCGTTAGATTCGTCAGGTTCTTGAGTTTTGCGATCGACGCGAGGCCGGCATCGGTTGCGCGCGTGCGGACAAGGTCCAGGAGGCGAAGATCTTGGAGGCCTTCCAAACTCGCAAGACTTTTGTCCGTAAGGCGAGAGTAGCCGAGCGACAATTCGCGAAGGTTCGAAAGCGCGCCCAGGTGCGCGATCCCCGCATCACCTACATCCGTGCCGGTCAGGTTTAGCGCCGCAAGCTTTGGAATGTCCCTCACCCGCGCCATCCCTTCGTCGCCCACTTCCGAGTAGGCGAGCGAAAGGCGCTCCAGATCTTTGAACCGGGCCAGATACTTTACACCATCGTCGCTAAACGAGGTGCCGGCGAGTTCGAGACTGGTGATGCCCTCGGGCAGCCGCGCGAGACCTTCGCCGCGCACGAGGGAATAATTCAGACTCAGCCTTCGCAGTTGTTTCAGATTCAAGAGCCGGGATAGCCCTCCGTCCGAAACAGTAGTGTTGTTCAGATTCAATTCAGTCAGCGCGGTAAGTTTCGCGATGTGATCGAGGCCCACATCGCCGATCTCCGTGACTTCGAGGCTCAGCTTTCTCAGCGTGGCTGCGGCAGGCGCAAGCCGCACCAGTTGAGCGTCGGAGACGGCTGTAGAGGCGAGCGAAACCTCGCGCAAAACCGAACCCTCCATCACGGCCTTGCCGCCCAGCGATTTCACCCACTCGGCAACGCCACCCTTCACTGCCGGGGCCGCCGCGCGCTTGACGGATGCATCCAGGAAAACCACGCGGCAGTTCGGGAGATCCTTGTTCAGCGAATCGACTCCCCCGCGCGTGGCCCTCGTATAGCGCAGGTCGAGCGCAGTCAAATCCCTCATTCGCCGCAGGCGTTCAAGGCCGGCGTTCGTCACGTTGGTCCGGTACAAGTTGAGCTCCCGCAGTTTCGTCAGTCCCGCCAGGTGGTCGAGGCCGGCGTCGGTCACCGAAGCCCCAAGCAGATTGAGCTTCCGCAGCTCGGTAAGCCCGGCCAGGTTCTCAAGGCCGGCATCGCTTACCCGGATACCGTGGAGGTCGAGTTCAGTAAGTTCCTTCAGGCCGCGCAGCTTCTTTAGACCTTCGTCCGTGACGAACGTGTCCTTAAGGTAGAGTTTCGAGAGATGGGTCATTCCGGAGATCGCGGTCATGCCCGCGTCGCCGAAAGGAGTGTAACTCACGTCGAGGAATCGCAGATTGACGAAGACGGAAAGTGTCTCGCCTTTTACTTTCGTTTGCGCCAGACGAATCTCCCTGAGGTTCGTAAGTGGCGCGAGCAGAGCGATGCCTTTGTCCTGAACGTTGATGTTGGTGAGGAAGTGCAGGCTGAAGTGCAGTTTTTCAAGGCCGGTTAAGACGGCCAGATTCTTCAGGGTGTCGTTCGCGTCGAGGGTGCTGCCCGCACCGGGGTTCCACATGGGTCCGGGCAGGTAGAGTTCCTTGAGGGCGGTCAGTTCCGCCAGCCGTTTGAGATTGTTTGGATCGAGCAGAGTGCCCACGAGGCTGACGCCCGTCACGTGGAGTTCGGTATTACCGGGCAGCCGCGCAAATTCTCCGACCGGCTCGACAGAACCTTCGAAAACGACGCTTCCGCCCTGGCGGATGATCCATTCGGCGACGCCGCGATCGTTCGCGGCTAGCGCGCACGAGGTCAACAGGAGGAAACAGGCGGCCTTAGACATCTCACCGGCTATCATAGCGCGCCCGAAGCGTGTTAAGATTCTTCCATGCCGAGCGGCTACATTCCGATTTTCATTTTTCTCATCATCGCAATTCTGTTTCCGACCGTGACCATCATTGCGGCGAAGCTGATCCGTCCTTCCGCGCCTTCCGTGACAAAGCTCGAAGCGTATGAATGCGGTATCAAGGCGGCCTCGGATTCCCGTGGACGCTACACCGTTCGGTTCTACATCATCGCGATCCTGTTCGTGATCTTCGACGTGGAAACCATCTTCCTGTTCCCCTGGGCGGTCAAGTACAGGTCGCTCGGCTGGTTCGGCGTCGCGGAAGTGATGGTTTTTCTGGCCATACTGATAGTCGGATACATTTGGGCGTACAAGAAGGGCGCGCTCGAGTGGGTCTAACGCAGGCCTCTAAATTCCAGGATGGCGATTCGTAAACTGAAGAGGTGAGCGAGCGTTACCGGATCGGCCACTGAATATTAGCGCAACCAGGCGGCTCAGGGGCAAGTTCGAGGAGTCTTGGCTGGTCCGCCGCGCGGCATAACCTCCGGCTCATGCCGCGCATCCGCCCCAAATTCTCAATAATTCAATTAATTCGCGGCCTTGACTTCCGGTCCATCTCGTGATAGGTTGTCCGCGGTACATTGGGGGTCCGGATGCGAACCATTACTGGTCTACTCTCCGCGGCGCTGCTGCCGCTTTTCCTTCTCACCGGACTCGCCCGAGCCCAAACGGTTTCGGGCGTAATCAGCGGACGGGTGGTCGATTCGGGCGGCCTGGCAATCGTGGGCGCGACCGTTGCGATCGTCAATGAGGCGAATGGGGCCCGGCGCGAAATGCACTCGTCGGAAACGGGCGATTTCGTCTTTCCGGGCGTTTTGCCCGGCGCCTACACAGTCATAGTTCAGTCCTCCGGAATGAAGCGCCTGGAGAGGAGAAATCACAACATCACCGCCTCTGAAAGACTGGCAATCGGCGATCTCCAACTGGAGATTGGCGCCGTCACCGAATCGGTTGTGGTGACGGCGAGAGGCGCGATGGTGCAGACCCAGAGTCAGGAGCGCTCCGCTGTTCTTACTTCCGATCAGATGCAGACCGTGCAAAGCCGGGCACGCGACTTTCTGAGCCTGCTGCGCGTTCTTCCGGGCGTCGTTCACGACCCGGCTCCTGGGACCGGCTCAACCGACATGCTCGGAATTACCGTAGGCCCGAAGGTGGCAGGCTTGCGCGGCGAATTCAGCACGTTCAGCGTCGACGGTTTGCCCATGAACGACCTTGGCAACACCGACACGCTCTACAACCCGATCAACATGGACGCCCTTTCGGAAGTGAAGGTGTTGCTTACCAACTATCAAGCCGAATACGGACGAGGCGGCGGTGCGATCGTAAACGCCGTGACGAAATCCGGCACCCAGCAGTTTCACGGCGGGGGCTACGTTTACAAGCGCCACGAGCAGTTCAATGCCAACAGCTTCTTCAATAACCTGAACAGCGTGGCCAAACCCCGCTACCGGTACGCAACCGGTGGTTTTACCATTGGCGGACCCATCTACTGGCCGGGCAAGTTCAACTCGAGTCGAGACCGGCTTTTCTTCTTCTTCTCGAACGAGACGCTGCGCGGCGATTCGCCACAGAACCTGGTGCAGGTCACCATGCCGACGCAGATCGAAAGGGCGGGTGATTTCTCGCAATCGCTTGACGTAAACGGCCGTCTGATTGCCATTCGCGACCCTCTATCGGGCGGCTCTTTCCCGAACAACATAGTACCGCCGTCTCGCGTGAATTCGAACGGGCAGAAGCTTCTCCAGATCTTCCCAGTGCCGAACCAGCTCGAGCGGTCGATCACCCGAGGCAACTACAATTACAACTTCCAGGAAATCATCGCCAGCCGGAAACACAATGAGGTGTTCCGCATCGACTTGAACGCCAGTGCGAAGATTCGCATGTATTTCCGCGGATCGATATGGCGGGAATCCAACGAGGGGTACCGCCTCGGAGGCGGACAGCCCGGGCCCTCCTGGGGCTATCTCGCGGTCCGGGCGAAGTATTTCGACGATTCCGGATCCTACAATCTTACACAGGTAATAAGTCCTAATCTTGTGCATGAATTTTCCCTTTCGGCTCACAACAGCGGAGAACTCTCCCCGAGTGCGTTCCCGGAGGATCTGCAGCGTCTAAACCGGTCGAAGATCGGCCTGACTCTGCCGCAATTTAATCCGCAGCTCAACCCGTTCAACCTTGTTCCGTGGGTGATCTTTGGTGGAATACCGAACGCGGCGGCATTGCGAACGGATGGCCGCTTCCCCAAGGTGGGAGCGGATACATTGTTCGCATTCACCGACAGCCTTAGTTGGATCCGCGGCCCCCACACGCTGAAGTTCGGTTTCTACGCCGAACGCATACGCCAGGCTGAAGGGAAGGACAGTACCTATGCCGGACAGTTCGACTTCTCGCGAGACGTCAACAATTCGAGCGACTCGAACCATACTTACGCCAACGCCATTCTGGGCAATTTCACTTCGTATTCGGAGTCTTCGGCTCGCAACGGCATCGAGGCTCGCGGAGGGTCGTTCGAATGGTACGCGCAGGACAACTGGAAAGTAAGCAGGAAATTGACTCTCGACTACGGCGTCCGTCTGAGCTATTTCATCCCGGATTTTTCAGGGGATGGAAAAGGGGCCTTCTTCGACCCGGCCCGTTACGATCCATCCAAGCGTGTTGTCCTGTTCGAGCCGGCGCTGAACCCGCAGAACCAGCGCGTGGCTCGCAACCCTCTCACCGGGCAGTTACTACCGTTGCCGTTTATCGGCGCGATCGTTCCCAATCGCGGCGACATCGTGAACGGAACCGTCTTACAGGGAACCTCGGGGTATAACAGCGCCTTCGTGAACAACCGGGGCGTCCACTGGGGGCCGCGAATCGGGTTCGCTTACGATCCCTTTGGCGATGGCAAAACGGCGATCCGCGCCGGGGCGGGAATGTTCTACAGCAACCGCGGCGGGGGCGGAGGCTCGAATCGAAATCCTCCCTCTCAATTCACGCCCTTCTCGTACTACGGAAGCCTCACTGACTACATCAGCACGGGAAGTGTGCTCTCGCCTTTTTCAACTACGTCCGCCGCAATCAGCAACGAAACCCCGACGATTTATAACATGAGCGCCGGCGTACAGCGAGACTTGGGGCATCAGACCGTGGTCGATATTGCGTATGTTAGCACTCTGGGCCGCCATCTGCGGCAACTTAAGGACATCAACCAGATTCCGTACGGCGCGCGTTTCCAGCCCGCCAACCTGGACGCGACCACCGGGCGGCCGCTGGTGGACAATTTCTTCCGGCCCTACGCCGGTTACACTTCGATCAACTTCAAGGACAACTCCGGAACCTCTAATTATCATTCCTTGCAGGTTCAGGCGAACCGCCGATTCTCGCGGGGCCTGCAATTCGGAGGTGCTTGGACATGGTCGAAAACAATGGACTTTACCAGTACTAATGACGGCCAATGGGCGGCCTATGCGCCGCGGCGGATCTGGAACTACGGCAAATCCTCGTTCGACCGCACTCATATCCTGGCAATCAATTGGCAGTGGGACGTTCCGGGAGCGAGCAAGGTCTGGAACAACCTTTTGGTGCGAAAGGCATTCGACAACTGGCAAATCTCCGGAGTGGTCAGCTTTACGAGCGGCGCGCCGTATGGGGTTTCCCTGACCACCGTTGAGGGGGCCGACATCACGGGAGGCGGAGACGGCGCCCGGCCGAACGTGCGTGCTAACGCGAACCTGCCGAAGAGCGAGCGCACGGTCGCACGCTTTTTCAACCCGGATGTATTTGCGCGGCCCGCGGTCGGGAACCGTGGAAACGCCCCGAAGGACGTGATCCGCGGCCCGGGAATCAACAATTGGGATTTCTCCATCTTCAAGGAATTTCCCGTGAAAGAGCGGGCCCGGTTCATCTTCCGCTGGGAGATGTACAACGCCTTCAACCACACGCAATTTTTCTCCCTGGATACCACCACGCGCTTCGATGCGGCCGGCCAGCAGACAAACGCCCGGCTGGGCGCTGTGATCGCGGACCGCGATGCCCGCCGGATGCAGGGTTCGCTCCGGTTCAGATTCTGAGTACCGTTTCGGGTGTGCGACTTTAAAGTGATGAAAATCCGTTAATCAAGCGCACCGAGCCTCCCAATATTCCTCGAATCTGCCATTGATTTGAGCGCACCTCAGGGCCAGGATCGCGTTGGCTCCGCGCACGGTCCAGAACATGCCCGACTGCTTGC
>SHUI01000229.1 GCA_009697455.1 Bryobacterales bacterium
CCCTGTAAGCCTGTGATCCCAAGCCGCTGGCCCCAGTTCCCGCCTTTGGACAAGCTGTTGTTGAAATCGACGATCCAGTTTACGTACGCCACAAAGTGGTTGACAGTGCGGCTCGACACTGTCCAGTCCTCAGACAGCCGGAAGAAACGACTATTGAGGTTCTGCAAGTTGTGCGACTCCGCTTCGCCTTGCACGCTGGGTGCCGCGCCCTTAATGGCCGGCCGGTTTGTAAAGATGAAGCTTCCAAAAACCTTATGGTTGGGGCTGATCTGATGGTCCATTTTGATGCTGAAATTGTCGTCGTCCTGCAGCGGACTCACCAAGGGAGAAATGTAATTACTTGTAATTTGATCCGGAAGATGCGGAGACGGCAACAACGCCGCGATCTTCCGGGAAACAGGGCTCAACCGGGTGGCCGGGACCATGTTATTCGGAAATCCGGTCCGGATCGTCCGGCCCGTGGCGGGATCCGTCTGATTGGAACGCGGATCAAAAATCGGATCTGGCCAGCGGCGGAAGTCTCCAGTCAGAAACTCCGGTACCGGGATGGTGGATAAATTATTGAGCTGCCCGCCGCGTCGCCGGAAAGAGAAGAAGGAACCGAAGACAAACGTTTTGTTCCGGCCGTTGTAGAGGCGGGGAATGTAAACGGGCCCGCCAAGGGTCGCGCCGTACTCATTCAGCCGGCTGGCAGCCTTCGTGCTGCCAAAAAAACCTCGGGCGTCCAGCTTGTCGTTTCGCAGGAACTCGAAGAGCGTGCCGTGGAGCTGGTTTGTGCCGCTCTTCAGCGTGAAGCTGGTGATGCCGCTTAGCGCATGTCCGTATTCGGCCGAGGAGTTGCCGCTGATGAGCTTGAACTCTTCAATAGCGTCCACCGAGGGGTTGTATTGCTTGTCATTGGCGGGTGTCACGCTCAGGGCGGCCCCGTCATAGTAAACGGCGTCCGAAAATGACATGCCTCCGGCGATGTGTTTTTCCCACGTGCTGCTGACAGCCACTCCCGGTTGCAGCCGGATGAAATCCGAAGCGTTCCGGATATCTCCGCCGAGGCTCAGGGGCAACTCCAGGAATCTTTCGGTGTTGATCGTGCTGCCGACCTCGGCGCTGTCGGTCTGAAGCAGCGGGTTGAAAGCCTCCACGGTCACCGTCTCGGTAACGCTGCCGACTTCGAGCGCGATGTCCAGACGTGTGGTGGTGCTCACCTGGACACGCATGCCACTGGTCTTGAACATTTTGAAGCCGGGCACCGTCGCCGTGACCGTATAGAGCCCGATTGGCAGCCCCGGAATATTGTAGTTTCCTTCGGTTGTGGACCGGGTGCTGGTTGTGATCCCAGTGCCTTCGTTGCGAACGGTGATCTCCACGTTCGGGACAACGGACCGGGTGGCGTCTGATGTAAGGCCCGTAATGCTGCCACGATCGATTTGGCCCACGGCAACGCCGCACAGCAAGACCGCGGCGATGGCTGCGCAAAAGCAACTCTTTGAATTCATACAATTCTCCCTTGAACTGTGGGGCGGACGCCCCGCTGAACACCGAAATGCCGAAACCCGCTCGACATCCTGCATGGACCCTCTTCCGCGCCGGCCAGATAGCAAACCGCGGAACCGCGCGTTTCTCAGACCCTAACACAGGCCGTAATGAATGTCAAATCTAATTTTTTTATCTAATTTTATCTGTGTCGCGGCAAAGTGAGAATGACTCAAATCCGGCGCATTCGACTCTCTTTGAGAGGCTGCGGAAGCCTTGGGCGCTTGAAGCATGTTTTCGAGTTCCATCGTCGCTCGGAATATCAAAATCAGCCGTAATAATGCGGGTCGGACGCATTTTGCAAGCGTCCACTCCTTCCATGACTTTCCATGGCCGCGGCACTCCGCGCCATCAGTAGAGGACCTTTCCCAAGCGGAGACGCGATCCCAGCCATTCACGAGCGTTCCATAGCTCTTACTCATCGACCAAACTCCACTGTGGCCTCATATCGAGTGCCTGAATGAGACGACTGCTGCATGGCTTCATGAACTATCGCAGCATCGCTCCGAGTTGAAATTGCCCGTCGAATCCCGTGTTGACGGCCCTCGGACGCCACCCACGGGCAACCCACAGGCTCAGGCCGAGGTCTGCTCCGGAGCGGCAATCGGAAGATTCACGCCGGATCCAAGAATGAAGGTCAACAGCCTGCAGCGCCTCTCGTCACTGAAGTTCGCGGCGGCTAGAAGTAAGGGTGTCACAGCTCGATTCTCGTATCCTTGATCTTCGCGATATCGTAAACGCCAAGCCCGAAACGCGTGGCAAACTCAATGTGGCCGGGTTCGCGTATGAAGATGTTCCTATTCGGACTGTCGCGACGGCTGCGCGGGTCGATGATTGAAGGCGAACGGTCGAACACGGAGACGGCGTTCTCGGCCTTGCGCTTCTCCTCGATCACCGGAATGAGCAGGCGGTCGAGCGCAACCGGGTCCGTTCCAAACCGAATCATCTTGGGATAGAAGCGGTATTTCGGGTTCGGCGAAAACGGACCGCCGTGCCAGACGCCGCGCAACCCGTCCATCACCTGAAGCACCGTTTTCGAACGCAGCGGCTCAACCGCGGCGAGCGTGCCGATGAACGAAAGCGTGTTTGTCTTCGCGTCCCGATGCGAGCGGGCCACATTCGAAAAATTGCCGTAAGCGATGTTCTTCAGGCAGCCGGTAACACCCGACGCGCCGTGATCCTTCATGTTCGGAACATTGATGATCTTCGTGAAGCGCTCGGTAACCAGGCGCACCATGTTCGAGCGGGTGTCGTCTTCGCCGAAGAAATCGACTTCCACGTAAGTTGCGGGGTCGTACTCGCGAATCGACCGGCGCGTCTTTTCCACGGCTTCGATGTGTACGCCTTCGGGCACCCATTTCTCGTAATGCACGCTCTGAAGCTGGCCAAGGAAGCGCTCGTAGATCCAGATCTGCTGGGGCTTGATGCCAAGAGCGTTGAGATTACGGACGATCTCGGCGACCACGGCGGGTGTGGACATGATGTCCGGTGCGCCCGAGCAGTTCACCTTGATCCCGACGACGTCGGAGGACGTGAAGAAGCTGGCCCAGGCGTCGCGCGGATCCTTGAGTCCGGTAAGTGACGTCATGCCGCGTGTGCACATTTCGCGGACCACATCCCCATCTACTTTCTCCGTCGCGGTGTCGATGGATTTTTCCGAATGCGTGGTGATCACGCGTCCGGGATAAAGGCCGGGCATTCCGGGTTGCGCGGATGGCTTGTGCTGAGTGACGGTGCGGTACGAAGGCAGGTCGTCAACCTTTGCGGCGAGCGCGGATGTCGCCGCCGCCGAATAGAGAAAGCTGCGCCGGTTCATATCATCATTGTCCTACTTCTTCTTGCCCGCGATTTGCCAGTCGGTGAAGGGCGAGCGGACTCCACGGATGATTACGTTAAGGCAATACGGCACGCCGGAAGCGAACGCACGTTCAACCGCCGGGCGGATCTGCTCCAGCGTTTCGATGGTTTCGCCGCCGCCGCCGAAGCCCTGCGTCACGATGTCGTACCGGGTGGAACGCAACTCGCAGGCGACGGTTGATCCGCAGAGTTCGCCTTGCAACTCCCGCTCCAGGCCCCAGCCGGCGTCGTTGCCCACGATAATGACGAACGGAAGCTTGTGGCGCACGGCGGTGTCGATCTCGGCGATGTAAAAGCCGAGAGAACCGTCCCCGGTCATCACAACGACGGGCCTATCGGGATGAGCGATCTTGAGCGCAATGCCGTTGGGCAGGGCAGACCCGATGGTGCCGAGAGGGCCGAGACGCAGCCACTTGCCGGGCTCGGTCGCGGGCAGTGTGACACGGCCCCAATGGGAAAAATCGCCGCCGTCCCAGGAATAAACAATATCTGGCGGCAGGCACTTCTTCAACTCCGCGTAAAAAGCGGCCGGGTGCATGGGAGTGCTGTGTTCGGCGGCGATGGCGGTGACGCGATCCTGCCAGTCGCGCTTGAGGCCGCGCACGCGGTCGAGCCAGGGCTTCGGAGACCACGGCGCACCGGCAGCTTCTGTCATCGCATTGAGGGCTGCCTTTACGTCGGCGCAAATCGCCAGATCGAGTTTGTGGTTCATGCCGAGTTCTTGCGGATGGATATCGATCTGGATGAATTTCGCCTTCGGAGAGAAGAGGCGGGCGCCGCCAAGTGCCAGGCGATAGTCGATGCGCTTGCCCACCACAAGGAACAGGTCGGCTTCCTGAAACGCTCTGTGGACGGCTTGGTTGAGCGCTGGATCGGCGTAGCCCATGCAGAGCGGGTGCTCGTCCGAAACCGCGCCGCGCGCCATTGTGATGGTGTACACCGGGAGCGACGTGTGTTCGATGAAGCCTTGCAGTTCCGCGGATGCGCCGGACCACCACACGCCGCTGCCCGCGATGACGACAGGCCGTTCCGCGGCTTGAAGCAGGGCGATGGCGCGCTCGATGTCAGATGGACTTGCGCCACCCTCGCTCGCTCCGGCGGGCGTTACCTGAGCGGCGGTGGCCCCGCCCTCCTGCGTGAATAGATCGACCGGAATGGTCAGGTGGACCGCGCCTTTACGGCCGCTGTTCGCCTCGGAATAAGCGCGGGCAAGGTAGAACGGAATCTGCGCGGCGCTCGAAGGCTGCGCGGACCACTTCGTAACTGGCGCGGTCATACCGACCTGATCGATATCCTGAAATGCCTGGCGGTCGGCGACGCTCGTCGCACGGCTTCCGCTGACGGCGATGAGCGGGCTCGCGGCGAGTTGGGCGGTGGCGATGCCGGTGAGCGAATTGGTGTGGCCCGGGCCGCCGGTAACAAGAGAAAGAGCGGGCTTGCGCGTAATCCGCGCCCAGGCGTCGGCGGCGTGCGTGACACCCGACTCGTGGCGCATGTCGAGGATCTCGATTCCCTCGCGCGCGGCGACGGCGAGCACTTCATTCAGATGGTCCCCAACCAGCGTGAAAATGCGCTTGATTCCCAGATGCTTGATCTGACTGACGAAGAGTTCGGCTCCGGTTGGCATGAACTGACATGCTATCAAATTCCCAAGCGGCGGTTTTAGAGCCGGACGCCGCGCGGTCTGGACGGCCCGAGGCGAGCAGACGAATCGAAAAAACACGCTCCGGTGGGGGAGGCGTGGCGGAGGAGAATCCGGGAGGACCGCCAAACGAATCTGCAAGCGGCTTTTTATCAGATACTTGGCATTGGGTGACGCAGAGAATTTGTTTTGCGTTTTCGGGCGGTGGCCGGGAGAATCCGAGCGGAGCGATCGCCAATTTTCTGGCGGGCGGTTGCGGAGCCAAGGGCGGTTCCCGCGAGACGGAATGCGGGTCATGCTATCCGATTCGACTTGTAAGCGACTTATTATCATGTGTTTTCGGCTGGGTGACGCAGAGAGCCAAGATTACATTCTTGTGCGACCGAGAGCGGCCAATTCCCTTTTCCCTGATCGGATTGTACCTGCCCAGAGCGGCTTTGCTGAGCCGGGGTGAGTCTAAGGTATTTGAAATCAACGTGGAAAATAGTTATTACACTGCGAACGGGGAGCTTGGCGGACAGGCGCGGGTGACGGCGCGACGCCCTATCGAGGTGCCGACCGGCTTTCCCGAGGGTGATGACTCGAAGCGGCCAGGGTCCGGAGGTGGTCCTGGTGATGCGCTCGGCGCCAGCGGGCCGTTTAGCTTGCGTCTAACCTGACGCGACGCAAGGGTCAAATGAGGGCGGCCGACCATGAAATCATAGCCGGCCGATCGGAGTTCTCCTTCCGAATGCCAATGGCCTAATGCCCGTGCCGGTTTCAGCCGATCTACAGAGCGACCATGAGGTTCGCTCCGACGCTTTCGGTGTTCGCGCTTTGGGTGTTCGGCCCGCTTCAGGCGCGGGAGCCCGAAAAGCCCGTCCCAATTTTCTTTGTTCGACAGGACCGCGGATCGGAGCGGCCCAACTACGTGGTCCGGCTGCCGGGATCACTCGCTCGTTTCGAGGCGGGCGGCTTCGTTCTCAGGTTTCCGCGGGTGGACGTACGTATATCATTCGAGGGCTGCGAAGGGCAAGTGATTCCCGAGGGAACCGGAACCCTTCCAGGGAAGGTCAATTTGCTAATTGGATCGGACCCTCGGGAGTGGCGCACGGGTATGGCGGCGCACACCTCGGTCGTTTACCGGGACCTGTATCCAGGAATCGACGCGATCTACAAGGGTCACGGCAAGCTGCTTAAGGCGGATTTCATCGTCGCGCCACAGTCGGATCCGTCGCGAATTCGCCTGCGTTATAGCCACCCTGTGCGAGTGGACGACGAGGGCGCACTCGTGGTTTCGACTGGTGCGGGCGACTTGCGGGAAGAAGCGCCCGTGATCTACCAGGAGCGGGAAGGCAAGAGGCTGGAAGTTGAAGGACAGTACAAAGTCCGGTCCGACGGCGCCGTGGGCTTCGAAATCGGCCCCTACGATCGCGATCTGCAACTGGTGATCGATCCAACCCTGACCTACAGCACATTCCTGGGGGGCAGCGGGTTGGACGCCGCGACGGCCATCGCTGTCGATTCAGGCGGCAACGCCTACGTTGCGGGCTGGACGGAATCGAGCGACTTTCCAACCCAGAATCCGCGGCAGGGGCAGAACCTTGGCGGCGTGGACGCTTTTGTCGTCAAGTTGAGCGCAAACGGAGGGTCGCTTGTCTATGCCACATATCTCGGCGGTCGAGGCGACGACCGGGCCTTTGGGATCGCCGTTGACAGCGCAGGCGCTGCCTATGTTTGCGGGCGGACGAGTTCGGTCAATTTCCCGATCCTGTCGGCCGTCCAAGCGGCGTTGGAAGGTGGGCGGGATGGCTGGGTCGCTAAGCTGAACGCAGCCGGAACCGCTCTGGCATACAGCACCTACTTCGGCGGGACCGGCGACGACAGCGCGAACGGTGTCGCGGTTGATAGCGCCGGTAACGCTTACGTGACAGGAGAGACAAACTCGAACAACTTTCGAACGCTTGCCGCGTATCAGGGCACGCCGCGCGGCGGACTGGATGCTTTCGCGGCGAAATTCGGTCCTGCTGGAGCGCTGGTATACAGCACCTACCTTGGGGGCACCGGCGACGACCGGGGCGCGGCGATCACCGTCGACGCCGCGGGCAACGCTTACGTTACCGGCGGAACGGACTCGGTTAATTTCCCGGTTCTCAACGCGATACAGCCGGTAAACCGCGGAAGCCAGGATGCTTTCGTCGTGAAACTCGGCACAACGGGAACATTCGCTTATGGTACCTTTATTGGCGGATCGGGGGGAACGGCGGGCTACCCGGAAGCGGGTGCGGGCATCGCCGTGGATGGAGCGGGGAACATTTATGTGTCGGGTTCCACCAGTTCGTCCAATTTTCCCCGCGCAAACGCGCCGCAGGTAGCCTTTGGCGGCGTCTCCGACTGCTTTGTTCTGAAGCTGAACGCAACGGGGACGGCGTTTGGGTACAGCACTCTGCTCGGTGGGGCCAGCGCGGATTATTGCGGCGGTATAGCTGTGTCCGCGGGAGGCGTAGCCTACGTTGCCGGGTATACGGCATCGAAAAACCTTCCATCGCCCGGAGCTGTTCAAGGGGTCAACGCCGGCGGGCTGGACGCCTTTGTCGCGCGGTTTTCGAGCAACGGCACTCTTGACTTCGCGACTTATTTGGGTGGCTCCGCGGCGGATAGGGCGGCCGCTATTGCGCTCGATGCAACAGAGGCCTTCTATGTCGCCGGGCAAACCCAGTCGAACGATTTCCAGCTTTCGAACGCCGTGCAGACGTTCAACGGAGGGCACTTCGGCGCATTTGCGGTCAAGTATACGAGTACGATCCTGCCGGGAACGGTTTCGGTGATTCCGTCTTCAGGAACGGGGAGCAGCCAGACGTTTTCGTTTGTATTCTCCAACGCCGCTGGAGCTGCCAACATCGATTCCGTCGACATTATTTTCAATTCCACGCCAACAGGGACGAGTTCCTGCTTTCTCCGGCTCACTCCGTCCGCAAATATCGTAAGTTTATTCAATGACGAAGGAACGCTACTTACAGGAAACTATGCAGGTTCGGCTGGCGTTATTGAGAACTCCCGGTGTGCGGTTGACACGGCACTAGCGTCCGTGAGCGCCAACGGACTCAATGTAACCTTTAACGTGAATATTGCCTTCAAACCA
>SHUI01000230.1 GCA_009697455.1 Bryobacterales bacterium
ACCGCATCATCCGGCGGCAGCGACGGATGTACACACACCTGTACTTCTACATCCGGGATGAAGTGCTGGGGCCGTTGGTGATGTGCGTCGGCACCTATCTTCCGCTCCTGACCACGTACTATCTGAACGGCCACAGTTGGATCGAGAACGAACTGAAGAAGAAGGGCGTGGCCTTCCGCAAGGACGACAATGCTTTTCTCTGGGTGGCCGATCCGGCCGCGTTGCAGCAAGCCGCCGATCGCTTGACGGCCGAAGTCATCCGCAAGCGGTTGGATCGTTGGACACTGCTGCTGGGGCCGAAGTTCTCCGAGAAAGAGCGGGCGCGGTAAACTTGCGCCGGGACTATTCGATCAATCAGGCCGAGTACTGCCGGAACTTCATCTTCCGGCGGAACGCCCCCATCCATCGGATCTTCGAGCGAAGCTGCGAGATGGGACTGTTCAATCTCACTGCCGACAAGGTCGCTCAGATCTTCGGCTTTCGCAAAACCAAGCGCTTCGGCGGCAAGCTGTATTCGCTGCTGGAGAAGCTCGATCACGGTCACCATGTGTTGCGGGCCTACGCCAAGAGCGCCGTGGCGCGCATGTATGAGAAGTTCTCGACCTTCGTGAGGCTGGAAGTGTGAGTGAATCGCATGAAGGACTTCGGCCTCAACAAGGGCCTTGATAATTTGGAGAAGCTGCGTCAGACGCTGACTGCGGTGACCGACCGCTTTGCCGGTTTTGAGGCGCATGGGCTTAACGTGCACGTGGAGTTTCCATTGTTCCAACGGCTGGCGCTGCCGGTGACGATGGGCAAGACCAAAATCGCCGGCATTAAGATCCACAACACCCGGATGCTGCGCCTCAAGGAGATCCTGCTGCACCATGCCACCCAAATCCAGGGCTGGCGCACTGCCGATATTCATCAGGCAATTCTCTCGGCCTTCAACCTGAAACCGGCCAGCTATACCCTGACCCTTCGTTATGATCTGCGGAAGCTGACGGCGCACGGACTGGTCGAGCGCGATGGGAACCGCTACTGCTATCGGCTCAAAGATAAGGGTTCCAAGGTCGTCCTGATGTTCGTCCTCTTTCACAAGCGGGTCTGCGGGCCGTTGGCCAACAGTCTATTTGAACGGCAACCCAACCACGAGCACAAGCCCAAGAGCAAGAGCAAAATCGAAACCGCCTACTACAAGGCCGACGCCGCCATTCAGAACGTTATCAACCAACTTGTTACGGCGGCTTGACGAAGCAATTTTGAGGGATAAACTGTCAGACTTTTCGCGCTAGATGCTAAAGCATTGGCGTCCAATGGTGGGGCAGGCGGTTTCGCCTGCCGAGCTCCGGTGCAACCTCGAATATTTCTCACGTTCTGAGAATTCATCTCTCAGATTTTGCACGGAACGCAACCGCCACGTTGCCCAACCGGGATTTCTCACCCCCGGAGCGTCGGCATGAGTGCCGACGCGGCAAACACGAGTGTTTGCGCCACGCCGGCTGGCCGCACTCTCGCGGAAACCCTGTACTCGGGGGGCCTGCCGGACCCCGGTCTGCCCGCCACCGATGCTCTTTACAATCGCTTCTGAAGTTTAGCCCATGTGTCCCGTAGCTCGGCGGTACGGTTGAAGACGAGCCGCTCGGCCTTCGATGACTTATCCACGCAGAAATACCCAAGACGCTCGAACTGATAGCGGTCGCCAGGCCGGGCATTCGCCAGCGACGGCTCGGCCTTCCCCTGCACGACTTCGAGCGATTTCGGGTTTAAGTACATCGTGAAATCCTGACCATCCGGCGTCTCATTTGGATTTTCGGCGGTGAACAGCTTGTCATAGAGCCGAACCTCAACCGGAATCGCCTCCGCTGCCGAAACCCAGTGAATGGTCGACTTCACTCTCCGCGTTTGATGACCAGAGCGCGTCTCTGGATCGTATGTGCAGTGAACTTCCGTGATCTCGCCCGTGGCCGGGTCTTTCACGAAATCGTGACACTTGACGATATAGCCATACCGCAGCCGGACTTCATTCCCTGGATACAGACGGTGGTAGCCTTTGGGAGGCGTCTCGCGGAAGTCCTCCCGATCGATACAGAGTTCGCCGCCAAAGGGCACCGATCGCTTGCCCGCATCCGCGTCCTCAGGGTTGTTGACGGCTTCCAAGAACTCCGCTTGGCCTTCGGGATAGTTCGTCAACACCAGCTTGAGGGGGCGCAAGACCGTCATCACACGCGGAGCCGTCCGATTCAGATCCTCCCGGATGTAATATTCGAGCATCTCGAATTCCGTAAGGCCGGTCGTCTTGGACACGCCGAGATTGCGTGCAAAAGTGCGCAGACCTTGCGGCGAATAGCCGCGCCGGCGCATCCCGCTAATGGTCGGCATTCGGGGATCGTCCCAGCCTTCCACCACGCCCCGTTGCACGAGTTGCAGCAGCTTGCGCTTGCTCATTAGCGTGTACGTCAAGTTCAACCGGTCGAACTCGATCTGCTGTGGATGGAACACGCTGAGCTGATCGAGATACCAGTCATAAAGTGGCCGATGATCTTCAAACTCGAGCGTGCAGATCGAGTGGGTGATGCCTTCAATGGAGTCGCACTGACCGTGCGCCCAGTCGTACATGGGATATATGCACCAACGATTGCCCGTGCGGTGATGCTCGGCGCGCAGGATTCGGTACATGACGGGATCCCGCTTGTTGAGATTCGGCGACGCCATGTCGATTTTGGCGCGCAGGATGCGCGAGCCGTCGGGAAACTCCCCGTCTTTCATGCGCGCGAAGAGGTCCAGATTCTCCTCGACGCTTCTATCCCGATAAGGACTGTTCCGTCCTCCTTCGGTCAGTGTGCCCCGTGTCTCCCGCACTTGGTCGCCGCTCAAATCGCAAACGAAGGCTTTGCCTTTCTTGATGAGGTCGACGGCCCAGTCGTAGAGCTGCTGGAAGTAGTCCGATGCGTAGAAGAGCCGGTCGCCGAAATCGCCTCCCAGCCATTTCACATCCTCGATGATCGATTCGACGTACTCTGTCTCCTCCTTCGTGGGATTGGTGTCGTCGAAGCGCAGGTTGCACTTGCCCCCGAACTCCTCGGCGAGGCCGAAGTTGAGCATGATGCTCTTGGCGTGGCCGACGTGCAGGTAGCCATTGGGTTCGGGCGGAAAGCGCGTGTGAACACGTCCGCCATGTTTGCCGCTCGCATTGCCGGCGAGAATCAAGTCGCGGATGAAATTCGTTCGGGGAGAATCGGCGTCGTTCATGAAACAAGTCCTAAAGCAAAATCGAGACGGGTCAACACGGTGTCTCGCCCTAGCACCTCGAGCGTTTCGAAAAGCGGCGGCGCATTCTTGCGCCCGCATACGGCGACGCGAATGGGCTGGAACATCTGTCCCGCCTTCAACCCGAGTTCAGCGGCGGCGGTGCGAAGCGCCACCTCGAGCGTTGCGTGATCGAAGGCGGACACAGTTGACAGAACTTCCCTCGACTTACGGAGCGCCTGCGCAGCCCGGGCGGCATCCCCCTTTTGCGGGATCAATTCCGCGGGATCGTACGACCGCAGTTCCGTGAAGAAGAAATCGGCGACGGCGCCCACATCGTGCAACAAACGAATTCGCTCATGGATGAGCGGAGCGATGGCGCGAAGCTTCTCCGGCGTGGCATTCGTAAACCCGGCTTGTTGGGCGTAGGGCATCAATCGCCGCGCGAAGTCATCGACATCGAGCGCCCGGAGATGCTCAGCGTTCAGCCACACGGCTTTGGGATCAAAGGGGTCCTCGCCGGTGAAATTGATGATTGCGTTGCTGCGGTTGATGCCGTCGAGCGTGAACAGCTCGACAAGCTCGTCGCGCGACATCTTTTCGCGGTCATTCTTTGGCGACCATCCGAGCAAGGAAAGGAAGTTCACGAACGCATGCGGCAGGAAACCAGCGTCACGATAAGTTGTAACGCTCACCACCGGGCCATGGACACGCTTTGATAGCTTTGCGCCATCGGGCGCCATCAACAGCGGCAAGTGAGCCGTCTTCGGCGCCTCGACGCCAAGCGCTTCGAAGATCAGCACGTGCTTGAACGTGTTCGCCAGATGTTCCTGGCCGCGCAGGATGTCCGTGATGCGTAGATCGGCATCGTCGGCGCAAGAGGCCATGTGGTAGGTCGGCATACCGTTCGAGCGCAGCAGCGCGAAATCCTCGAGGTCGCCGGTGGACTTGCTCACGGTCCCGTAGACCAGGTCCGATACAACGATCTCGCGGCGTGAGTCGCGCGGCACGCGGAAGCGCAGGACGAAGGGTTCGCCGGCTTTAGCCCGCCGATCGCTCTCCTCGCGCGTGAGTTCTCGCATACCCGGATTAAATAGCCATCCTGCGCTTGGATTCTCGAGCGCCGTAGAAGCAGGCGTGAAGTCGCGATAGGCAAGCCCCTTTTCGAAAATAGCCCAGGCGGCCCGGCGATGGAGATCGAGGCGGTCGGATTGACGATAGAACTCGTCCCAGCCCAGTTCGAGCCATTGGAGACCTTCATGGATGGAATCGAGAGAGGTCTGGGTGTTGCGTTCGACGTCCGTATCGTCGATGCGGAGAACGACGGCGCCGCCCCGGTGGCGGGCATGCAGCCAATTGAAGATGAATGTTCGAGCGCCCCCTATATGAAGGTAACCTGTGGGCGAGGGGGCAAAGCGGACGCGTGTCATGCAGAAGTCTAAAGGATAGCTTAACTGGCGCCAGATCGCGACGACGCGGCTCTTACGGGGCGGTTGTGTTCCAAATCGCACGTCGCAAAACTGTGTTGCGAGAACGGCTTCCACTCCCGGAGAAAGGCGATACTGGCCGCAGGCATCCGAGCTTGAGTCACGCGAGGTCCGGTCAGGCGAACCTCGGACCGCCATGGCCAGAGCAACCAGAGTTGCCGAGGAAGGACTGCGACGGCTTCACGGCCACGGCGCCTGCGCCGCGCGAATATCCGGCCAAACCCCGCAGAACAGCGCTGTTATGGGAATTCCTGCATCCACCGGCAACACGACGTTATTTGTCCGCCTGGCACTTTCGGCCGCAACTCGTCGAAGAAGTTTTCGAGGAAGATCACGGGGACCGGCGACTGCTGTCCTTCCGCCGTATCGGCGGCGATTTGCTTGCTACCGGCGAGACGTCGATAATTGCAAAGAATCGCCCGATCCCGATTTTGGATTTCCTGGTGATTATTGCGGCCGCCGGAACAGGCCGCCGTAGACCGCTTTTGCCAGGATGTGACCCTGAATTGCTTTCAGCACGTTGGCGCGCGTCTCGAAAGCGTCGGCCGATGGTTTCACGTCCAGCTTGGTGTCCAAGGCGTAGAGCTCAAACACGTAGTGGTGGAACGGACCTTTCGCCCCGGCTCCTGGCCCCCGGTACATGGGTCCTGTGGCGCTGATCTGATAGCTTCCGTCGGGCAATTGCGATCCCTTGGGTACGCCTTCGGGCAAGCCGGTCGCGGTAGCCGGAATGTTCCAAAGGACCCAGTGTGCCTGATCGTCAGTAGTCTTGTTGCGGGCGAGATCCATGTCGTGCATGTGGAGGAAGAAACTCTGCGTGCCAGCGGGCACATTGGCCCAGCTCATCGCCGGCGACGTACCCTCTCCGACGGCAACGCCCGGAGCGGCCTGACTGAACTTAACGGGAATCTGGCCGCCGTCGGGAAATCCGGGAATGGTCAAAGTCATGGCCGGTTGCGTAGGCGCTTGAGCAGATAGCGTGAAAGTCATAGAGACAATGATTGTTGAAGAAAGAAGCAATCGCATGGTCTATCGTAGCTTGAAATAAGAAAACCGGGCATGGGCATGTGTTCGACGCGCGGAGGCTATCGCATTTGGCGGGTAACGAGCAAACCGCGGATTTGCGCCGCAAAACACCCTCGAAGTCGGCTTGTGGGGCAGCGACCGTTGGGGGTCTTCCAGGCCGAGATTGTGGTTGACCGGATGGCGGAGTTTCTGCTTGCAGCCCAGGTAACGCTCTGTCGTCTGAACCGATGCGTGGCCGGGCAGGAATTGGATTTGCTCCAGCTCTCCACCCGCCAAGTGGCACAACCGGGCGCAGGCGCGCGAGAAGCTTCTTAGAACGTCATCTTCGCGGCAAACTGCATGCGTCGCGGGTCATTTCCCTGGCTGCGGATAAGGCCGAAATTCGCCGAAGTTACGGTAGAGTCCGGATTTCCCATGCGCACGCGGTTGAAAAGGTTGAACGCCTCGACGCGCAAAGTGAACTTCACCTTTTCAGTGACGTCGATGATCTTCGACATAGTGATGTTCTCGTTCAGGAACCAGGGGCTGCGCTCATGTGGGTTGTTCTTGGAAGCGTTGCCGATGCCCGCGAGCAGGAGCTCAGCGGAGGTCATTTGCCGTCCGCTGGCGTCCACGCCAAACGCTGCCCTGTTCCACCAAACATCCTTGAAAGGATCGAATTTCGAACCCGAAATTGGCGCGCGCCAGTTGTCGTAGGAGCTGATGAAAACGCGGTTACCGGCGCCGCCGGGGATGGAAGAAACGCCCGGCGCAACCACCCTCGGGGTGCCCGAGGAGTACTCCAGGAAGCCGGCTACGCCCCAGCCTCCCACAACCTTGCCCAGCGGCCCACTCACTGCCCAGTGCCTGCCCTTGCCGACCGGCAGCTCATAACTGAATGCCTGGCGGAACATGTGGGTCTGGTCGTCGAGGCTTAGACCCTTTCCCAATTTCCGGTTGTAATGGTCGACCTGGAATGTGTTGTCGCGTCCCACCGACTGGGCGTTCTCCGAATTGGAGAACATCTTTGAGAGCACATAGCTGGAAAGTAGAGTCAAGCCGGAGGAGTAACGCTTGTCCAGCTTCGCGATCACGGCGTTATAGGTCGAGTCGCCGGAGCGTTCGCCTACCGAGGAGTTGTTGGTCTCCACGGCGCCATAGTGCGGGAACGGCCTGAGCGCCTGGGATGCCGTCCCCGTGAAGCCGGCATAGGGAAGCTTGATTCCTGCGGCTACCGCCGCGGGCGACGTGGCGGAGCCGTTTAGCAGATCGCGCCCATACTGTTTGAAATACTTCGGATCCATCTGGTTCAGTTGCAGGATGGCCGAGGAGAGATGCGTGCCCTTGGTTCCTGTGTAGCCGACCGACGCCACCAGGTTGCTCGGCAACTGCTTCTGGATGTCGATGTTCCAGCTATAAAAGTCCGGCGGCCGGCCGGAATCCGGATTCTGCCAGAGGTACGTGCTTCCTCCGGCGTCGGTGGCCGGACCGCGGAAAGGAGGCGGCGTCCATGCCGGAAGTCCCTGGTCGATATTCCAGTAGGTGTAGGCGGGAAGCGAGCTGCCCGCTGAGTAGGTGCTGTTCAGAATCAGCCCCTGGAAGTGGGTGCTGCCGCCAGTGGTCTTGACGGCACCGTAAGACTTCCCGCCGTACATGCGAATCACCGTGCCGGATGCGACCTGATACGCCAAACCAAGCCGCGGCGAAAACGCCTTCCTGTAACTCGTGAACGCGTCCTTTCCGGTGCACTCCGGGCAGTTCCCGGTATACAGCGTGGAGCCTAGGATTCCTCCGAACTTAGGATTCGGCACCGTGGGATCGAAGTTCATGAAGCCCACGGCTGTGCCGTAACTGCCGAAATCCGACCAGTCCTTGACGTCGAGAACAGCGCCGCCACCAACCGGAGTCGTGTACTCATAGCGCAGACCCAGGTTGAGGGTCAGCTTGTTGTTGATGCGCCAGTCGTCCTGAAAAAAACCGCCGTAGTACTTATACTTCTGGATCACCGCGCGCGGTGTTTCCAGGCCCCACGTGTCCGCCTGCCCCAGCAGGAAAGAGGCAAATCCGTGGCCGGAATTTCCCGAACTGTCGCCGGGAACTGAAGTGGTCCCGGCGCCGAAATTGAAATTGCCGTTGGGCCGGTGCTGGCCGCCGCCCCACCAATCGTCCTTGGAGTAGAAGAAACCGGCTTTCAACGTGTGCGAGCCCTTAGTCCAAGTGACGTCGTTGCTAACACTCA
>SHUI01000007.1 GCA_009697455.1 Bryobacterales bacterium
CAGTACACGGTCAGCGGGAAGCCGTCCTGGAATGTAAGAATTCCCCCTAGTTGCCAGCCCCCTAGCACGCCGTCCACGGCTCGGCTTGCGCTGCCGAGAAAACGCCGCCCGCGCCCGACCGGCACTTCGTAGAGCCATGAAGTGGTCCACCGGCGGCGGAAATCGAAGCCCGACAAACCACGCTCCAGGCGCAAATCATAGTCATTGCTTGGCGTCAGTGTTTCAGTTGCGGTGTTGCGGATCGAGCTGCCGTTGTCAATCGACTTCCCGGAACTGAACGACCCTAACACCGTGAGTCCGCCAGAGAAACGGCGCTGGACTTTCAACTGAAGCGAGTGATAGGTGCTATGGCTCGCGCCCGTCACCGTCTGCACCGTGCCCAACTGGGGGAACGGCCGCCGGGGCTGGATGTCCCCTGGCCCAGGAGCCGCCTGGTTATAGATTTGCATCCGCCGCAGGTGGTTGCCGGCCGCGCCAATGTATGTTGCCTCCACCATTGTGTCCGGCGTCAACTGCCGCTGCAGGCCCCACGACCACTGGCCCACGTACGCTGTCGGCTCGTTGTACTGCACCGCCAGCGCGAACGTCGGCACACTGACTGGCTGCACGAACGGGCGTTGAAAGGTCAAATTAGGGACCTCCGCTTGAGCCTGCTCGCCCCGCTGCGCGCTGAACGGCGGGTTTCTCACGACTTCAAAATCCGAGTTGGAGATTTCCCGCACATAGTAGATGCCCGCCGCGGTTCGGATGACTGTCTTCGGCGTCAGGGAGTAGGCAATCCCCAAACGTGGCGCGAAATCCGCCTTCTGCCATTTCGCCAAGTGCCTGCCGAATCGCCCGTCGCGTACCTGCGCCACGGTGGTTGGCGATTGCAGCGCAGGGTTTCCTTCGTACAGGTTGCCCGTACCTGCCCTGACAAATGCCGGCGTGATGGAATGATCCCAGCGGTAGTCCATGTTGACGATGGCGTCATGCTTGTCGAGCCAAGGCGGTTCGTTCTCGTATCGCAAGCCGAGGTTCACTGTAAGCTTCGGCGTCACCTTCCAGGTATCCTGCAGGTACAGGCCGAGGTGAAAATTCCGGAAACTTGACACCGGGGATCCCACCAGGGTTTCAGAGCTAGTGATGCCTTCCAATAGAAAATCGGCGATTGCCGAACCCGTCGCGGAACGGCTGGGCGCCAGCGGACTTTGCGTGTAGCGGCCGTCAAATCCAAACCGTCCGCGCGGACGGCCCGGCACCGCATTGTTGAACCGAACCCGCCGGTAATCTCCCCCAATCTTCAGGCTATGCTTTCCCTTGGTCCAGGAAAAGGAGTCCAGAAACTGGAGCGTGGTGTTCCAACCGGTCCAGGGGCAGTCGCTGCAATCGCCGATAAGGGAAAACCCCGTCACGTTGAATACCGGAATCCCGTACCACAGAGGCACCGACGCCGACGGGATGTCCTTGATCCCCAGTTGGCCCACGATATTATCCTTGAACGCGTGCCGCTGGATGTTTGCAGCGGAGAGGTACACAAGCCCGAATCGGGCATCGTTCACTTTGTTAGCGCCGAACACCCTGGTATCGGCCAATACCCCGTGATGCACAAGCACGTCGACATTGTTGCCCTGGTCCGGTAAAATCGCCGGCACGTAACCATCGTCTTTGTTACGGCTGTAACGGAAGAACCAGGTGTCGTTGGAATTCGCGACAAAGTCAAGTCTTGTGGTGAGTTGATTCGCATTCGAGTTGCGCCCCTCGGAATTCACAAAGAACCCGGCTTCAGTTGTCGTGCTTGAGTTGGGGGCGGGCACGTATTTTTGGAACACCGCCGTTGTCACCGGAGACAGGCGGGCCCTTGGGATGACGTTTCCTGGAAAAGGAGAGACGGCGGTCACCTGTCCGCGGACGTCATAGGCTCGCGCCGCCGGATCGAAGATCGTCCGCGGCAAGGCCGAAAAATCGCCTCCCCGCTGAGGCATCAGCGCCACGGTGGCCACCTGAGTGAGACTCTTCCGCTCCCGCAGACCTTCGTAGTTCGCCATGAAGAAAAGCTTGTCCTTGCCGTTGAAGACTTTCGGAATCGCGACCGGACCGCCTACCGTGAACCCGAACTGGTTGCGCTTGAACGCGGGAACGGGCCGGTTCGCGGGATCGAAAAAATTCTTCGCGTCCATTTCGGAGTTGCGCAGGAATTCAAACAAGACCGTGTGGAATTGATTTGAGCCGCCGCGGGTCGAGACATTGATCTGGCTGGTGCCGCGTCCGAACTCCGACTGGAATACGCCGCTTTCAACTTTGAACTCCTGCAGGGCGTCGATGGATGGCAGCAGCAGATAGCTGGCAAAATTCACGTCCGTGTTTTCGATGCCGTCCAGGGTATAGCGATTGAAAGCCAGCCGTTGCCCGCTAATGCTCACCGTGAAGTCACTGCGTGCACCGCCCATGCGGAGTTGCGCGACGCCAGGAGGCCGGGCATTTGTCGTCGCTCCCGGAATCAAAGAGACGAGTTGCAAGTAGTTCCGCCCGTTAAGCGGAAGCTCGACGATGCGCCGGTTTTCCACGACGGCTCCGATGTTCGCCGTTTCGGTCTCCAGCACCGGAGCGCCACCGCGCACTTCAACAACTTCAGAAACGCTGCCTACGCTGAGAGCGAAATCCAGCCGCGCAACCTGGCCGACCTGGATCTCCAGCGCATTGCGAAGCTGTGAACCGAATCCGCTGGATTCCGCACGCAGGTTGTACGTTCCCGGCGCTAGCGTCGGGAACGAGTAGCTGCCGGCGTTGTTGGTTTTCACGCCGCGCGTCTGGTTGGTGGAAGGGTTGGTCAACGTGACGGACGCCCCGGAAATGGGGGCACCGCTTTGATCAGTGATGGTTCCGGTGATTTCAGCCGTGGGAGCCTGGGCGAAGGCGGCCAGGCATCCGAAAGCGGTCAGGATCGCAGCAGTTCTCATTGGTGTACTTTCTCGAACCGAATCTTGGCGACCAGTCTATTTGGGCGCAAGCTCAAAGTCAATGCCACAAGGTCTTGTTGGTCTTGTTTGGTTTACTTGCCAGGCTCCGTCGTGGCCGGCCGTGATGGAGGTTACAGTGGCAGGTTTGCGCGCTGATCAGTTGCTCCCGACCGGTTGTTTCAGTTCCATCTGGTGCTTCGGCGTGCTGGGACGACTCAAACGGTACGATGAGCATCCTGGCTGAGGGCGCAGGATGACCTTCAGTCGGAAGCGCCCGCAGAGCTACGGCCCGCGTCATGCCCGGCATCGGCTTTTCCCGGCGTTAGGACCTCCGCTCAGAAGTCGTAGCGCAGCCCGAACTGAACGATGCGTGCATCACGCGCGGTGAGCAGCCGCCCAAAGGCCGGCGAAATAAGATTGTTGTTAGGATTGGCGAAATTCACCTGGTTCAGCAGATTGAAGATCTCCGACCGGAACTCAAATCGCCCGAGGCGCTCTCTCGGGATCTGGAACCGCTTCAGGACGGCAAGGTCCGTCTGCGAGAAACCTGGACCAATGACGTTGTTGCGTCCGCTGTTTCCAAACCGCCCCGTGACCGGACGGGCGTACGCAGCCTTATTGAAGTAGGCGAGTACCAAGTCCTTCCGCTCGCGCCCGGTGTCGAGCCGGGGGTCGCCGACAACGTCGGGGAACTGTGCCGTCGAACCGCGGCCTCCGCCCGCGAGTGCCACATCGGATCCCGCAATTGGATTAAAGGGGAATCCGCTCGCTACCCGCACGGTACCTGCCAACTGCCAGCCGCCGAAGGCTGTAGTCAGCAGGCCCTTTCGCGCAAGAAATGGGATCTCCCAAACGCCGTTGAGAGCAAGGATGTTTCGCTGATCGAAATCCGACAATCCGCGGTCGCCTTTCCGGTAATTGAATGGGTTGGCTCCGCTCGCGCCGTCCACGGAGAAGCGCGACCGTTCGTCGATGGACCGCGAATGCGTGTACGCCCCCTGCAGAGTGTACCCGCGAGAAAACTTCTTTTCCACGCTCACCTGAAGGCCGTTGTAAGAGGCGTTCGTGTCCGACGTAATTAACCCGATGCTGGCATAGTTCTGAGGCAGGAAAGCACGCCGCGATTGCACGTTCGCCGCCGTCGCGCCAGGACCAAAGATCGCCGGATTGCCTTCATGATTCGCCGAGAGTTTGCGTCCAAGCCGGCCGTAATAACCAACTTGGACGACCCAATTGGATCCGAACTGATGCTGAACGTTCAGATTGAATTGTTGAATGTACCCATCGCGAAAGTCCTTACTCACCGAGTATGCCTGTACGGGATAGATGAACAAGGGGTTCGCCGGATTAAGCCGGTGCGGATAAGGGTCCTGCCTTCCCTGCCAGGGGTTGCTGAAGCTTGGCGGGGGGTCCAGGCTGATCGGAAGCACATATGGCAAAGTCTGGTTTACCGTTGCTGAGACAATGGCTCCCGTGTAGTCGTAGAAGATCGCATAGGCGCCACGAATGGCCGTTCGGCCCTTTCCAAAAGGGTCCCAGGCGAAACCGACGCGCGGGGCGAAATTATTCTTGTCGGTGGTGATCAAGCCCCGAGGCACGCCGGGATCGCCCGGAAACACCAGTCCCGCGGGAGCTGTCGGAAATATTTTGGAGCGGGCGCAATCGGCGGTACATCCGACGTAGGGCCGGATGGATGACGTCCAGTCATGGACCTGTACGTAGGGCGTATTAAGCTCGTAACGCACACCGACGTTGAGGGTCAGGCGGCGATTCAGCTTGAAATCGTCCTGCGCGAAAAAGTGATAGTTCCCACTACGCGAGGCATCTTCAAGCGGGCTCTGCATGAACAGATTGCTGGGGCGGCCGATCAGGTAGTCCGCCATGGCGTTCCGCGTGAAAGAACTATCGAACGTGAAGCCGCCCGAGCTGTTGAATTGCCCGCGGCTGAGGTGGCGGATGCGCATGATCTGCGCGCCAAATTTGACAGAATGGCGTCCGCGAATCCACGCGAGCTTCTCGTCGTACTGGAAGAGGTCGTCGGGCTCCGGCAGAGGGAAGTTAGGGCTGACGCCGAACCGGCCGGAAACCGTGACGTTAGGCACCAGGGGGATTGGGCCGTCCTGGTTGAAGTTTGCCCCCAATTCGCGAGGTGTTTTGTTGAGGGGTGAGGTCGTAAACAGGCTGAAGATCCGCGTATACGAAACGCGGAATTCATTCAACAATCCGGGACTGAAGATGTGGGTTTCCGCAGCCGACCAGCTTGTGACCGTATTCGCCCTGGGGCCCGCAAGTGCCTCGGCGTCGCCGCCGCTCTGATTGCCCTGTGCCTCCCTGTTCCGGTAGTACCTTACAGAAAGGTTGTCGGCGTCCCTCAGCTTGTGGTCTCCTTTCACGCTGAACTGGTTTCCGGAGGTCGGGATGGAACGCAGGGTCACGCTGCTGCCGTTCGGCTGGTTAACGGGCGGAACGTAGAGTTTGGCGATGTTCACGGCGAGTGGGTCGAAGCGGGTCGGAGAGATCATGTTTCCGGGAAACGGCTGACCGTTGAGCGGATCGATGATCGGCTGTGTCAGCCCCGAGAAATCGCCTGCCAGTTCGCGCACGCTAGGCGGAAACGTGGTGATGAGACTCTGTTGCCGGATCCGGAGCCCTTGGTACGAGCCGAATATAAACGTCCGGTTCCTACCGTTGTAACCCGGCAGGACCACTGGCCCGCCGCCGCTGGCGCCGAACTGGTTCTGCCGCAAGAATGGCTTTCCGGCGGCGAAGAAATTGCGCGCGTTTAGCGCGTCGTTTCGCAGAAACTCCCAGAGGCCGCCGTGTGCCTCGTTTGTGCCGGATTTGGTGATCGCGAGGAACACTCCGCCGGCAGCGCGACCGTATTCCGCGCTGAATGTATTGGTCAGCACGCGGAACTCCTGCAGCGTGTCGGGCGAGGGAAGGTTTTGCCCGACGTTTCCCATGGCGCCGATCAAGGTTGTACCGTCCAGCATGATGTTGTTTTGGTTGACCCGGCTGCCGGAGATGCTGATCGTGGGCCCTGAACGGCTGAACGTATAGGCCGTAGGAAGATTTCCAGTTCCGACGCCGGGAAGCAATTGGGCTAACGCCAAGACATTTCTCCCGTTGAGCGGGATGCTCGCGATTCGCCTGTTGTCGACCGTTGCGCCGATGGTTGTGGACTGCGTATCGACGCTCAGCGCCGCCCCGGTAACCTCCACCGATTCACTGACGGTTCCCAGTGCCAAGGCCACATCCACGCGGGCGTTTTGTCCAACTTGAAGCGAGATACCGGTCTGGGTAAATACCTTGAACCCCGCCGTCTCAACCGTGATCTTGTACGTTCCGGTCGGCAGTGCGGGGATCAGATAGACGCCATCGGTATTCGTCGACGCTGTGCGTCCGAGGCCGGTACCGAGATTCTCCGCCTTGACGGTGGCTCCGGCGACAGCGGCCCCAACCGGGTCGGAAACCTGCCCCAGGATGGTGCCCGTAGTCTGACCATACAAGGCTACCGGGAGCGTAGCCATGGAGATCGCTAACACAAGGCTGGCTGCGCCTCTCAGCACGGTGAAACCGGAGCGGAACGCGGAATCGTTGAACATCATAAGCCTCCTCAAATCGAGCTCCGACACGGAGCCGAGGACCATGATATCTGAGAACTGGAAATGTGTCAATACGATTATCAGACCAATAACAGTCGAGAAATGTTAAATAAACTGTTGACGACCGTTCTAGAAGCCGACTATACTCGGGTTTGCGGTCTGTTGGTCTGATGTATAGTGGAGATAGCGAGACCAGTTCCCTACCTTGCGCAGGAAGAGCCAGCGCGGATGGTAGGGCGCTTCGTCCTGAACCATGGCGCGAACCGCCCTCCTCGATGCCGGGAAAGCGGCTCATCCAAAGCAAGGGCTGCGCCGCGCGGCGTCGAACGAAGACAGGACCCGCCGGACCTGTCGCGCCGAGCGAGGTCGTTTTGCGCGTCCTCCCCAAGAAAACGCAGCGCAGGCTCGCCAGGATCAAAGGCCCTGGGCGTCGCGGAGCCGCTCTCTATGCGCGGCAGTTATCTCATGAAATTTTTCCGGCCGCTTCCCGCGTGGCGGACTGAATATGACTGAATTGGCCCGAGGTTTGTTAGCCCCAAACAACCCGGTTCGTTTACAGCGGCATCTGTCCGGTATTCGCCGCATCAATGGTGCGGCCTGGAGACTCCCATGACGGTACAAGACCCACAGTCTGCTTCCCCAACGCGAGTGAGAGAACGAATTGTCTCAGGCAGCTGCGCGCCTCTTTCCATTCCCCTCCGCGGTATCGAACTGCGGGAATTTGTTTCGAGTGAGTGCGGCGCGACCGCGTTCAGCACGGGAACCGCCACGTTCCAGCCGGAGTCGGAGCTGCCCTACCACACGCACCGCTGCAGCGAAGTGATCACGATCCTTAGCGGCGAAGCCGTGGTGGCCGCGGAAGGGAGAACGTACCAACTTGCGCCGTACGACTGCATCCATGTTCCCGCTGGCATCGCGCACCGGGTAGCTCCCGCCGCCGGTTCATCCATGGTTGCGCTGTACGCCTTTGCGACCGCGGTTCCGAGCCGGGAGTTCGTAAACGACGCCTTTCGGGTTGTCGATTGCGGTTACGGCCAACCACGGCCGGCGGACCCCGAATCCATTCGCCGATTCGCCGCCGCCGAGGTATATGAGCTTTCTGAAGGAGCCTTCTTTCGCGACTTGTTCGCGGCGCGCTTCGGAGCGGCCGGTATCTGCGGCGGCTACGGCGTGTTCCGTCCCGGCGCCTCGTTGCCGTGCCACTTCCATAGGTTCGACGAATCGATTACGATCGTTTCTGGGGAGGCGGTTTGTTTGGTGGAAGGGAATCTGTACGGATTGAGCGGCCTCGACACGGCATTTGTGCCCGTAGGCCGTGTTCACAGGTTCTTGAATCGTTCAGATAAAGATATGGCCATGATCTGGGTCTATGCCGGGAGCGAACCTGAACGAACGGTGGTGGACCCGAGTTATTGCTCGGGCGAGGCCCAGTGGAACGGAGGCGCGTAGTGAATCATGCGAAGTGAGGTATTCCGGGTTGGCCTGTCGGCCGATTTCCTGGACGACAGCCGGCAGCTCGTTTTTCCCGATATCGGTTTGAGCGTTCTGGATTCCGACCCCGGAATTGAGCATCGGTTTCTGAGTGAATATTATCCGGAGTACACGCCCGAACAACTGCAGGGGATTGACGTTCTCATCTCGCTGAAGCCGCGCGTATCGGAGGCCTCGCTCGCCGGCGTGGAGCGTTTGTGCGCCATCGGGCGGTGCGGGGTCGGCTACGATAATGTGGACATCCGTGCCTGTACCGCGTGCGACATCGCGGTCTATATCACGCCGGCGGGAGTCACGCGGCCGATGGCGGAATCCATAGTCCTTCTTGTGCTGGCGTTGTCTCACAACCTGGTTCGAAAAGATCGTCTCTTGAGGCAGGGGCGGTGGGCGGAGAGCACACAGCCTCTGGGACGTGAACCTCGAGGAAGGACGATCGGCACCATAGGCTTTGGCAATATTGCGAAAGAAGCCGTCCGGTTGCTCACGAGTTTCGATGTCGGCCGTTTTCTCGTGTTCGATCCCTTCGTGACCGCGGAACAAACCCGTGCCCTGAATGCGGAGCTCGTGTCTCTGGAGGACTTGCTCCGCCGCTCCGATTACGTCCTGATCAATTGCCCATTGACGGCCGCGACGCGTCACCTGATAGGAGCGCCCGAACTTCGCCTGATGAAGCCCGAGGCTGTCTTGATCAATACGGCGCGCGGTCCGATTGTGGACGAGGCAGCGCTGATTCAGGCTCTTAGTGAGAGATGGATTCGGGCCGCCGCCCTGGACGTCTTTGAAAAAGAGCCTCTCGACCCGGATTCCCCGCTGCTTCAGATGGATAACGTGATCGTGACCTCACACTCCATCGGTTGGACCGAGGAATTGTTCCGCGACATGGGACGTATCGATTGCGAGGGCGCGCTCGCCGTCAGAAGAGGCCAGGCCCCGGCGAACGTTGTGAATCCGGATGTGCTGAGCCGCCCAGGCTTTCAGCGCAAGCTGGAGCGACATCGGGGGCATGCCACGCCATGAAGGGCGGTTGGGGTGCGGCGAGGCGGCCTCCGGTTAACTGCGTGCTCGGCATCGGGCCATACCCGCGAACTGCCGCCGGGCTGAGCGCTGATTGACATGGAGCCAGGCGAGCGCAGTTTGCGCACCCCTTGATACGTGGCCGCGAGGAACGAACTTCCGGGAGCATCCCAGCGGCAATGGCGACGCGCAGTTGTCTTTCCGTCCGGTCCCGGCGGCGCATGCTGGATTGGCTTGGGCTGCCGGGCTGCCCGCACTCGGCGCCGATACCGGTTCGTGTCAGGAAGCCGTGCGGAAGTTTCAGGAACCGGTTAAGGCCGGGTTGGTAGACTCGGGAGCCTGCGAATCCGTATTCCCTGGGGAGACCGGCGTGGAGACCGCGGGATTCAGCTCACTGCTCATGGAAGAGATGGGCCCATCTCTACCCTCTACCGCGTACGGCTTCTTGGCCGCCCTCAAGTGCGCAGCCATAGCGTCCAGGTGAACTTCCATCGCCTCACGCGCCTTGGCCGGATTACGTTTGGCCACCGCAATAAAAATAGCCCTGTGCTGCCTGAGCGCCTCTTCGGCAACGAACGCGTGCTGCCCAAGGGACGTGCGCACCCATTGCTGCATCAAATTCCTAATCAGATGAAGTGAGTTTAATAGAATCCGGTTATGGCCTGCCTGTCCCAGCGCAAGGTGAAATGCAATGTCAGCTTCCAGAAATTCGTCCGAATTCCCGAGCGACGTTTCCATCGTATCCAGATGAACGCCGATTTGTTTAAGGTCCTCCGGTGTCGACCGCACGGAAGCAAGTCCAGCCAGTTCCACTTCGATCAGCTTCCGCGCTTCAATAAGCTCATCAGCTTCGGTAACACCACTTCCGGCGATCGCCCACAAGAGCGGATGAGACAAAAAATCCGAGCGTGGGCAAATGAAGGTTCCTTCCCCCACTCGCATTTCGATCATGCCCAGGATCTCCAGCGCTTTCATCGCTTCCCGGAGTGACGACCGCCCAACTCCAAGCTTTTGGCAAAGCTCCCGCTCTGGCGGAATTCGGTCTCCTTCCGCCCAATCGCCGTTGACCACGTGGTCTATCATCTTTCGACAAATGTCCGTGGTGAGGTTGCTGCGCGGCACCGCTTTCAGAAAATCTTCAGGCACGCACACATTGTACCCGAAGGTGTGGTCCGGACGATGCCGGCGGGAATCAAACCTTCGGGGAACGGAAGGCAAGTACCAAGCGGCGATCCGCCGCCCGCCCCGGTTTCCAGAAATCGGGGAGCGGTTGCGGCCCGCGGATTGGTCCGGCGCGGAAGCTGGCTACCAGACGCGGCACGCGTTCTCGCGCACCATCGGCTGCCCTACCTTGCACCCAAATGCCTGCTGAAATTCCGGCATGTTGGAAACGACGCCGTTCACGCGGAACCGGGCATCGGAGTGCGAATCCGTCTGTGCGCGCAGCCTCAGCGCTTCATCGGTCGAGTTCTTGCACCAGATCTGTCCCCACCCGAGAAAAATCCGTTGCTCGGGCGTAAAGCCGTCGATCTTCGGAGCGGTTTTGCCCGCGAGCGAATCCATCAATGCCATGTAGGCGATCCGTAAGCCGCCGTTGTCCGCGGTATTCTCGCCGAGCGTGAGCTTTCCGTTCAACTTCACGCCTTCAAGCACGGAGTATCCGGCGTATTGATCCGAGATGCAGGAGGCGCGCTTCTCGAACTCCTTGGCGTCCTGTTCGGTCCACCAATCCGCCAGGTTCCCCCTGGGGTCGAATTTGCGACCTTGATCGTCAAAGCCGTGAGTGAGCTCGTGCCCGATCACGGCGCCGATGCCGCCGAAATTTACCGCGTCGTCCAGTTTGTTGTCATAAAAAGGAGGTTGCAGTATCCCCGCGGGGAAATTGATGTTGTTCATCTGCGCGTCGTAATAGGCGTTCACGGTTGGAGGCGTCATGAACCATTCCATGGGATCGATGGGCCTGCCTATCTTCGCGAGTTGCCGTTCAAACTCGAAGCGGCTGGCCCGCGCGGAGTTGCCGAGAGCGTCGCCACTGGTTATCGTGACGGGCGAATAATCACGCCATTTCTCCGGATAGCCGATCTTGTTCGCGATGGTGTGCAGCTTTTCAAGGGCCTTTTTCTTCGTATCCGGAGTCATCCAGGGCAAGTCTCGAATATCGCGCTCAAGCGCCGTCTCAAGCGCGTGGACCATCTTCAAGGTACGATCCTTCCCTTCCTTTCCGAAAGTCCGCTCGACGTACTTCCGGCCGAGCGCTTCGCCGAGTTCGTTGTCCGTGAGATCGGTGCATCGTTTCCAACGCGGGCGCAGTTCCTTCGCCCCGGTCAGCGTCTTGCCGTAGAACTTGAAGTTCTCGTACACGAATCCGCTCGGCATCAGCGGCGCGGAGTTATGCAGCAGGTGCCACGTGAAGTAAGTTTGCCAATCCGCCACGGGGCGCGAAGCGATGAGCGTTTCCATGGCCTTCATGTAGGCGGGGACCGCGACATTGAGCGTCTTCATGGATCCTGCGCCGACGGCGGTAAGGTACCTGGCCCAGCCGAAGGACGGACTCAGCTTGATTAGCTCCTCGCGGCTCATGACGTGATCGAGATTGGCCGGATCGCGCCGCGAAACGCGGTCAAGCGCTCCCTTGGCGAGCGCGGTTTCCATCTCCATGACGACGGCCGCCCTCGACTGCGCCGTCTCCGGCGCGTCGCCCGCAAGTTCGAACATCTTCCGGACATGCTCCACGTACTGTTTGCGCGTGTCCACCGATTTCGCGTCTTCCTTGAAGTAGTAGTCGCGGTCGGGAAGTCCGAGCCCGCCCTGATCGGCTTGGGCGATCACCTTGCTTGCGTCCTTGAAGTCCTGGCCGGAACTGAAGTTGAAGAGAACGTTCACGCCCATCGCGTGAAGACCGGCAAGGACCGCGGCGATGCCTGCCCTATCCTTGATGGCTCGGATGCGATCGAGGTCCGGTTTGAGCGCGGCAGTCCCTTTGGTCTCTATCGTGCCCTCGTCCATGCAGGAAGCGTAGTGGTCCCCGATCTTCTGCGCGACCGGATCGCGCTTCGCCGCGCCGGATGCGGACGCTTCTTCCAGGATCGCGCGCAGAATCTCCCGATTGCGCTCGGCTAATTCGTCGAAGCGGCCCCATGTGGACCGGTCAGCGGGCACCGGGTTATTCTTAAGCCACGTTCCGCAGGAGTACTGATAGAAGTCCGTGCACGCATCGACCTTAAGGTCCATCGCGGCCGGATCGAACCCCGGTGTGGCCTTCGGTGCCACCTGCGCGGAAGAAACAAGTGTAACTGCAATAATGAGAATGGCCGAACGCACGGATGTACCCCTTTCCCATTCTAAATCGAACGAACGCCGAGCGCATCCAAATTTGCCGCAGGCTCGTATTCATAGGTGAGACCGTTTGATGCGTTGCGATCGTCTGCCCATTGAAGTCTATGGCTTATCCGCCCTCGGAATTCTCGATGGGGCGGAGGGGGAGGAGTTGCGGACGCACCTCGACCAGGGCTGTGAAACGTGTAGAGAGGAATTGAACCGGAGCCTTCAACTGTGGTATTGCTTCGGCTCCGCGGTGCCCCTGGTGGAGCCGCCCGCGGCGTTGAGGGCGCGGATACTTCAGAGCATTCGCCCTTCGAACGTAGTCATGTTCCCTAAACGGGTGCAATGGACGGCGGCAATCGGTGTTGCCGCGGGACTTCTGTTGGCTGCGGCATTGGGTTGGATCGGAGGACAGCGGTCGATGGTATCGGACAGGCCGCTTCCCGTCGATCAGGCGCGGGTAGTGCCGCCCGTCGTGCGACCTCAGCAGACGCCGGCGCCGGTTTCGCCTCCCGCGGCTCCTACGGTCGCGGCAGCACCGGCTGCGGGGGTCCGGACCGTCATTCAGGTTGTCCGCGATCCCGAACTCGAACAGGCACTGGCGCGGGCCAATGCGGAGGTGCGGGCCGCGGCGAACGCTCTTGCCGGCGAGCGCGAGGTAGTGGCCCGGCTTGAAGGGGAGTTGAGCCAACAGCGCACCCAACTTGCGGCGGCGGACCGCGCGCGGCAGGAAGCGGAGACGCGGCTAAAGCCGGCGGCGAATGCGCAACAGCAACTGGCCGCGGAGAGGTCTCGCATTCGGGATCTCGACCTCGAGGTGGCGCAACTGAAAGCGGCCTTGAGCGTTCAGCAGCGCAAGCTTGAGCAGAACATACAACTCGCGAACATGATGGTATCGCCTGGCGTCCGCTTCCTGAAGGTCCGCGCCACGGGGAAGGGCGGCAGTGCGGGCCACGCCTTTATCGCGGATGGGCGCAAGGTTGTCTTCTTCGCCTCGCAGCTTCCCGCGCCCCGGCCAGGAAAGACGTACCAGCTCTGGCTGATTCGTTCGCGCGCGCCTGCAATCGTGAGCGGCGGCACCTTCGCCCCCGATGCAGGGCAGAGCGCTGTCGTTCAGTTCGATGACGCGGCGCTGGCTTCGGACATTACGGCCGTCGCGGTTACCGATGAGCCGATGGGCGGAAGCGCCAAGCCGACGGGGCAGAAGGTGTTGATCGGTTCGTAGGACAAAGTGGGGCTGACGATCGCCTTTTTGCCGGCTGCCCTGCCGCGCGCAGCGCATGCCCTACAGCACAACTTGAACGGCCGTGCCCTCTTTGACAAGTGTGGCAGGCAACGTCACGGTCTTTCCACCAGTGGAAATTTCAACCTCGTAGCCGCCGAGAAATCCGCGCACCGAATAGATCCCGTCGTCAGCCGTGACCCCGGCTTCCCGCGTCCACCATTTTCCGTAAACCATCTCGCGCCAGACGTCGTGGTTGGGCTTCGACGTCCAGTCCCGCCGGATCATCGCGCCGCGCGGGAGCCAGTGTTGGCCTTCCCAGAAACCCCACATCAGGAAGTTGGTAACGCTTGGATGACTGAAAGCTGTAATCAGAAGATCTCGCGTGAACTGGGCCTGGAGTTCTTCGTCGCTGCTGTTGAAGTCGAACTCCGTGATCTCGATCTCCTTCTTGAACGCCGCGAAACGGTCGAGAATACGGAGCATGGTCTCCGGCGCGGTCGGCGAACTGAAATGGCCCTGCATTCCGATGCCGTCCACGGGCGCGTTCTTGCTCTCAAGGAAGCGGATGATGTCGAAATATCCGTTGCGATGGAGGAGGTTGGCGCCGTTGGCGCTCAGGATATTGTAGTCGTTAATGAACAGCTTGACGCCGGGGTCGTAATTGCGAGCAGTCTGAAACCAGAGAACCATGTCGTCGTCGCCCAGGATCTTCTGAAGGTCTCGGTTGGTGTAAGCCTCGTTGATCACATCCCAGTCCATGAGTGTTCCGCGGTTCGCGGCCACCGCGTCCTGAATGTGGTCGAGCACGCGTTTTCGGAGAGCAGCCACGTCGCTCTGGAGCGCCGGGAGATCGCGTGGAAGGTGCTGCCAGTTCGGCCACACGAGGTTATGGCCGCGGATTTTTTGGATACCGTTGGCGCGTAACCACTCGACGGCGCGAAGGGCGCGGGCGCGGTTGGCCTCCCATCCCGGCCATTTCAAGTCGTTTTCGAGCACGACGCAGTTGAAGTTTTCGAGAATGAACTGCCGGTACTTGTCGCTGTCGGCATTGACGGCGAGCAGCTTCGTGCCATCGACGGCGGTGCCCCAGCCGAAGGCGTGGCCGGTCATCTTCACACGGACAACGGCGCCAGAGACGGGATTGCCGTCGGAGTCCTTGACGGAGACCGAGAGATCTCCTTTGCGGATTTTATCGATGCGCTCCGAGGCGGCCGCCCGCCAGGGAGCGTCGGGGGCCACGCCGTCATAGAGGGCATCGAGTCCAAGCTCGGAACCCTTCACGCCCTGTCCGAAGTTCTCGAAAGAAATTCCACCGATTTCCGCCACCTGGACTTGTTGGCTTATCCAGAAATCGATCATGTAGCCGCCCGGATTGTAGTCTTCGGACATGCGGAAGACGAAGCGAACGCGCTTCCATTCCGCGCCTGCGATGAATGGGACATTCGCCGACTTCGTGTAAGGCGATACGGTCTGCTCCACATTCAGGAGAACGGCGCATTCTCCATCAGCGGGCTCGACGCAGCGGACGTGGAACGTGGCAAGAATAGTATCGTCTTTCCGCGTAGGCGCGTTTCCGGCGGCGCGGATACGGAGGTCCCACGAGTTGACCGGGACCGCGGACGTGGAGAGGCGAAGAGCTTCGGTGAAGCTCTGACCCTCGGCGGGGACGCGCACAGCGGAACCACGGCCGAGTCCGGCCTGGCTGAGCCGGAACACGCTCATGGGATCGCCGTTGAGAAGGTTGACGGGCTGATCGCGAGTCTGCGCGCTTGCGGATAGGACCGTACAGGCGAGCAGGAAGGAAAGGCGCATGGCTGGGGGCAGTGTCGTTCTTAGTTTAGCTCAAGTCTGCGATTACAAAAGAGTACAGCACTCAACAACGTTTCCGCGCTTCAAGGCCGGCGCTTGGCTCACCGGGGCTCGGTGCCGCTCAATTCCTCAACCAGCGCATCGGCCACTTCCTTCGCACTGCCTTCCCGTTCCTGCCTGGGCGTCCACCGCCACTGTTCCAGGTAAGCGTCGGTTCCTGCAAGGCCCTCCTGCATGGCAACGCGGTCAATCTCGATCTGGAACCTCTCAGGCAACTGGCGCGAAACGGGCCGCTTTCCGGCTTCGTGCACTTTCACCTGAGCGGGAATGTCCTGCCAATAAAGGATTTGATATTGCGCCATCAGACTGCCGCCAGTTCGCCTTTTCGATACGCCCGGAGGAAGTTCTTGCAGTTCCGGTCACGGCCGAGAAGCATGTCCTCGGCGAGCTGATACGGACGCGCCTGCTTGTCGAGCGAAAACACGCGCCGTATGTCCGTCGCCACCGGATCGACGATTCCGCTATCGGCTCCCGCCGAGACGGCGAGGTTTATGAACACGTCGTTGATGACGCGCCGGGAGGGAAGGCCGAACGACACGTTGCTGAGTCCCCCCGTGATGTGGATCTCCGGGCCGTACTTGGCGCGGAGGGTGCGAATCGCATCGAAACAATGGATACCGAACTGGCTGTCCACGGAAATGGGAAAGACGAGCGGGTCCACGTATAAATCCGATTTCGCGATTCCTCGTTCGAGCGCCGCGTCCACCATGCGTGAAGCGTACCCAACGCGTTCGATGTCGTTCTGGGGCATCCCCTTCTCGCCCGCTGCCGTCACTACCACCGGGATGCCTCGGCTAGCCGCGATGTCGAGCGCGCCGATTCTTTCGAGCGACGCGGAATTCAGCAACGCCCGGCCGCGCGCGGCGTCAAGACCGGCCACGATGGTTTCGAGGTTGGACGAATCGATGGACACTGGAATATCCGTCATCGATTGAATCGTTTCGACCAGCCACCGCATGGCGTCGATCTGTTCGGCGGGACGCAGTGACACTTCGTCGACGTTGAGATCGAGGAAATCGGCGCCGGCCGCGGACTGACGGCCCACGAGCGCGAGAAGGTACTCCCGTCCTTCGGAACCGCCGGCCATTGCATCGTGAATCGCTATCTTGACGTGCTTGATCCGGCCCTCGTCGTAATCTTGCGTGCGTTTGAACGCCTCCGGGATCGGGAGGAATCGCGTTTCGCCGCGGGCTGAAGTGTAGCGGACCGCTTCCTGGCCGTCGGGCGCGATCTCGACCAGCTTGCCGGTTCTCAACACCATACGCGTGGTGTGAATATTTTCTCCGATGATGACAAAATCCCCGTCGTCAATTTTCATAGCGTCCGCTTTTCAATCTCCCGTAGGCATGGGCTTGAACTGGCAACCCTCGACAAACAAATCGAAAAAGTCCGCCTGTGTCTCGAGTTCAACGTGTTCAATTCGCCGCACCAGCGTCTCTGCCAGCTTCCTCTTGCGTTCGGAGAGCAGCAGTTCCTTCGCGCCCTGCAGGGATGCATTGCCAATTTTCGCGATACGATCTTCCGCAACCGGCGCGAGAAAGCCGATTTCGATGGCGTTCCGCGCGTTCACGTAGTTGGCGAACCCGCCGGCGAGATAGAGTTTCGAAATGGCGCTGGGCGTCACGCCGAATTTGCGCATCACGATCGCCTGGCCGCAGAAGTTGGCCGCTTTCGCCTGCGCCAGATTACTGGCGTCCTCGCGCGACAGGGTGATTCCGAAGCCGGGTGCGATCGAGACTTCGCGGCGCTTCCTTGAAAACACCCCCATGGGCGTCATCTGTTCGTGGCGTCGCAGTTCAGCCAGGATGTCGATGAGGCCGGAGCCGCAGATTCCGCGCGGTTCTCCCCCGCCGATTACGCTATATTCAAGGCCGCCATCGACAAGCGCCGCCGATTCGATGGCGCCATCGCCGCCAGGCATGCCGTAGCGAACGAGGCCCCCTTCAAACGCAGGTCCGGCGGGGCAGGACGCGGCCATCATGCGTTCCGAGTTCCCCACAACCACTTCGGTGTTTGTGCCGACATCGACCAGCATCACCGTTTCCCGCTGGGTCTCCATGCCGATCGCGATCAGTGCGGCGGTGGTGTCGGCGCCCACATGACTCGCCACGAGCGGCGGGCTCATGACCCGAGCCTGCGGGTCGGCCAGGATGCCAAGTCGATGGGCCGGTTCTTCCAGCGTCGTCGTCGCGCGCGCCTCGGTGATGGACTTGTAGGGACGCTGGCCGATCGGCTGGACGTCTAGCCCGAAGAATAGATCACGCATGGTCGAGTTGCCCGCCACCATGGCTTCGACAATTTCCCTCCGCCCGATGTCAAGGTCGCGGCACAGGTCCCGGATCTCTCCGTTTACCGCGCCGATGATGGCTTTCTGAAGCTCTCCGCGAAACGGCCCGCCGTCGTAGGAAATGCGATGCATGACGTCGCTCCCGCCGAAGCGCTGCGGGTTATCGAAGGAACTCTGGTATACGGTGGCTCCCGTTCGCAGGTCGACCAGTTCCATGACGACAGTGGTGGTGCCCAGATCCATCGCGATGCCGTAGCCGTTGTGCCTGTCGCACTCGATCGGCCCCGAGGGCACCGAAGTGGTCAGGATTTTCGGCGAGCGGCGAAGCAGAGAGAACGTGACCTCGGAGGGTTCGCCGAGGAGGAAGGCTTGGCACGCAAGACGATAGTTGCCGCGGAGGAAGGCCTCGTCACCGGTTCTCGCGGAAAGAGATTCGGAGCCGCGCGTAACTTCGACAACGCACTCGTGGCAATGCCCGGCGCGGCCGCAGGAAGTCGGCACGCGCAGAGCGAGTTGGTCGGCGCAATCGAAGAGGGTCATCTACGATCTATGAAGTCTGCCACGCGCCGCGATAGTCGAGTTTGTCGTCGCCGCGGCAGAGCATGAGACCGCCGGCTACGGGCGGCTTACGCTGGTTGCGGCATCCGAAGGCCGCCGTGCACTCGTCGCGGCGATTCTTGTACGGACAACGTTCGCGGGCCGACTCGGTGGCATGCGCGGCGATTCCCTCGAAAATCTCCGCGATCTGAACAAGCCGCTTCTGATACTCGGCCCTCACGTGCGCGACTCCACGCCTAGCAGCTTCTTCGCGAGGGCCACGCAGGCCAGCGCGTCCTTTCCATACCCGTCCGCTCCCATGTCGTCGGCGAACTCCTGCGTAACTGGAGCGCCCCCGACCATGATCTTCACGTCGTCCCGGAGATCGGCGTCGATAAACGCATCGATGGTCTTGCCCATGTTCGGCATCGTCGTGGTCAATAGCGCGGACATACCTATCAGGTGCGCCTTGTGCTGTTCCACCGCGTCGATGAAGGCGTCGGGCGATGTGTCGACGCCCAAGTCGATCACCTCGAATCCCGCGCCCCTGAGCATCATGATGCAGAGGTTCTTGCCGATGTCATGCAGGTCGCCTTTCACGGTCCCCATCACGACCCTTCCAAGCGGCTCAATCCCGGACGCGGAAAGGATCGGGTCGATATGCTTCATCCCGGCCTTCATCGCGCGGGCGCAAGCCAGCACTTCCGGCACGAAGATGAAATTCTGGCGGAACTTCACCCCGACGATGGCCATGCCCGCGATCAGCCCGTAGTCCATCACTTCGAGCGCCTCGGTGCCTGCCGCGAGCGCCGACCCGGTAAGCTCGTCCACGAGTTCGTTGTCGCCATCGATCAGCGCGGCCGCGATCGCTTGCATCGCAGGGCTTGAGCGGGAAAAAAGACTGACTATACGCGCGCGCTCGTCCGCGCGTTCGATGAACTCGTCGATTTCCTGCCGGATGAATTCGTTTGAAATATCCGCTAGTTCCGCCATGGTTCGTCTCAGGCCGCCTGTTCCCGATGCCAGTCCCGCACGGCCTTCGGAATTTCCTTCAGATTCTCGATCGCCGTCTGCAGCGGGATCGCACATTCCGGACCCACCAGGTTCACGCGGGCGTTTAGATTCTTGTAGACTTCCGCCCGCACTTCCGCGGTGCCCTTCGAGAACAGCGTCTCGGGGTTGTTAATGTTACCCACCAGCGCGACGCGGCCATCGACCGCTTCCATCGACTCCGCCGGCTGGTTCTTCGAGTCGTAGTGAAACGCCGCCATGCCGGTTTGCGCAATGAATGGCATGCGGTCCACGGTGCGGCCGCAGATGTGCAGGATAAGCGGAATCGGCAGGCGTTCGGCGAACTCCTTGTGGACCTCCACCAGATACCGCTCGTAATATTCCGCGCTGACCAGGTCGCCGGTCGCATGGTCTGGGAGCGTGAGGGCATCGGCGCCGGCTTCAATTTGCGCGAGGCCGAACTGCACGGTCGCTTCCTTCATGCGATCGAGGCAAAGTTTGGTTTTTCCGGGATCGTCGAGCGACATGAGCAGGAACGGCTCGACGCCGAAACAGTGGTAGCCGAGTGACCATGGCCCCATTGTCTTACCAATGATCGCAACTTCATTGCCATAGCGCCTGCGCAGTAGCTTGATGGCTTCGATGACACACCGGGTGTCCTGATGTGTCAGGAAATCGGGGGGGATGCGGATGTCGTCCGGCGTCTCCCAGATCGGCTCACGCATCTTGACCGTAGGCCAGTTGTCCTTCTGCTCCCACTGGATCTTGCAGCCGAGCGCGGAGGACTCCTGAATGATGCTGAATACCGGCATGATGCTGTCGAACCCGAGCTCGGTGTAGCTGGTTTCGGCGAGGCGGGCCATCAGTTCCGGCACGCGATTGGCGTCGGGAAACGGGGCATCGGCTAAGTCCATCAACTCAACCGTGGCGACGGAGGTGGGGTTGCAGACGGGCGTGCGGTCGACGGGTTCGCGGCGAAGGGCGGCGAGAACGCGATCACGGCTGTTCATTGTCATATGTCCGGTTTCGTCACCTCTGCGCGCTGGGCGCGACAAGCATTCCGCGCCCGGCGGCCAATTCCATCTCTCGCACCGCGGCGCGGACGTTCAACGCACGATAGAGCAGCAGTCCGATCAACGCGTCGTGCGGCTGGCCGCAGGGAAAATGCACGCGCGTCGTTGCCCCCTCGGCGGCGTTCAAGTGGCCGAGTTTCGCCAAACCACCGGCGACAGCTTCGGCGCGGGGGCTGGCCTCGACTTCGTAAACGCCCGAACCCAGGCTCCGTACGCGCACCTCCTCGTTCGATTTGCGATCGAAGATGAACAGCGGCCGGACGGGGAGTTCATCGGACGAGGGCAACTTGGCGGCTTCGAGAAACAGGCGGCGGACGGCCATGACGTGGCTCGCGCCGCAGGGAAACCGGAGGCACCCTGAGTCAGCGGGCTCCATTTCGCCGAGCGTGGCCATGGCTTTCACGACAAAATCAATGCGCGCGGCCACTCCGGTCTTCCCGCTGAAAGTGTGGACGAGATACGCCCCGTCAGGCCGCTGGTAGAGTCCGATCGTAATGTTCTGGCAGTGCGCGTCCATGGAGACGAGTTCGACGCGATGTCCGATGTCCTGGGTAACTGGCATTGAGCTTGACAGGCTGTCAGCTTGTCTGACAAGCTAGTCTATCGCAGAATGCTCGAAAATCTCAAGCCCGTATCTCGCGTTTCCGTGAGCGATGAAATTGTCGATCAGATGGCGGGCCTGATCTCGGCCGGGGCGCTGAAGCCGGGAGATCGCGTTCCGTCGGAAAAGCAATTATGCGTGCAGTTCGGCGTCGGGCGCACTTCGGTCAGGGAGGCGCTGCGCTCTCTCTCCGTGATGGGTATTCTGAAAACACAGCGGGGAGAGGGAACTTTCGTTTCGGCGGAGAGGTCGCGCTATGTCGAAAAGGCGATGCAGTGGGATGTGCTGCTCGACGGCAAAGCGGCCGGCCACCTGATCGAGACCCGGCTGATGCTTGAGTGTGAAACGGCATCGTTCGCGGCAGAGAGAGCGTCGGAAGAGGACCTCGCCGCGATCGCCGCGGCAATCGCCGACGTGCAGAACGCTTTTTCCGGACCGGCTCTCGTGGAACCCGGGCGCTATCTCGAAGCCGACCTGCGATTCCATTTGGCCATCGCCCGCGCCACGCGTAACCCGATTCTTGTAAGCTTGCTGGGTACGATTCGCGGTTCGATGCAAGCCTGGATCGCGAAGACGGTGCCCGCGCGAGCCGCGAAGTCGATAAAGGACCACAGGAAGATTCTTGCCGGACTGCGCGCCCGTAACCGGGAGAAGGCTCGCGCCGCGATGAGTGCCCACATCCGGTCGAGCAGTTCGGACTTGCGGCGGCGTTTGAAGCAGACTTGAGGTGACGGGTGGCGAACACGCGCGACACCCAGGAAAGATTGGAGAATTATGGCATCGCCGTCCCACGTTCGTCCTGAATCGCTACCCGTTTCCGGCCAATCGGGGACGAAGAACACGATTGTACAGTTCGGCGCCTTCGAACTGGATCTAGCGACGAATGAACTACGCAAACAAGGCATACGAGTTCGCCTGCAATCGAAACCGTGCGATATCCTGCGGGCGTTGGTCGAGAATCCCGGAGCCGTGGTATCCCGCGAAGAACTCCGCCACCGGCTGTGGCCAGAAAATACTTTCGTCGATTTCGAACGCAGCCTCAATAGCGCGGTAAACCGGCTGCGTATCGTGCTGGGCGATTCGGCGAACAATCCGAGATACGTGGAGACCCTGTCGCGCAGCGGATACCGGTTCCTCGCTCCGGTCACGCTGCGTAACATGCAGGCCGCCTCGACCGAAGAAATGGTTGCCAAGCCCAGGCCGCGCTTGTGGGTTTCGATTTCGCTGGTGGTGACAGTTGCGGCGGCGATTGCGGGCGCGATGGGTGCGTACGTGGTGTGGAAGGCTTCCTCCGGAAATACGCCCCGTTTCCGCCAAGTCACGTTTCAGCGCGCCCAAGTTTCAACGGCCCGCTTCTCGTCGGATAGCGAGGTTGTGTATTCGGCGCGCGGCGAGGGCGGAGAAGGCGCGCTATTCCTTACCAACTCCGCCAGCCCGGAATCGCGGTCTCTTGGGTTTAGAGGAATGCGTCTGGCGGCAATATCAAGCACGAGCGAGCTTGCCATGCTCAAGTCCGGCGGGACAATGAACATCGCCGGCAGTGAGTTGTTCCGCGTCCCCCTCAATGGAGGAGATCCCGTAAGGGTGGACGAGCACATCATGGGAGTGGATTGGGCTCCCGGCGGAAAGACCATGGCTCTCGTGCGTGCGATTGCAGGAACCAATCAACTGGAGTACCCGCCTGGCACGGTTCTCTACCGCACGCCGGGATGGCTGAGCGACCTGCGGTTCTCGCCGGACGGCTCCCGCATCGCATTTGTCGATCACCCGATCCGTCACGATGACCGGGGCGACGTCAAACTGGTCGACACCACGGGCCGCGCCAGCGTCGTTTCGCAGGGCTGGGCCGATGTGGCTGGCTTGGCTTGGCACCCGGCGACCCGCGAAATCTGGTTCACGGGCGCGCGCGGCGGATCTGGCCGCTCGATATGGGCCACGTCGCCCCGGGCAGGGAAGCCTCGCTCTGTCGCGAGCTTTCCAGGCGCGTTCACTCTCTGCGATATCGCGTCGAACGGGCGACTGCTCCTGTCAACGGATACCCGCCGCCTGGAGATGGCCGGCTTGCTGCGAGGCTTTTCGTCGGAACGCTCGCTTTCCTGGCTCGACTGGTCCCGCGTTCAGAGCGTCTCGCGAGACGGAGGACTGCTGTTGTTTGACGAGAGCGGAGAGGCCGTCGGCTCGAGACCGGTTTCTTACCTCTATCAGGCTGACGCCGGAAGCACCCACAGAATCGGTGAAGGGCTGGCCCAAGGACTCGCCCCAGACGGGCGGTGGGTTCTGGTGATCGACGCAGACGATCGTCGAACGCTGAAGATCGTGCCCATCGCCGGCGGGCCTCCGAAGGCGATCCGTTTTCCCAATTTGGTGCACCAGTGGGCAAGGCTCTCCCCGAACGGGAAGGAGGCGATCGCTCTATCCGAGGATCGCGAAGGGGCACTGGGCCTGTTTGTCCTGCCGATCTTCGAGGACAAGCCTCCCGCCAGAATCGCGGGTCCGATCATGGTTCGGAATTTGGCGATTTCCCCCACGGGCGACCGGGTGGCCGCGCTTACGCCAAGCGGAAAGGTCATCCTCTACTCCACAAAGGCGGACGCGGAGCCTGTCGAGCTACCGGCAATTGCCGGAATGGCGCCGCTGCTATGGAGTTCGGACGGCGCATATCTTTACCTTCAGGACCTGCGCCGTGGTTCTGAACCTCCGTCGCCTGTGGTCCGTTTTCATCTGATGAGCGGGAAAACCGCACCGTGGAGGGTGATCACTCCCCCGGACCGGATAGGCGTCAATTCCGTGACGGGCATCGTGATTGCCGAAGATGAGAAGCACTACGTCTACTCGTACCGGCGTGTTCTTGCCGACCTGTTCACGGTGGACGGGCTTCGTTGACAAGCACCGCATACGCGTGATGAGACTTGTTCGATCTTTAGCAATCAGTAAGATAGCCCGTGATCGACGATTGATCGATAGTGCTCTTGTGTTCCGGCCCGGCTCCCGCTAGGATTGGGTCATGAAAAACAAGTTCAGGGGATTTTCATTCGGCGCGCTACTGCTCGCGATGTCGATCCCATCCGATCGATTGCTCAGCCAAACCCTTCCGGCTCCGACCGTGGATCGGGTCGGATTCCCGGCGGGCTACCAGACGACGTTCAGGAAATTGCTCACCGTTGACCGCCCGGACAATGGCCAGATCCGCGTGATCTGGGCTAATGCCGTCGCCGCCGCCACGAACTGGTGGGAGCCCTATCCTTACGGGTCGGTTATTCTCTTCGAGTCCTACACGTCGAAGCGCGACGCGTCGGGGGGATTTCTCCTCGACGAAAACGGCCGCTTTGTTCCCGACGTGCTGGGTACCATCTTTGTAAAGCGCAAGGAGCCCGGGTTCGGCGCGGCGTACCAGACGATTCGTAACGGCGAATGGGAATATACGGCCTATCGAGTAGACGGATCAACACAGACGGCGCCGGCGGCCAGTGGGGCGTGCGCCGCGTGTCACCTCCAAGTGGGGTCTCCCGGCGACTGGACGTTTCGAAGACGCAGCTTTGCGGGCGCGGCTACCGGCGCGGCACCCCAAGCCACGATGATCCAGTACGCGTTCGTTCCTGGCAACCTCACGGTCAAAAAAGGAACTCTGGTCACTTGGTACAACAACGACGAAGTCGAGCACCAGATCTTTTCGCCGGTCACGGGCTTCTTTTCTCCGGTGATGGGTCAAGGGGTGAGCTTCGCGCAGAAGTTCGACCAGGTAGGAGAGTTCGATGTCCGCTGCTCTCTGCACGCCGGCATGCGGTCGAAGGTGACGGTCACGGAGTAGACTGGCCGCCAGTTCTTAGGCCGTAGGCCACTCCGATAGCCGCCGTTTCATCCGGAACCGCATGCAAGTAACCGAGCCGCGCGCGTGAGCAAGCGGCAGCAAATGCCTCAGAAATAGTATGTTAGCCGCAAGTCCGGAGCCTTCAATACCGCTTGCTCACGCGCGCGGCTCGGTTAGCGGCAGTGGCGTAAATGGGCAGGTGTTCGCAAGTACCGGAAACGCCGCTTTCCGGGGGACTTCAATTGTTTCTCACGTTTCTGACCGCTGTCATCGGAGCCGTCTGGTGACCCCGCGGGTACAACGTCGCGCCACCCCATGTATTCAGAGACCGGCTAACCGGGTTTTGGCGTCGCCGAACTCCGCGAGTTCGACGCCCATCCGGTCCATGATGCTCAGGTACAGGCTACACAACTTGCGGTTGTCGTCGCCCGACTCGAAATAGTCGAGCGCTCTGCCTGTTTTCAGCTTGCCCCCCAGGCCGCCGATGGTAACCACTGGGACCTTCTTATTGTCGTGCTTCGCCCCGGACCACATGTTCGACAGGAAGAGCAGGCAGCTATTGTCCAACACCGTGCTCTCGCCTTCCGGCATTCGGTCCAGGCGCTGGGCCAGATAGGCCAGTTGGCTCACTTGAAAGTGCACTATCTTTTGATAGTCCTGCTCGGTGTCGTAATGGGAGGCGCCGTGATGCTGCTTGCTCACGCCGAGGAACGGATAGTAGAGCGCGGACAGGTCGCGGGCCAAGAGCAGCGAGGCCACACGCGTCTTGTCGGTCTGAAACCCAAGGGCGACGATGTCGCACATCAGGCGAATGTGATCGCGGATATCTTCGGGCAAGCCATCCTTCGGACGCTTCATCGCAAACAGCGGGCTCCCCGCGTTGCGGGCACTATCCTCGGCCTTGTCCTTATCCGTTCGCATCCGCTCGATGCTGCGTTCGACGTCGCGGACGCTGGCGAGATACTCTTCCAGTTTGAGTTTGTCAGTGGAGCTGATCCTGCCGCTCAGCGCCAAGGCATGGTCCTTCACCCGATCCAACACGCTCGTGTTGCGCAGTCTTCCCCCGTTTTCGAACAGGCTGTCGAAGGCCAGCGAGGGGTACATCTCGTTGGGCACCGGGGATTCGCTGCTCTGCCACGAAATATGCGAACTGTAGGCGTTCGAAAAGTTCGTTTCATGGAACCCTGTCATGGCCCGCTCACAGGCCAAGACCATGCTGGGCTGGACCGTTTCCTGCCCGATCCGGTTTGCCAGCACCTGATCCATCGTGATGCCGCCCTGGATGATCGAACCCTTGCGGATCGGCACACCTGACAACATGTTGCCGGTCATCGCCGGATGAATCCCCTGTCCGGTGGCCGCCTTGTTGAACAGGCCGTCAATGACGTTGATCTTCGTCTTTAGCGGTTCCAACGGCGCCAGGGATTCGCTCAGTTCCATCCCGGCGCCCGCCCCTTTGGCCCACCAACGGCCGGGACTGATGCCCGTTCCCATGAACAGCACGGCAAAGCGTTGGGGCTGCCGCGCGGTGGTGGCCGCGGAGGCTGAACTGATGCCGAAACCCGCCAGCGACTCGAGCCACGGCAAGGCCATAGTGACGCCGGCGCCGCGGAGCAAGGTCCTTCGGGACAACGCCTTTTCACGCTTTCGACCCGCCTCGTGCTGCTTGTTGATCATAGATCACCTCTCATTGGCCGTCAGTTGCTCGCGGCCGCGCTTGTTTAGAAATTGGCGACTCGTAACGATACTCTCAATTACAGTTTCAAAACAGCAACCGCCGCCGGCAAGCTTGCTGCCTACCTCCTGAATCAGAAGATCGTCGGAGAGCGCCAGGCTGCGCCCCAAAGCATAGGCCAATAGTTTGCTGGAAAAGCCGCGGAGAAAATCACCTTCGCGGTGGTCGCGAATGTACTGCCGGATTCCCTGCAGTCCCTCTCCTTCGATACCTCCAGGGAAGGTGGCCCGAGCGTCGACCGCGCGCCCGCCCAGATCGTAGTTTCGGCGCTGGCCGACCGGATCAAACGTTTCGAACGCCAATCCGAAAGAGTCGAATCGCGCGTGACAGGAAGCGCAACCCGGATTGGCCCGGTGCCGCTCCAGCATTTGCCGCAACGGCAGGTCCATCTTGGCCTCATCAGCCGGCAACTCGGGGACGACCGGGGGCGGCGGCGGGATTTGGTCGCCGAGTATGTTCTTTGCAACCCAGTAGCCCCGCTTCACCGGGCTGGTCCGCAGGCCCGGCGCGTTCTTTGTCAAAAACACGGCCATGGGCAAGAGGCCGCCCCGGCCGTGGCGGCCGGCGTCCGGGACGCGAACCCAAACGCTCTCGTCGCCCCCTCCCGGCGGCATGCCATAGTGACGGGCCAGAATGGGATTCACAAATGTGTCGCGAGCGTAAAGGAAGTCGAGGATCGAACGGTTGTGGCGAAACACGTCCAAGAGGAAGCGAAGCGGCTCCTCGAACATCGCCTCTCTCAATCCGTCGCTGAATGCGGGAAACCGCTCGCGGTCCACCGTACCGATCTGCCTGAAATCGCGAAAGTCCAACCAGTTGCCCCCGAATTCTACCGCCAGCGCCCGGATGCGACCGTCTTGCAGCATCCGTCGCGCCTGGGCCTTGATGACCGCCGGTTTGCGCAGGTCGCCCGCCGTGGCGTGCTGCAACAGCTCCTTGTCGGGCATGCTCGACCACAGGAAGTAACTGAGCCGGCTGGCAAGATCGAAGTCCGATAGCGGCTGAATTCCCCCGCGGGCTTCGACCAAGTCGACGCGGTAGGAGAACTTCGGAGACGTCAAGACCAGGACGATCGCCTCGCGGATCGCACCCTCATGGTCCAAGGCATAGCGCTCCCGGGCCTCCCGATAGAAGGATGACAAATCGGTACGATCCGCCGGCGACAACGGCCGCCGATACGCGCGGGCGGCGAAATCGAACAGTGACTGCAAGTGACTTGGTTCAGCATCGCGGCGGGCGCGTTTGACCCAGCGGAGGCCCTTGTTGGCGCTGTCGAAGAAGTCCTTGATCGCCCGGATCGCCACCTCGCTGCCGCCCTTGGCGAATTCCAGGTAGTCGCCCTCCAGTTTCCTGATCTTTGATTCCGAGATGATCTCCTCCACCTCGATCTCTCGAACCTCGGGCTCGCCGTCTTTGAAGTCGTCTCGCGTCCCACGGGTCCCCAGCTTGGCGAATTCGACATACGTGCGGATATTGATTGAAGCGACGAAATCCATCTCCCGCCACATCTTGTCCAGGGTCGCCTGCTGCCGCTCGTCCAGCAGTAACCCATGGAGGGGCTGGTCGTCGCGGAAGTAGCCCATGACGTTGTGGAAGCCCGCGCTCAGATAGCGGCCTTCATCTTTGCCCGTCCGAAAATAGTTTCGGCCGCGCGATTCTTTGTAGAACATGTCTGGAAAGACGCTGCAAAATCGTCCCCACGCGGCTTCGTAGCGCGCGCGTTGACCGGCCGGAACCGAGAGATCCGGATCGCCGGGCTCATTTGCGACCAGGATTGTCTTGCCTGGACCGAACGGATTATCCCATTCGGGCTCGACCACGCCGTCCTGATTGAACGGCGGCTCTCCCTCGACCTGCAACTGCCTGGAATCGAACTTTCGGCGATGGGTCGCGTATTGCGTATTTTTCCAAATCAACAACGGCTGCCAAGCCGTACCGATGGCGCCCGCCGTAATATTGATAAACTGCGGCTCTACCTTCTTGCGTACACCGGCGATGTACGATCGCATCTCCTCACAGCCGGATCGCGCCACGTTCGGCTCATCCGCATGCGGCTTGGGTAGGGATCGCCACATCGCTTGCAGCTTCACCAGAGGGCCCACCTCTTCGACGTTTTCCAGGCTCGACCAGACGGTCCCCAGATACTTGGCGCTGACGCGATATTGCCGCGCAAAGTCCGCCAGCGTGGCTCTGGGCTGCCCGAGCGCCGCCCGATGCCTGAAGCGCCATGCGGTTTGAAAATAATCGGCATAGTCGATGTTCTGCGCGTGATAGAAATCGACGATCTGATGCACGGCGAACTTGTCGCGGTCGGTTTCGACCAGCATCGGATGCGGCGCGAAGGCAAATCCCTCCTCCTTCAAATACATGTGGCTGGCCACTTCACGTGCAGCGGCCAGATATTTTTTCAGGAGGGTGGGCGACATCATCAGCGTTTCGCCGGAGTTGTCAAAGCCTGCCGTGTTGGCCGGATCGACAGGAAACTCGCGGGCAGGGCGGATGTCAACGCCCGTTAGATCGCGGATCGTGTAGTTGTACTCGGCATTGCTGAGGCGCCGCGCCAGCACGACACCCGGGTCACCGGCATTGCGCCGCCTTTCGTGTTCGCGGACGGCATGGAACCAGTCGACGGCAGCGCGCCGCTCCTGCGGCATCGGATGCCGCGCTCCCTTGGGCGGCATCTCCTCCGCTTCGAGACGCTCCAGCATTTGGCTCCAACGACGGCCGTCCTGCATTAAGGCAGCCATCGTCTTGAACCCGGTCAGATCCATCTGCGCCGCAGGCTGCTGCCGGCCGTGACAGCTGATGCAATACGTCTCAAGGAAAGGCCGGACGACGCGGGTAAACTGGCCCTCCAGCACGGCGCGTACGTCTCCTTGGCCCCGCACGACGCTGAGGAAAGCCGTCGCCGCCAGGACAAAGACGCCCGCCCAACGGGTTGTTAGTTTGATCCGATCAGTTAGCCACCGCATTGCCGGTTTCCAGATTCGATTGTCGGACAGCGGCGAGATGGCGTCAACTGACTTAACCCGGTGCGCTTGGCTCTGGTGCAAGGTTGAGTTGCGGCGGAACGATCAGGAAGGGGCAGTGCAAAATGGAGAAACCGGGCGGGTGCGGGCGACGCTGTCTGAGATCTGGCGAGCCGCTCTGGCCGCGTGATCGACACCGGAATCGATCGATACAACGAGACAACGCCAAGGACGCCGCATTATGACAAGCGTTAGCTGTGGCGACCCCGTTCTGGTCAAGGTCGATGGCGGTGGGGCAGGGCGTCGTCGTTTGTGGCCTCCCCACGCTTCCAATTCATAGCTTCGGCGGCCCTGCTCTGGGAACGGATTGGGGATGGGCGCGCAGTTGCCTGACGCTTTCGCGAATTTGTTCCACCATGCGGATTTTTTCCGGCCACGTTAGAGCCTGCCGGCTCTTCTGCCATTGCGCCTGCCGCTCCAGCATACGTTCGAGGTCAGTCATTCAGGAACCTGTCTTCAAAACGCTGCCAGGCTTCGGCCAAGCCGTACCGGGCCGCCAGACTCTTTATGGAATCCCGGCTGACACTGCCGGATTCGAGTAGCGCCAGAATGCGGGTCAAGTCCTTGGCGCGTCCGGCGCTCAGGGCAATAACCGCGAGATGATCCGCGCGGACCACGCGGAAGGCCACGCCCTCGAAGTCGGCTGTCTCAGCTTGTTCCATCGCATCCGCGGTGAGCGGACTGAACGCGGGCACAAACTGCGCCGGCCACGCTCCGACGCGAATCGATTCCCCTTCCGGCACGTATCCTTTGGCGGCGCAGAAGTCGTAGATATCCCTGAGTACATCAGGCCGTTCCGCCGAGTTCACCGCCACGAGCACAGCGGCATCCAGCGTCGCTACCGGCTCGGTGTACCGCATTTGTGCCGAGGCGCCAAACAGCGCATAGTTCCGGATCACGTCCGCTTGCTGCATCTCATTGAGCAATTGGGCCAATTCCTTCACCAGGTAATTCTTTCAGCCTCGCCATCCGCGAAACCGGTCCGCGCCCTTCTTAACTCTTCAATCAGGTTCATCACCAGCCCTTCAATCTCGTCCCGGACCCGGTTGAAAACTTTCGGTTTCTTGCCCACGGGGTCCTTCACGATCCAGATCCGTACGACGCCTTTGGGCACGCCGGGTAGCGGATAGCCGCTCATGTTGATCACCAGTTCCATCTGCTCCGGCAGGATATCCTTCAGCCCTTTAGGAAATTGAAAGGAGATGTCGATGCCTTTTTCGCGCATCGCCGTCGAGGTTTCCTTGGGAATCATGATCGTGGGCATGAGGCCCGCGCTACGCGCCACCATCACGTCCTGACCGTGAGTACGCGCGAAACCCTCCGCCATCTGACTGCGGCAGGCATTGCCGAAGCAGACGAAAACGACTTGAACCGGTTTCACAGCTTGCTCATGAACAATTCGTGGACTCGCAGGTCCGGCGTCAGTTCCGGGTGAAATGTCGCGACGAGGTGTTTGCCTTGCTCGACGAGCACCGGGTCTCCCTGATACCACGCGAGCACGCGCGCATCCGCGCCCACGCGGCGGATGATCGGCGCGCGGATAAACACGGCTTCGAGATCCGATGGCGGGCGCGTGCGCTCCCCGAATTCGGGTTCTGTCGCAATATGCGTTACCCGGCTGTCCAACTGCCGTCCGTAAGCGTTGCGTTCCACGTCGATATCCATCAATGCGAGGCTCGCCTGCGCGGGGCGCGTCACTTCCTTGGCCAAGAGGATGGCGCCCGCGCAGGTTCCGAAGATCGGGCGGCGGCCGCCGAACTCCGCAAGCGCGCCCGTCAGGTTCTCCGCGTCCAGAAGCTTGAGCATGGTGCTGCTCTCGCCGCCGGGAATTACGAGGCCGTCGATGCCGTCAAGCTGCGCGGCCGTTCGCACCTCCACAACCGACGCGCCCACCGCCGCAAGCGCTTTCCTGTGAGCCTCGAAATCGCCCTGAAGCGCGAGCACGCCCACCCGCTTCGGCGATGCCGGCGGCACTACCACCCCCGCGTCTGCATCAACTCGGATTCGGCAAGCTTTGAAATATCGAGCCCGGGCATCCCGATGCCGAGATCCTCGCTCGCTTCGAGCAGTTTCGCCGGATCGTTGAAATAGGTGGCGGCTTTGACGATCGCGCGGGCGCGCGCTTCCGGATCGTCGCTCTTGAAAATTCCGGAGCCGACGAAAACGCTCTCCGCCCCCAACTGCATCACAAGCGCCGCATCGGCCGGTGTTGCGATCCCGCCCGCCGAAAAATTCGGCACCGGGAGTTTGCCGTGCTCCGCCACCCACTGGATCAGTTCGAAAGGCGCCTGGTGCCTCTTCGCCTCGGCCATCAATTCTTCCTTGCCGAGCACCGTCAACTGCTTTATCTCTTTCTGAATCGTGCGCATATGGCGCACGGCTTCGACGATGTTGCCGCTGCCGGCTTCGCCTTTGGTACGGATCATCGCCGCGCCTTCGCCGATTCGCCGCAGGGCTTCGCCCAGGTTGCGCGCGCCGCACACGAAGGGAACCTTGTAGGGACGCTTGTCGATATGATGCTCCTCGTCGGCCGGCGTCAGCACTTCGCTCTCGTCGATGTAATCGACGCCGAGCGCTTCCAAAATGCGCGCTTCGGTGAAGTGGCCGATGCGGGCCTTTGCCATGACTGGAATGCTCACCGTGTGCATGATCTCGCGAATCTTCGCGATGGGCGCCATGCGCGCCACGCCGCCGTCCTTACGAATATCGGATGGCACGCGCTCAAGCGCCATCACCGCGACCGCGCCGGCCTGCTCCGCGATCACGGCCTGTTCGGCGTTGGTGACGTCCATGATGACGCCGCCCTTCAGCATTTCCGCAAGACCAACCTTCAGTCGAAACGTCTCGTCCAAGAACATATGACCTCCCAATCCCCTTTCTCGTATCACTCAGACCATGGCCAACGCAGGTTCCATGCCGCGCGACCGCGTATTCTCCAATTCGCTCGAAAAGACGACGCCCAGCGTCCGGATGCCCTCCCGAATACTCGCCGGCGTAAGACCCGCAAAGCTCAATCGCATTCCGCCGGGTTCGTGTTTCGACACCGTGAAGTAACGCCCGGGCAGATACGTTACATTCTCACGCTGCGCGCGCGGAAGCAGTTCGCCCGCGTCGAGCGGCTCGTGCAGTCGCACCCACACATTCATGCCGCCCCTGGGACGCGTAAACTGCGTACCTCGCGGAAGAAATTCGCCGCATGCCGCCAGAGTCGCGGCGAGCCTTTCGGCTCCAGCCGACACAATCGCTCTCCGGTGCTCCTCCAGGCGGCCGCTCTCCGCAAAACGCAGCAATACGGCCTGAGAAAGCTGGTCCGTGTGCAGGTCCGTGATCTGCTTGATCTCGCAGCACCTGGAAATTAAGGGACGAGGACCCATGATCCACCCCACGCGAAGTCCGGGAAACGCGACCTTGGAGAAGCTTCGCAGAAGGAGCGTAGAACCGGTTTCATCGAGTTGCCGGATCGAGGGAATCGCCTCGCCGGAATACATCAACTCGCCATAGATGTCGGTTTCCACCAGGACCGCGCCGTGCTCGCGAGCGAGCCGAAGCGTTGCGCGCCGGGCGGCAAGGGGCATTGTCGCGCCGGTCGGATTCTGAAAATTCGGCGTAACCACGATGAGCTTTGTCCGGTTGTTCCCCAAAACGCGTTCTAGCCGTTCCGTGTCCATGCCATCCGCGCCGACAGGGATGCCGAGCAGTTCGACGCCGGCGTTGAGGAACAGATTTTTCAGACCCGGATATACCGGATCCTCAACGGCGACTTTGTCGCCTGGGCGCAACAACGCTCGTGCGATCAAGTCGAAAGCCTGCTGACAGCCGCTCGTGACCATCAACTCTCCGCCGGCTTCGCAGAGGCCCTGCTCCGCGGCGCGGTCCAGGAGATAGCGGCGCAGAGGCTCGTAGCCGCCAGGCGATCCAAGCTGCAGAACCGATGGCAGATGCCTCCCGCTCAAAACTTCAGCGCAAGTAAGCCGGAACGCATCGAGCGGAAACAAGTCCTCGGAAGGGCGGGATGTGGCGAAGCTGATCGTGGCCGGATTCTGTCCGGCGTACGCCGGAGTACGCGCCTGCGTGGGGCCGAGCAGCGTGTTCCAGTCAAGTTCGTTCTGGCGTGGCGCGCGAGAGGAGCGGACGAAGCTGCCGCGGCCCACCTGGCCGGTCAGAAACCCTTCGCTCTCCAGTAATTCATAGGCGGATGCAACAGTGGTGCGGTTCAGTCCAAGCTGACCAGCCAATTCACGAGTGGCGGGAAGGCGAGAACCATTCTCCAGTCTTCCCGATTCGATCGACGCTCGAAAGTGATCGTAGAGCTGTCTATACAAGGGCACCGGCGAATGCGCGTCCAAGTCTAGCTTCGAAATCATCTTTGTGTCCAGGCGTGACAGTCCAATGATGCCATATTGGATGGCTACTGTGCAACCCACAGTCCTATCCAGATCTATCCAGTTGTCTGATGAGACAAGACTACGCTGGCGGAACGGCTGCCGGTAGGCGAGAATCGGAGAAGAAGGGACACGGAAGCATGGGGCCAGTCATGAACCACGATCCTGCGGCCACTGAAGACTCACAGACATCGCGTGTCCGTGTCCATGCCCCCGCTGAACTGACCATCGGACGCTTGATCCGGCTCGGAGAAGGCGTTGGTAAGGTCGTCTATGCTTCGCAAAACTGGGTAGTGAAGCGCGAGCGGTCGCCGTCGGAAATCCTTGCGTTGATTGCGCTCTGGAAGTTCATAAGGAAGATTGAGCACCTCCTGCCCGGCCGCCTCGGAGAGCGGTTGCTCGAAAAGCCATCGCGCCAGATTCGACTGCTGCGCGTGCTGGTTCAGGGCTTCATGCTGGTTGTTCCCCGTGGCGTGTGGTTTGCCACTCACATCGGCGAGATGTGGAGAGTTCATCGCTCGCGCGATGAGCGCGGAGAAATCCTGGCCCGCTCGCGATTGGCGGGCGAGTTCCTAACGCCGGAGCGCATCCAATTTCCTCCGGTTCGCGTGAAGGTTGGCGGATGGCCTGGATGGCTGACCGTGTCCGAGGCAACCGAACGAGTCGAAGCGACGCTCCACCAGCGGCTGACGGACCTCGCTCGCGCCAAGCGCTTCGAGGAACTGGAGGTGTGGCTCGACCGGTTTCTCGACCTGCGCCCGGAGGGTTGGCGCCGCGGCGTCTTCTCGATAGACTCGCACCTCAAGAACTTCGGCGTTCATGAGAATCGGATTGTTCTCATTGATGCGGGCGGCCTCACCGACGATTGGGCGGAAATCGAGAGCCGTCTTACCTTCGAGGAAGTTGTCAAGGAGCCGCACATACAGCTCGGCCTTGGAGCCGTTCTCGGCGCGCGCCCGGACATCGCGGACCGTTTCAACAAGCGCTGGAAGGCTCTAGTCAATCGCTCCGAAGTGCGCCGCCACTGGCCCGCGAACGGAAGTTGAGGAAGGGACCCGGTCCTTGCGGATAGACCGCCATAGTCGATTTTCCGGTTCCGAACGTAGGCGGCGAAATCTTTCCTGTCCGGTCCAAGCCAGTCGCTGACGCCAGTCGCTCCAGTGCGTCCTGGATTCATGTACAAGACCTGTCCGTGGCTCTGCGTGCGAGAGAACGGCGCCGCCAAACGTTCTCGCGCGGCGCTTTCGCCGTCTGGCGTAGTAAGGCGTTCATCGCACGGGCCGCTGAAAACGCCCGTTGTATCCGGCCCTACAGCTTCTCTCCAATGCAGTACAAATGTCCGGCGGTGCGGATGAAAATCCGGCCATCTGAAATTGCGGGCGAACTCAGCGTGTACTCACCGAAATCATTCTCCGCCAGCACCTCGAACTTGGGACCTGCCCTATACACAGTGGTCAGGCCTTCTTCGTTCGTGACGTAGATTCTTCCGTCGGCGAGAACGGGCGAGGCGCTGTAGATCGCCGGTTTGATCCGCTTGCCTCCCCACACTTCTTCACCTGTCTTCGCGTCCAGGCACCAGAGAATGCCGCGGTCGTTCACGATGTAAAAGTACTTTCCGTCGGTCACGGGCGTCGGCACATCGGGTCCGTTGTTCGTCAACCACACCTTGTGCGATTCCGTAATGTCTCCTTCGCCGCCGGCGCGGAACGCAATCAGCGGTTTCACCCTCGTGGGAGCGTAGACCATTCCGTCATAGACCACCGGCGAGGCAATGATTCTGTATGCCTGGTCCTTCCCGGTGTTGAAACCACCCCCACGCCACAATTCTTTTCCGGTTTCAGGATCGTGCCCGGTCACATAATCGCCCCCAGTAATCACGATCTGCTTTGCGCCATTATCTTCTAACAGTGCCGGCGTGGTGTAGGAATCGGGGGATTCATGCACGGCGTCGGTAGGCCGTTCCACGCGCCACTTCGTTTTTCCGGTCTCCTTGTCCATTCGAAGGACATACGACGGATCGTCGGTCTTCATCCCGTGCAGCACCTGGACGTACAGCGCGTCTTCATGGAGAAGCGGCGACGAAGCGTACCCCCAGTTGAGACCGAATTTACCGTAGTCCTTCTGAATATCGCGCGTCCAGATTTCGTGGCCGTCGAAGTCGAACGCCTTGAAGATCCCGAGGCCCGTTATGACGTAGACTCGCGTGCCGTCGGTCACAGGTGAGGGCGACGACATGTTCTGTTTGTTGATCTTGTAATTGCCGGCGGCAACCGGCTTCTTCCACAAGATCGCGCCGTCTTTCTTTGACACGCACCAAAGTTCCAAATTGCCGCCATCGGCGACATTCAGGAAAATCCGGTCACCCCAAATAATGGGCGTCGCGCCGCTGCGATCCGGCACGGGCAACTTCCACGCGATGTTCTTTTCCGTGGTCCAACTCAGCGGCAGATTCGTCTCGCCACTGATTCCATTTTGCGCCGGGCCGCGCCACTGCGGCCAGTTCTCGGCGCCAAGCGGCGGACGTGAAAGAATCAGAAACGAAATCGCGACTCGCCGAAGCAACAGGGTGACAGCAGGCATAGTCGCAGGATACTACGGCCCGAGGGGCGGTTCCCGAATGCCCGACGGCGATGGGAAATATGCGCTCAGTCACCGGAGCCGCTCCCGTCGCGGCGCTGTTATGGATATCGCGCGTGCAAGAGGAGTGCCTCGCGCGGAGCACTGACTGCATCGGCGTTTTTGGTAGACTCGAAACTTGAACAAGTTCTTCACGCGCGCCGAGTTGATTGCTAAGCGGGCGGAATGGAAGGCGGCTGCCAAGACCGTCGTTTTCACCAACGGCTGTTACGACCTGTTGCATCCCGGCCACATCCGGTTGCTCGAGCGCGCCCGTTCGCTTGGGGACGTTCTCATACTCGCTCTGAACTCCGACGACAGCGTTCGCCGTCTGAAAGGTCCTACACGCCCTCTCATTTCCGAAACGGACCGCGCGGAAGTCGCTTGTGCCCTTGCCGCGGTGGACGCGGTGACGCTCTTTGACGAGGACACGCCGCGCGAACTTATAGCCGCCGTACTGCCCGATGTCCTGATCAAGGGCGCCGACTGGGCGCACTTCATCGCGGGCCGTGAAGAAGTGGAGGCGGCGGGCGGAAAGGTCATGGCGCTTTCGCTCGAACCGGGCTATTCAACGACGGGTATCGTGGAAGAGATCCTGACGCGCCGTCCCTGACCGCTCCGGCATGTTGCTTCCCGCCATAAAGGATCTTTTTCTTGGCCTCAGCCGGCAACAGGGCTTTGAGGAATTGCTTCACGCAGTCCGAACGCCTCAGCCGCCGGTCTCGTTTTCGTTGTCGGGCCTGAATCTCACCGCGAAGGCGATCTACTCGGTCCTTCTATGGCGCCTCACGGAACGGCCGCTCGTCATTCTGGTCGACGGCAACCGCGAAGCCGAAGCGCTGTTCGATACCATCCGGGCCTTTTTCGATCTGCTTGCGCCGGAACGCGGCGCGGGGCCGCAGTTGCTGCCCGCGCTCGATGTTCTTCCATCCCAGTCGCTGTCGCCGCACGCGGAAATCTGCGAACAGCGCGCCATCGGCTTGTGGCGCATGGCCGCCTCGGGCCGAGTTCCCATTACCGTGGCCCCGATCGCGTCTGCACTGCTGCGCATCCAGCCGGCCGAATTCTACAAGCAGCTTGCGCAAACCCTTACGGTTGGCGAAGAGGTTCCGCTCGACGATCTCATCGTCCATCTGGAGAGCATGGGGTACAGGAAACGCGAACCCGTGGAAATGGTAGGCGAATACTCGGTGCGCGGCGGAATTCTGGACGTATTCTCGCCGGAAGCGCCGCAACCAGTGCGCGTCGAGTTGTTCGGCGACCAGATTGAATCGATTCGAAGATTCGAGGTCGAGTCGCAGCGCTCGGTTCTCAAGCTCGAATCCTGCACACTGCTTCCCTTGACGGAGTGGCCGAACACGCCAGGTCTCGAAGCCCGGATTCGCGAGCGGCTGTTCGAATTCGATCTGGACGTGTCGATTCCCAACGACCTTGAAGGCGGCCTTTCGGGATGGGAATTCCTCGCGCCTCTTGTCACACCGCGCAAGGGATCCATCCTCTCGCTTCTTCGCGATCCGATTGTTCTGCAGGACGAGCCGGACCAGATCCGCTCGGCGGCGGAACGTTTCTGGAAGAGGCTGACGGAAGGCCCGCAGACCAATCTCAACCTGCCCGAGAAGATTTACTTCCGGTGGGAACAGTTCGAAGCCCAGGCCGCCCCGCTTCAGCAGGTCTGGTTGCGCGAACTGGAAATCGAAGGGGCGGGCGCCACCGCGACGGCGCGGGCGCACATCTCGAGCCGGCCTTCGCTCGCCTTCCGCGGGAATCTTCCGGTGGCGGTGGCGGAGACCCGCACGCTTGTGGAATCCGGCGCGCGCGTCGTGTTCTTCGCGGAGACCGCGGGCGAACTGGAGCGGCTCGGCGACATCTTTCACGAGTACGGCGTCGGCTATCAGATGGGCGTTCAAGGCTCAGGCCAAACTCCCGAGTATCTTGCCAACCACTACTCGGCGGGCGTCGCCGCAAGCGTCTTTCTGCTAAAAGGGCCTGTCGCGAAAGGCGTCTATCTGGCCGACTCGCGGCTCGCGATCTTTGGATCGGAGGACCTGTTCGACACTTCGGATCTGGTTGCGCGCCCATCGTCGAAATCCCATCTCGCCACCTTCAGCGCCGACTTGCTCGATTTCAAGCCGGGCGATTACGTGGTCCACGCCGAACACGGCGTCGGGAAATTTCTCGGTCTTCGTGAACTCGAGCATGGCGATACCAAGGGCGATTTCATGCTCATTGAGTACTCGGGCGGGAGCAAGCTCTATCTGCCGCTCGCGCGCATGGATTTGGTGCAGCGGTTCCGCGGGGCCGGGGAGAACGCGCCCACGCTCGACCGCATGGGCGGCATCACCTGGAGCCGCACCAAGACGCGCGTCAAGGCGAAGATGCGCGACATGGCGGAGGAGTTGCTCAAGCTCTACGCGCAGCGGCGGCTCGCCGAAGGATTCGCATTCTCGCCCGGCAGCAACTGGCAGCGCGAGTTCGAAGACGCGTTCGAGTACGACGCGACAAAGGATCAACTCAGCGCCACGGACGAAATCAAACGCGACATGGAAAGCTCGCAACCCATGGATCGTCTTCTGTGCGGCGACGTCGGTTTCGGAAAGACCGAGGTCGTGATGAGGGCGGCGTTCAAGGCGTTGGGCGACGGGAAACAGGTGGCGGTCCTTGCACCCACGACAGTGCTGTGTTTCCAGCACTTCGAGACGTTCAAACGCCGCTTTCAATCCTTTCCCGTTCGCGTGGACATGCTGAGCCGCTTTCGCTCACCGAAGGAAATCAAGGAGTCGCTCGCGGACATCTCGGAAGGCAAAGTTGATATCGCCATCGGCACGCACCGCCTGCTTTCCGACGATGTGAACTTCAAGGATCTCGGCCTCGTCATCGTCGACGAGGAGCAGCGTTTCGGCGTCAAGCACAAGGAGAAGCTGAAGCACTTCCGTCACAAC
>SHUI01000231.1 GCA_009697455.1 Bryobacterales bacterium
TGCTCCTGGCCCATCCCAACAACAGTGGAGGGGACTCGGATGGTGAATGCCGTGCCTTTGCCTGCCTCGCTTTCAACCGTGATATCGCCTCCCATCATGCGGCAGAAGCGACGGCTGATGGCGAGACCCAGACCGGTACCGCCGTACCTTCGCGTCGTGGAGGAATCGGCCTGAGCGAACGCTTCGAAGAGCTTGTCCATCTGCTCCGGCGTCATGCCTATGCCACTGTCGGAAACTCGAAAGACGATCCATTCGCCGTCGCGCACAGCGTCGAGAGAGATCACGCCCTTTTCCGTGAACTTGCAAGCGTTACTAAGGAGGTTAAACAGGCTCTGCCGGATCTTCGTGACGTCGGCGTGCATGCTTCCCAGGTCAGCGGGGGCGTTTACCCGGAGCGTGTTGCCGTTCTTCTTGACCAGGGGTTGGATTATGGCGACAACGTCGTTGACCACTTTCGGGATCGCGAAGGTCTCCAGGTAAAGGTCCATCTTGCCGGCTTCGACTTTCGAAATATCGAGCACGGCATTGATCAGTTCAAGCAGATGCGCGCCCGCGGAGTGGATCTTCTCCAGGTCAGGCAGGTAAGCCGCGTGACCGGCGTCCTCAGCCTCTTCCTGCAGCATTTCGCTGTAGCCGATAATGGCGTTGAGCGGCGTGCGCAACTCGTGGCTCATGTTCGCGAGGAAGGTGCTCTTGGCTTTGTTCGCGGCCTCGGCGGCTTCCTTGTCCCGTTCCATTTCGAGGGCACGCTTGCGCTCGGTGATATCGCGCGAATTGACCACGATGGCCTCGACGGCCGGGTCGTGGAGCAGATTCGTGCCTGTCGCTTCAAGCGTGATCCAGCTTCCGTTCTTGTGCCGTACGCGGAATTCGATGGGGGCATTGTGGCTCGGGGTTCTGATAGCGTGGGCCATCGCCTGGGTAACGGCCGGTACGTCCTGCGGATGAATGAATTCCATAACCGGACGGCCGGTTACTTCGGAAGCTTCAAATCCGCTGACACGATGAAAGGCCGGACTTTCGTAAAGGATGATGCCTCTGCGATCAACTAGCGTGATCACGTCCGAAGCGTTTTCGATCAGGGAGCGGAAGTGTTGCTCGCTTTTGAGCTGTGCCTCCTGCGCGTTCCGGAGACTGCTTTCGCGCGCCGCAACGGCGGCCGCCATGCATTGAAAGGCACGCGCAAGCTTGCCCAATTCATCGTCACGGCGCGAGACCGACGCGAGCGTCCCGGCGGCCGCGTAGTCCTCATTGGCCACGGCCTCGGCGCTTTCGGTGAGAACCACGACGGGCTTCGAAATCCTTCGCGCAGCCAGAAGGATAATGCTCAGCAGCACCGACATCGCCACGATGAACACTTCTCCGGTGCGTATCGCAAGATCGATTGCGGAAGAGACGATGACCGATTCCGGAACGTTGAGCGCGACTTTCCAACCCGTGGATGGCACCGTCGACCAGTAGAGCCGCCGCTTTTGTCCATTCATGGCGAGCTCCGCCGCGCCCTCGGCGGACCGGAGGACAAGCTTCCCGTCTTCCAGATTCGCCAGCAGCTCGCCGCGATTACCCTGCGCGGTCATCAGCCGCGTGTCGGTGTGAGATATGATGCGCCCGGAGCGGTCTGCCAGGAATGAATGTTCATTTGCCCCGCTCGCGCCGTTGGCCTCCTGGGAGGTGTTGTCGCCACGAAGGTGAATGTTCGAAACAGCCGAGCGAATTTGATCGAGCGAAAGATCAACGCCGGCGACACCCACGAACTGCCCGGGAGGACTGAACACAGGCCGGGTCACGCTGACTATCGTGATGTTCGATCCACCTTCGTCGAAGTAAGGTTCGCTAATGTATAAGGCTCTCGAAGTCTTTGGGCCGCGGTACCACTCCCACTTGGGATCGTGAAAATCGTAATTAAGCTTGACTGGACCCGGAAAACTCTGGCGGTCCACCCATGGCATCGCTTTTGGATCGCGGGCATTCTTGGCCTCGAATGCGATGTAAACGCCGTAGGCTTCATCGGTGCCCATGCTGGCGAGCAAGCCGGCGAGGAAAGGAATAACGGCGTTATCGGGCTGCGAGCCCAGTGCTTCCTGCCGCGCCGCGATGACGCGCGAGAGCATGCCGACCCGGCCGACAAATGCGTCGAGATTGCGCGCGGTCGAGCGGACTACGTCAAGCGCGGCGAGGTTCGCTTCCGCGATCAGCGCGGCGCGCCGGAGCGAGTAGTTGACGAGAACCGTCAGGGAAAGAACGAGGCACGCCGTTCCGCCCACGTAAAAGCACAGCCGCTGGGTGAGCGTCCTGGGAGCCCAAAGCTTCACTTGGGGAATGATATCACGGGTGGAGACGGCACACGCCTTGCGCCTCGATCGCGAGAGCGCGGTTGAACTTGGCGGCGCAGATTTCCCACGTGATCGTGGCTGTCATCTCAACAATCTGCTCTTCACTGAACCGCGCCCGCAGGTTTTCGAACAGCCCGTCCGGAACCGAGCTGTCTCGCGTGACGGTTTCCGCATAGGCAAGGGCAGCTTGTTCCGCCGGCGTGAATAGTGTACTCGACGCGGCATCCGCGAGGGCGTCGAGTTCGGAATCGGTGAGGCCGTCCGCTCTGCCCACGGCAGAGTTCACCTCGATTCAGAGTCCGCAGCCGATGAGGGAGGCGACCCTGATGTTGATCAGATGGCTCAAGCGCGGCGGCAGCAAGGCGCTTTCGCCGAGTCCATCCCACATGGCGCGAAAGCCGCGGAAAATCGCGGGCGTGCGCGCGAGCACTGCATGGTTGTGAAGCACCGCGCCGTAGTTCGCCTCCTGACGTGCGTAAACGCGTTGGATGTCGGCGGGCGCGGCGTCCTTCGGGAGTCCTTCCAATCGGGACATGACTACAGCATCTCACTTAGCAGCTCAGGGCGGGGCTGAGGGATTACGACCTTGTTCACGAGGAGACCCTTGCGGCCGATCACCTGCGCTCCCGCTTCCACCGCCGCCGTGACCGCCGAGACGCTTCCGGTTACCGAGGCGAACGCCTTCCCGCCGAGCGCCATCGCCAGCCGGACTTCGATCAAACGCACGTCCGCCGTTTTTGCCATCGCGTCCGCGCCCTGGATCAGAGACGCTACTGAAAAGGATTCGATGATTCCCAACGCTTCGAGCGATTCCACCTTCGTAATGCCGCTAATGGCTGGGAAAATCGATTCGTGAACATTCGGGATGACGAACGTGTCGACGAGCGAAAACTCACCCACCGACGACCCAGCGCGCACGGCCGCGTCGACCGAGGCCACATCGCCGCGGATCAGGACCATGTATTTGCCAGAGCAGATGGTGCGGGCGAGAATGAGTTCCACGTCGGCGGTCTTCAGCATGGCATCGCAGGCCAGAAATCCGGCGGCGATGCTGCCGAGCTCGATGAGTCCAATTGAAGTTCTTGCGGCCATGGTAGATACGGCTAATCTTGATCTTACTATCGTCGCACGGCAGCATGACCTCAATTGAAACCAGCTACTTCTGAGTGCGCCAACTCGTCCCCAAACTGTGCCCGGCGAAGATCTGCGTGATTCCATGCCGTCGCGTGGCGAAGAATCGTGCCCACTGGATCGTCTCCGTGCAGAATCTCGACGTGAGATCTGAATCCTTAGACACGTTCCCAGGGATCGCATGGGGGTAGTTCCAATCCAAGTCTGCCGGAATTGGATCTTCCCGGCCTGAGTGCTACGCGGCTCAGCGTCCATGGACAGCCCTCCGAGACATCGCTTTCGGGACGCGCCCTGGCATACAATAACTTCAACGCCCTCGCGGGCTTCGCGTTCAAAGTTTGAGTAACGGGGATACTTTCGAATGTTCGTTCGCACGGCATACGGGCGCCGCGCCGCAGCGTGGCATGTGTGTGGCTTGACGGCTTTTCTCCTTCTTCTCTACCTTCTGTTTCCGACGCGCAATCACTATTGGGATGGGGTCGGCTTTGCGCTCAATATTGAAGGCGTCGTGCAGGACGAAAAAGGGCATTTGGTGGATCAGCCTCACGCGGGCGCGGTCTACTACAATCCGAATCATCTTCTCTATAACGCGATCGGACAGAGCCTTTTTGAAGGAGCCAAGGTGGTCTGGCCCCAGGCCCGTGCCCTGGAGGTGCTGGTGTTATGGAGTACGGCATGCAGCGTTCTCACGGCGTGCCTGTTGTTTGGGTTGCTGTTGCGTTTTACGGGCCGGATCGGCCTCAGCCTCTGGCTGACGCTGTTTTTTGCGTTGTCGGCCACGTGGTGGAAATTCTCTACCGACGCCAACGCCTACGTACCTTCCACCTCGGCGTTGGTGCTGTGCGCGTGGCTGGCGGCGAGGCCCGGGAGGCCCCCGGTTCTCATGATCGCCGTGTTGCATGCGCTGGCCATGCTGCTGCATCAGATCGCGATCTTCTTTTTTCCGGCGATGTGGGTCGCGACTTTCGCGCATCGTGCGTGGACCGCCCGCTCTCACCGGGTTCTCGCGGTGGCGGGCTATACGATTCCCGCGGCATCGCTTGTGACGGCGGCGTATCTCGCGGTGTGGTTCGTGGCGCTGGACCGCGCGTGGGACCCTGCGCAATTTTTCGCATGGATCACGTTCAACGGGGGCGACGTGCTGTCGCAAAAGCCATCGGCCCGGATTGTGATGGACATGCTCCAGGCAAGCTTGCGTGTGTTCTTCGGCGGCAGGTTTTCGATGGCGTTACGTCATGGTGCGACGCTGATTCCGGCCGCCGGTGTGGTTCTCGTTTTCACCGCGGCGATGATTCGCTGGTTCTGGAAGGGCGGGAAGATCCGTCTCAACTTCGCGGAGTTCCGGCGAGCGCGTGGTTCCTGGTTGCGTGGCTTGCGAGTTTCCTGGCCTTCCTTTGGTTTTGGCCGACGGAGTTTCCTTACTACAGGTTCTTTTGCCTGCCCGCGTTTGTTGTGGCGCTGGGGATTCTGCTGCGGCGGCACGTGCCGCGCCGCGTCCCGGTATTCCATCCTCTTCCGGCATTTGTTGCGCTGATGGCAACGTTGAACTTCACGTTGTACATTTATCCGTACTCGCGGCCGGAGGCGTCGCCGCCCCTGCAGGTGGCGCTTCACGCTCGAAGCCTGTGGCGCGATCCAGTAACGGTCTACTTCGCGGAGTTCACCTGCGACAACTGGTGGATGTAGTACTTCAACATGCACACGGAGTGGCGCAGAGCGAACCTGCGCGATCATGAGCATCTGAAATCGGAGGCGCGCCACGGAATCCGCAACGGGCGACGGTTGTTCATCGACACCGGCGTGCTCGCTCACCCTGACGCGACGCCGGAGGCGCGGTCTGCGCTCGAGGGCGAGTTTGCGGCGTCAAAGCCCTTCGGCGTTTCAGGTCGAAAGTATCATATCCAGTTTGCGGAGCTTCATCCGAAGCGCCGCGAAAAGAGTTTGGAGGGGCTTGCGCCTTCCGGCCGATCTCGTTTGGCGCAGCGCGGACTAACGGTGGATTAGACGCATCGCGGACCTTTCCCAAGCGTGCCTCCACCTCGGCTTAAGAAGGACCGGGATTGGAGGAAGGTGTAACGCCGTCAGTTGGCGCGGTGCAAACTCTACTCTGAGTCAATCTCAACGCCGTCGTCGGTGACGGCGCGCACCAAACCCGCGACGCTCGCGTGGATCGTCGCGCCCAAATCCTGCGCGCCCACGCGCGCAACCGCATCTCCCCGCTTCACTCGCGCGCCGGCAGCCACAACCGGCGTCGCGGGCATACCGGCATGCTGTTTCAGCCGCAACCAGACCCGCTGCGGAGAGGCCTCATTCGCATTGAACGGCGCTTCCGTTTCGTATTCTTCCACCTTGAGGCGCTTGCGCAACATCGAAAGCGGAACGCGCCGGTACTCCTTCATCGGATGCACGCGGACGGGCTTTTCCTGCACGAACTTGATTCCAGCCGTGCGTAAGCTGGTCTTTGCCGAATCGCAAGCCTCCTTCGGGAAGAGATCTACCGGGCAGGCATAGAGCGTGCAGAGTCCGCAGGCGCAACAAAGTTCCGCCGACTGATTCCAGTTGTCCGCTCCCGAAAGCGTAAAGCCGAGGCTGCGCATCACCTTGTGCGGCTGCACGTCGTAACCGAGCAGGAAGCGCGGGCAGAACTCGGTGCAATAGCTGCATTGATCGCAGGCGGACTTGCCGATGCGCGCCATCGCTTCGACTGGACGACTTTTTCGCGTGATCAGATAATGGTCCTTCGGAAGAAGGATAAGGCCCGTGGTCGTCTTGGTGACCACATCGGCAACGTCGAAGGACAACTTACCCATCATGATGCCGCCCACGAACATGCCGTATTCAGGAGTTGTGGACCCGCCGGCGTGCGCGATGAGGTCGCGAAACGGCGTGCCGAGAGGCGCCCAGAAGGACTGCGGTTTGCGGACGGCGCCCGTGACCGAGAGGAACTTGCGCGTGACGGGACGTCCTTCGTTCGCCTCGTTGACGTTAAAGTACGTCTCCACGTTGTTGACGACGCAGCCGACGGCGAGCGGGAGTCCGGCTGGCGGGATGAGCCGTCCGGTCGCGGAATAGACCAGTTCGTATTCGTCGCCGGACGGGTAGAAATCTCCGAGCAACAGCAATTCAATACCGCGCGCTCTCGCTTCCGGCTCAATCACATCAATCGCCTCGCGGTTCTTCTCCTTGATTCCGAACTTGCCGCGCTTCGCGCCCGTCGATTCCATCATGAGAGCCATGCCGGCGATGATTTCGCGAGGGTAGTGGCACATGATCTCGAAATCCTTGTGAAGGAGAGGTTCGCATTCCGCGCCGTTCGCCAAAACGAACTCCGCTTGCGACGCTGCTTTCACATAGGTGGGGAAACCCGCGCCGCCAGCGCCGACTACGCCCATCTCCTTCAGGATTTCACTTAGCATGGGTTTACCGAAACTCCAAGCGTAGCGGCGTGCCCCGGGCAATGCAACCTTGACACGCTCACGCGGATTCAGTTAGAAACGGACATGCCCGACGAACCCAGACCCGAACGCGCCCGCACGGTGACGTGGGAAGACCCGAAACCCGCCACGCGAAAAGCGCGCAAGATGTCCGGGAGCGATTTCTTCGACGCACTTCGCCGCGGCCACATACCCGAGCCGCCCTTCGGAAAGCTGCTGGGCATCGATGTTTTCGACGCAGGCGAGGGACGTTTCGTCATGACGCTCCAGCCTCAGGAGTTTCACTATAACCCCATGGGGTGCGTGCACGGCGGTATTCTATCCACGCTGCTCGATTCCGTTATGTCAGCGGCGGTCCACACCGCCCTCCCCGCCGGCCAGGGCTACATGACGCTTGAAATTAAAATTAATTTCATCCGCGCCGTCTTCGAACACACGGGGGAAGTGATGGCGGAGGGCAAGGTCGTTTCAATTGGCTCGAAAGTGGCAACCGCGGAGGGCCGCATCACGGATGTGAAGGGCCGTATCTGCGCGACGGGATCGGCGACATGTCTCATTTTTGAAGGAGTCAACGCCAAGGTGGCGGAGGTCTGAGCCGGGGCGCAAGCGAAGCCGTTATTTGCGCGCAGAGGGCCGGTCCGGCGTCGTGACGTGACCGGCGGCGCGCCCGATCTTTTCCGAGTGGCTCCTGGCACGGCTTGCCCCGCCTGCTTCGGGACTGTCGACTTAAACGCCGCCGGCACGACTCGTCGTGATTGAGGAAGTACTCGCATTGATACAACCCTGTCCTTCTCCTCTGACGCGGATCTTCGACCCTTAAGCCTGAAAACCGAAGTTTCGGTGTAGGAAGGCCGCCAAAGATTTGAGACAACTAGGGAATTGAATCAAATGCGACGGACAAAACAGTCCCGCGCGAGATCAGGGCTCTGTTGTCGGGTGAGCGGTTGATCCTGCGCGAGACCCGACGTTCCGTGACCCCGTTCGGCGGGATCGCGGTTTTCA
>SHUI01000232.1 GCA_009697455.1 Bryobacterales bacterium
ACCTGCAGGCTCATCCAGTCCGCAGGCTGTACGACGCCGGCGTGCCCATCATCTTGAACACGGACGACCCCGGAATCTTCGGCGTGACGCTGTGCGGAGAGTTCGAACTTGCCGCGCGCGAATTCGGATTCAGCGAGGCGGAATTGCAGGAAATTGCCGCGAACGGATTCCGTTTCGCGTTTTCGGAGCCTCCGCGAACCTAATTGTGCGAGTGCGCAGTCGCATGGTGGATTGCATGCAAGCTTACGGCTTCGACAGTCTGAAGTCCCACACCTGGATGTTCACCTTGCCTTCGGTGAATTCCACCACGGCGTATTCGCCCGGCTCAAGCGGGTTCTGCGGCCAGATCTTATAAAGGCCCTCATCAACCTGTTGACGGAAAATCTCGACCGTTTCGTGTTCTTCGACGGTCTCCTTCGTTACCGGTATTATCGTAAGCCGCTCTACGACGCGCACGCCTTTTTGAACCGTGAGCTTGATGATGCCGAACCGCTCGTCCTGCGCGAGCCGCATGTAGAATTCAGGCCTCACGCCCGTGACCACGTGCCCGGATTGTTCCCCGTCCAGTTCGAGAGTAGCTTTCCCCGTAATTACCGGTAGCGGCGACAGTGCCTTCAGGATGTTGCGCCCTTTCTTCGTGTGTATCTTCGATTGCGCGAGAGTGAGTGGCTTCAGCGTCTGGCCGTCCACGAGGTATACGCCGGTTTCAGCAGGCACGCGCGCGATCTCCCGCCGCAGTTCGCGTTCAGCTTTGTCTTCGGTGGCAATGAGTGCGGTTTCTCTATCGAGCGATGCCTTGCGCTCCGCGGCCTCGGTTGCGGTACGCGCCAGGTCCGCCATTTCGACTGGCAACTCCTCCCAATCGCCGCGTTCGATGCTGTAAAAGCGGACGCGGTCCTCTTTCACTTCGTATTCGCGGACCAGATGGTGCGTCCCATCTTTCATGTAGAGCTTGACGTTCGCCGCGAAGACGGCAATCGCCGAAAGAAACAGCACGGCGAGTTTGGTGGCCCGCATGACTCATGATAGTGCTTTTTGGGGCATCGCCGCCGGAATCGTCGACTGCAAGTGTTCCGCGTCGATCACGGTATTCCAGCAGCCTTCGCCGCGGCGCCGGCGTGCGTTCGCCGGAGGCGCGATCGATCTCGGGCGCATTCCGGACAGCCGCGTGGTGCGCACAGCGGGAGCGCTGATGGTGCGGAAGCATCCTGGCTCGGCGAAGGGGTTTGTGTTTCTCAGTTTCAGATGACCGATGGAATCCTGCAAAATCAGGACGGCGTGATTGCCTGCCCGAATGAAAGCGTCATGGCCTCCTGCCGCACGCTTGGTGGCGCGACACAGTGGCTTTCGGCCAAAGGCAGGCGGCGAAAACTGACCGTCTGCCCCACTGAGATTAGCCCTTACGGAGGTGCCCATCCTCCGGCGGCACGCTCCTACCTGCCACCCTTCCCGCTGTCCGGCAGGGTATTCGCAATCGCCAACGAAGCCCAGGATGTCGCCGACGACGAAATCCACTGGTGATATCCGAACGGAAACCCGCTCTCGATTTGCTGTTGCACAGGAAAGGCCCGAGTTTTCACAAACCAGCCGCCATTGGCATACTGGTTCTTCAGTAACCATGCGATACCCTTCTTATACGCCGGTTCCGTCACCCGCACGCGCGCTTCGTGCAGCGCGTACAACGTGAGTCCGGTGGCGTAGGCATCAGAGGCAAGCTGAGGCAGTTGCGCCCAGCCGCCATCCGCCCTCTGTTGAGCCATCCACACCTTCGATTCACGCTTCAGATCGCTCAAGGGCGCCTTCGTCCAGGCAAGTCCCATCAGGCGCATGGCGTATTCTTCCGCCGAGGCGGGCTTCGCCGCAAGGAGCCACGCACCAGCCCGGCGCAGGCGCTCTTCCGTCTCCTTCGAACGGCTGGCGATCGGATACAGAGTGAGTGTACGCACGGCCATCGCTGTGCGACTTATGGTGCTATATTCCATCGGCGGCCGGGTCTCGAACTCGGGCCAACTCCCATCGGGCATCTGCCGCCCCGCGACCATATGGAACAGCCCCGCGGTCATGTTGTCCGCGGCGTGCCGTTCAGCGGCCAGAGCCATCGCGACATAACCGACCGTCAGTTCCTGCCCCGGCGGCGACACTCCCTGCGCCGCTTCTTCTCCGATCGGTTTGTAGGAGGCGAGGATCTGCCGGAAATTCAGTCTCGCCGTCTTTTCGTCCACCGCGATACCCTTCGCTCGCGCCGCCGCCGCGACCTGCGCCGGCAGAGTCTGACTGTGGCACGTGATGCAGGCGCGCTTGGCAAACACGGCAGGCCCGGCCGGAAGCAAAGCCGCCACACCGCGCTCAAGCGCCGTTCGCTCATCCGGCGCGCCTTCCGGAGCTCCGAAAGTCACGTCCCGGGGCGTCTGCGCGGATTTCCCGCCGTGACTCCGCAGGAGCTCGATGCGGGCGCGATCGGAGCGGTGCATTGCCCAGTCGAGGGGCGTCTCGCCGTCGTTGTCGGCGAGGTTCGGATCGGCCCCTTTCTCGAGCAGGAGCCGCAGCGTGTCGAGCGCGCCATCCTCCGATGCGGCCGCATTGATCAGCGGCGTGAGTCCGAATGAATCGGAACGGAAGTTGACATCGCTGTCAGGCGCGAGCAGGCTCGCTACAAGTTTCGGATCCTGATGCGTGACCACCGCCAGGTCCCTGGGCCGTATCTTTACCCCTCGCGACCGCAGGTACTCAAGCGCCGGAAGATAACGCCGCCCCAGGGCGTTTCGGCTCAGCGCCGTGAGATCCATGCCCCGCTCCACCAGGAAACGAACCACATCCACGTCGGCGGACGCCGCTGCCAACGCCAGCGCGTTCCGGCCGCCGCGGTCGAGGGCGCGCGCATCCGCCCCCTTTTCGAGCAAACGTTTCAATATTTCCACGGTTCCCGGATAGCTCGCTGCAATCAACAGCGGAGTGAGACCGGCGGTTATCGAACGCGCGTTGACATCGGCCCCTGCGGCGATCAGCAGCTTTACTTTTTCCGGGTCCGGAATGGCCCACATCAAGGCCGTTGCGCCGCGCGCGTCGGTAGCGTTCGGATTCGCCCCCTCATCGAGAAGTCTCTTAACGGAGCCGGCGCCATCGTGCAGCACCGCGAGCATGATCGCCGGCGTCTGAGCCTGAGCGAGAATGACGATCGACAGTAGCAGGCTACAAAGCCGCATCATGCACCCAGCGTCCCCCAACCATAGTCCTCTCCACCGGTATCGTACGCAATGACGACGGCTCCTCGACAAACGGGTCGCGGCCGAGCACCACGAGATCGGCAAATTTCCCCGGCTCCAGAGTCCCCTTTGCGTTCTCTTCAAACGACGCGTAGGCACCGTTTCTCGTGCTTGCCCGGATCGCCTCCGCGACCGTGATCTTCTGCTTCGCCCCCCAGACGTTTCCCTTCGAGTCCGTTCGAGTGACGCACGATTGCAGCGCCATCATGGGTTCGAACGGCCCTGGAACATAATCCGAACCGGGCGCCACGCGAATACCGTAATCGAGAAAACTGCGCATCGCGAACATCCGGTCCAGACGCTCCGCACCATAGTTTTTCATTTTTTCGCCGTGGTAGTAGACGTACGTCCAGAAGGGCGTGGGAATAGCATCGAGCGCCTTGATCCGCTTTAGCAGACCGTCGTTTATGAGGCTACAGTGCTCCAGGCGGAAACGCGCATTCGGCCTGGGGTGCTCGCGCGCGAGACGCTCATACACCTTCAGCGCAATGTCGATACCAACGTCACCATTGGCGTGGGTGCCGATCTGCCAACCGGCGATGTGCGCCTTTCGTGCCCGCTCGTAGAGCTCCGCCTCCGGCATCACGATAATGCCGTAATCGTTTGGCCGTCCGATGTAGGGCTGACTCATTCGCGCCGTGCGCTCCGAGATGGAGCCATCGCAGATCAGCTTCATGGCTCCCACGCGAACCCAGTCGTTTCCGAAGCCGGTCCTGATGCCGGCGGAAATCATTCGATCGATGTGGCGGTAGTGGGTGAAAGCATAGAGGCGGCAGGAGAGGTCACCGGCATCGAAAGCGTCCTGATAGGAAAACAGGTCTTCCGGGGAGCCAAGCACATCGTGAGCGGACGTGATTCCGGACTTCGCAAAAAGCTTCGTCAGCAGCTTGACGGCTTCGGCGCGCTCGGCGCGCGTGGCCGGGGCATCTCTGCCGCGTGTGCCCTCCATGGCCGTCTCGCGGAGTTCGCCGGAGAGATGGCCTTCCGCGTCACGTCCGAGTTGGCCGCCGGGAGGATCCGGCGTCTTGTCGTTGAAATCGAGCTTCTGTAGGGCGAGCGAGTTCGCGAAACCGGTATGCCCGCCGCGATGGCCGACGATAACCGGATGATCGGGCGCGGCGGCGTCCAGATCCTGCCGGGTGAGCTTGCGGCCTTCGGCGGTCTTGGTGTCATCGTATTTGAAACCGCGAATCCAATCGCCTTTGGGCGTTCGGGCGGCGCGCTCGCGGATGGCCTTCTGAATGTTGGCGATGGAGTCGAGATCGCAGGCCACGGATCTCAAGTGGTCCACGCCGAAGGACGCGACGTGCGTGTGCGCGTCGATGAAACCGGGTAGTACGGTCTTGCCCGCGAGATCGGTTTTCCTGGTGGAAGGTCCCGCGAGCACCCGTATTTCGGCGTTACTCCCTGCGGCAGCAATCTTTCCGTCAAGGATGGCGACGGCTTGGATCTTGCGGAATGTCGCGCCTTCGGGCGCTGCGTAGATATTGCCGTTGTAGAGGATCTCGCTGGGACGCGCCGTGTCGGCGCGCGCGATCGAGGCCGCAGTGCTTCCAAGTAAAAACTCGCGTCGTTTCATTGGCGCTATGATAACCCGGCCGGCATGGAGTTAGCGACGACTGCCGAAGCCAGGCGCCAGAACCGCCTACTTCGTCTCCCGCACAATCAGCATCGGCACATCCAAATCATGCCTCACCGGGTCAATCGTGTTTCCAAAAATCAAGTCTTTCATCCGCCGGTGACCGTGCGCGCCCATGATCAACAGGTCCGGCTGGATCTGGCGGGCGTAACGGACGATCTCCTTACGCGGGTCCGTCGAATAACAGATCTCCGATTCGACTTCAATATCCTCCTTCTTCAACGCCGACACAATCTCATCGAGATAATGCTGGCCGGCCTGAACCTCGGCGTCCGAAGCGAGCGGGCCGTAGACCTGGCTCGTCACCCCTTCCTCCACGTGAATCAGATATAGCCGCGCGTGATGCAACCTTGCGAGCGACGCGGCGTGGGCGATGGCCCGTCTGTCGAGATCCGTGTGGTCCAGCGGCACCAATATGCGGCGATAAACCGGGGCCTCGAACCCCCCCGTCGCGGGCACGGGAAGTGTCACCGAGGCTCGGCCGTACCTGTGTATCCATTGCGTGAGCAAAGGCTCAAATGTGATCCACGCAAGAAGAAGAGCGAGCGCCGCGCACAGCGGCAGGAGGAGCGATAACAGCAGAATGCGCCACTCGCCCGCGCCAGCGACCCACCCGGCGAGCACGCTCGCGGCCAGACGGATATTGAGGCCGACGATGATCGCGGCAGTCAGCCAACTGAGCGCACGGACCCACGCGCGGTTCGCGAATGCCCCCATCCGGCCCTTATCGTTCGTGAAGTGAATGAGCGGAATCACAGCGAAGGGAAGTTGCATGCTCAGGATTACCTGACTCAGAATCAACAGACGGTACGTTCCCGTTTCCCCCGCGACCAGAATCGTAATGACGGCCGGCACGATCGCGATCAGCCGCGTGACCAGCCTTCGCAGCCACGGGCGGACGCGGAAGTTCAGGAAGCCCTCCATCACGATCTGCCCGGCCATAGTGCCGGTGAGCGTGGACGATTGACCCGCGCACAACAGGGCAATCGCGAAGACAACACTCGCGACCGTGGTGCCGAGGAGCGGAGTCAACATCTGATACGCCTGCTGGATTTCCGTTACCACAATCCCACGCTTGAAGAACGTGGAGGCCGCGAGAATGAGAATAGCGGCGTTGACGAGCAGCGCGGCATTGAGTGCCACGGCCGAATCGATGAAATTGTAGCGGCAGGCCGTTCGCTTGGCCGCCTCGCTCTCGCCGATCCGCCGCGTCTGGACAAGCGCCGAGTGCAGGTAGAGGTTGTGAGGCATTACCGTCGCGCCCAGGATGCCGATCGCAATGTACAAGCTCTCGGCGCTCAGACGCGGCACAAGACCCGCAACGACCTCGGAGAGCACGGGTTGCGCGAATGCCATCTCGACCACGAAGCAACCCGCAATTACCACGATCAAAGAGAGAATGAACGCCTCGATGGTGCGAATGCCAAAGCGTTGGAACCACAGCAGGAGAAGCGTGTCGGCCGCCGTGATAGCTACTCCCACGAGCAGCGGAAGCCCGAACAGCAGGTTCAGGCCGATGGCCGCGCCAAGTACCTCGGCAAGATCGCAGGCGATGATAGCGATCTCGCAAAGTGCCCAAAGCGCGTACGTAACGTAGCGCGGGTAGGACTCGCGGCAAGCCTGCGCAAGGTCACGACCGGCGGCAATTCCCAGCCGCGCGCTGAGCGTCTGAAGGAGCACAGCCATCGCGTTCGACATGACCAGAACCCACAGCAACTGGTAGCCGAAACGGGCTCCACCTTCAAGGTCGGTAGCCCAGTTGCCCGGATCCATGTAGCCAACGCTTACCAGATAGGCGGGTCCAGCGAAAGCGAAAACGCGTCGAAACCACGAGGGATGCGCGGTGGCGACGGAGGAATACACTTCGGCAAGCGATCGGCTCTGCGGGCGCATAATCATGGTTTCTAAAATTGACTAAACCATAGTTAACATACCTGCACCGGATTTGTCAATCAACGCGTGATCAAACCTTCGATCAAACTACTATTACGTGAACCTCGCCCGGCCCGTGAACTCCTCGAACGAGAATCTGCTCGATATCGGCGGTCCGGCTGGGCCCGGTGATAAGCACCATCGAACTGGTCTGCTCGGCGGGAAGCGGAAGGATCGAAAGAAGTTCGTCGAGACCGGTGAGAATGCGCTCGCGCTGTACGATCGCAATGTGCGCGGGCGGCAGCAGGGAGATCATGCGGGCTTCGTGCCCGCTCGACAACATTACCAGCGTCCCGGTGTCGGCGAGCGCGTAGTCCGCGCTTGTGATCCCGATGGCGCAGGACGCGCAAAGTTCCCGCAACTCCGCGCGATCCGTCACTCCAGTGCGGACGCCGGGAAGGGCGGTCACGCCGCACTCGCGTAGAAACGGGGCGTTCGAGGCCACGGCCTCCCGCCCATCGATCACGGACGCGGCGTAGTTCGCGGCCTCGGCGAGCGTCGCGGCGAGAAACGTCTTTCCCGCCAGCGCTTCGACCTTTTGCAACATGCCGGCTACTCGGGAGTCCATACTTACTTCCGCGATGCGGATGCGCGCAGGGGGAAGCGGTGGGGGTGGCTGTCCCTGTGTGCGTCCAAGCGCCTTGCGGACTTTATCGAGAATCAATTCGCGGGACACGCGTCCTCCACTGTTGACGAAAGCTTTGTTGCGGCGGCGCCGGTAGATCGCGTTGGCTGAGCCAGGCGCGCACCGGCGGAATGTTCATTATCGCCGGAACGCCTCGCAGCCAACCCGATGAACTCGCGGGCGCAAGTAGCGAGGCCATCCTGCCCGCAATCTCGTAAAGCTTCGGATGCCTCATGAGCCAGGCGTATGCACGGAACGCCATGCGCTCCAGTCCTCCCTGACCCGCGCTTTCCTTAGCCGCCGTGATATCCGCGCGGAGATCGAGCAACACTCTTGGAATATCGATCTTCACGGGGCAAACCTCCAAACAAGCCCCGCACAGGCTCGATGCGAAGGGCAGACCGGGTTCGTGGTTAAGTCCCATGAACTGAGGCG
>SHUI01000233.1 GCA_009697455.1 Bryobacterales bacterium
TCGCTAAACGATTCCCAAGGCGGCTTTCGGCGGAGGAGATCTACGACGCTGTCGCCGACGCCACTCAGACGGCGGTGCCGATGTTCGTCGAGGGCTTCGACAAGCCGCTAATGCGCGCCGTGCAATTACCCGACCCAAGCGAGCCTCGAAATAACGGGAACATCACGAATTTTCTGGCTCAGTTTGGTCGCGGCGACTGGTGGACAGGCGTCCGCAGCGATAGACCCACGGTCTTGCAAGTGCTGTATTTGATGAACGACTTTCAGGTGAACTACCGCATGCTGGCCACCGCGAACGGCGTCTTCAACACGCGTGTCGCGGCGCTGTTGCAGGCTCCTCTCGACGACAAACAGGCGGCGACGCAATTGTTCCTCGCGACGCTCGGGCGCTATCCCACCGACGATGAGTTGCGAATTGCGGCGCGCGCTCCGGCAACCTCGCGCGAAACCTGGCTGTCGGACTTGCACTGGGCCTTAGTCAACAAGCTGGATTTCATTTTCAACTACTGAGGCGACGAACATGAGCAAATGTTGCGGACCCATTAAACTGACACGCCGCCAGATGCTGGCGCAAGCTGCGTCGTTCGCCGCATTTACGGCGGCCGCGAGTAGAAGCGACGCTCAGATCGTGGCGGGCAACGTACGGCCGAGAAACACGGCGAAGGCTTGCATCTTTATCAATCTGGCCGGCGCGCCGAGCCATCTGGATACGTTCGACGCGAAGGAAGGGCCGTGGAATCCGCCCGACGCCGATATTCGCGGATACTCCGGCGGGCTGACGCTTTCACGAACTATGTTCCCCGGATTTTCGAAAATTACGGGCGATCTGTTGTTTCTGCGCTCGGTGCAGAGTTGGGAAGCGGCGCACGAACGCGGACAGTTTTACATGCAGACGGCGCACCCGTCGAACCCGGCATTCGTGGCGGAGACGCCGCATATGGGCGCGGTGACCGGTCTCGAAAAGAGCGGAGCTGGTCAGCTGCCGCCTTTCCTGACTCTTAACGGGAGCGCCGGCGCCTTTCAAGGCGCGACCTTCCTGAGCGGAAAAATGGAACCGCTCGCCGCCCCGTCGAACACCGGCGGGCTAAGCACGATCGAGCACAATTTCTTCGGGGCGCAAAGCCAATCGAGGTTTGACGGGAGGTTCAAGCTGATGGAGCAACTGGACCAGCCGCTGCGCTCCGCGCCGCCCGACAAACTAATGGCGAACCACGCCGAGTTCTACACGGCGGCGAGGGGATTGATGTACGACCCGGCGATCAGCGCCGTGTTCAGGTTCACGGCCGACGACGACGGGCGTTACGGAAACACTGGATTTGGACGATCCTGCATCGTGGCTCGAAACGCTATCCGCGCGAAGAACGGCACCTCGTTCGTGAACATTACGCTGAACGGATGGGACACACACCAGCAGATGTTCGACCGCGGCTACGGCGGGAACATGTACGACCTCTGTAACAATCTCGACAGGAGCGTCAGCGCGCTTGTCGAGGACCTGAAGGCGAGCGGCGACTTCGCTTCCACGTTAATTGTGGCGATGGGAGAGTTCGGCCGTACGCCCGGCACGCTGAACGTCCGCGGAGGCCGCGATCATCACAAGTTTGCGATGTCCGTCGCGATGATGGGCGGCGGCGTGCGCGGAGGCAGGGCGATCGGATCCACCGATGACGAGGGTGATCGTATCGAGACACCCGGTTGGAGTCAGGACCGTCCCATCGTAATGGAAGATCTGGCCGCGACCATCTATTCGGCGCTGGGCATCAACTGGACGAAGAGCATTACGGACACGCCCTCGGGTCGCCGGTTCGAGTATGTGCCGTACGCGACCGAGGGGCGGTACCGGCCGGTGGATGAAGTGTTCGCATGAGCGTTTCCACATCTTGTGAACATCTGCTTCTTACGCTACTACCTGTAGCCGAGCCGCGCGCGTCAGCAAGCGGTTGGATACATCCGCACCTGCGGCTAATTCCTTGCTTATTAAGCATTTGCCACCGCTTGCTGACGCGCGCGGCTCGGCTACGAGCATGCGGCTCGGCCAGCGGCTCTCACAGGCTCGCGACCCTTCTGATGGTTGCAGCTTGCTCAGTTACGGCCCTGTACGGGCAAGGGCCGGCACGCGATCTTTACATCTCCTCGCCTACGCCTATTATCGTGAGCGGAGACAAAGCGCAGCTTTCGGCGGCGACGCGGGACGCGCAAGGTATCGCACGCCCGAATGACACGTTCACCTGGACTTCGAACGCGCCGGCGATACTGAGCGTGGATTCGAGGGGCATGGTGACGGCGAACGGTATCGGAACTGCCACCATCACGGTCGCAACCCCAACCAACGTCCGAGGCACCATGCGTCTTGAAGTCGCTCCGTCGCGAATCCGCATGACGCCCGCTTCGGGTCAAATGTTCGTGGGCGAGACGGTGCCGTTCAAGGCCGAAGCGCTTGATATCAACGGGGAACCCATCCCGAACGTGACGTTCACATGGCAACTTACCGGGGCGAATGGATTTCAGATTAACTCCGGAAGCCTTTCGCGCGATGGGAAACTGACGGCGAACGGCTTGGGGCTGTTCACCGTTCGCGCTCTCTTGTCGGTGACGGGTTTGCCCTCCGGGCCTTTCGTCAACCAGTTCGTCGGCCTTGCGCGGGTCGAGGCGAAGCGCAAGCCGGAGTTCAAGCTCACGCGGCTGTTGACGACCGCGCGCGTGCGGCCCACCTCCCAACTGAGGCGGCTCCGCTACATCACGGCGAACGATGCGGGCCAGATTACAGCGATCGGAATCCTGGACGGCGTTTCTGAGGGACTGCTGTTGTTTGAAAACGGGCGATGGGATGTCCTTTTCTCAACGGGCCTGCCGGGAAGCCAAAGTGGAACCTCTGTCAGAAGCCTTGACTTTGTTTCCATGAACGGCAGTGGCGAGGTGTTGTTCCGGACGGGCGAGGCGGGCGGGCCTGGCGCGATCATGCTGGCGTCGCGGAGCGAGGCCAGGATTGTATTCATGTCGGGCCAATCGGCCGGCGAGATCGAGAACATAAACAACATCGCCCTTTCACGGAGGTCCCTGAACGAGGCGGGCGATTTTGTCTTCCGTGCTAATTATCGCGCCTCCGGCTCAACAGTCAACAGGACAGGACTGTTCAAGATTTCAAGAGGCGCTTTGCAGCCGCTCTGGCTGAGCGCGGACCCGCTGACTGGGCTGGGAGCGGCGTATTCGTTCCGCGATAATTTCGGGATCGATGCGGAAGGGACGGTCTATTTTCTGGCGGACGACGGCAGAAAACGAGCTGTGTACCGGGCGGACGGATTGGGGCGTCCCACGCCCATCATCTCTGGCGGGGATAAGCTCGACGCTTTTCTGACGATCCAGGATATCGACAATTTCAACGTTTCACCCTCGGGCGATGTCGCTTTTCGCGCGACGATCGCGCAGCAGTCGCTGCGGCTGGTGCGGATTGCGCGGGGCTCGACAACTCCTCAAAATGTTTCCGTGCCGAACATGAATACCATTTTTTCGGTGGGTTCAACCGGGTTGCTTTTCCGGGGAGATGCCGGAAAGGGTTACGGCCTTTACCGGTGGCAGAGCGGCGAACCGGCCCCGGTAGCGGTGGCGCTCGACTCGCGCATCGCTCCCAACGGCGAGCCGCAAATGGAGCTTTTCGATGCCGTCTCGGGAGCCGCTGGTGTGACGATCGTCCATGCGCGCACCGCGAATACACCGTTTCTTGCGTTCAGCGCGGGAAGCCAGGCGTCAACACTTTTCGGCTTTGGCGCGCGTGTTAACGGCTTCTCCAACGTTTCGGCCGATACGTTCATCAGGGGCGACCTGATGGGGCCGCCCGACCTTCGATTCGGCAACTCCGGCGGCGTCTTCCAGGTGGACGGCCAGACGCTGCATCCGCGCTTTGTGACGGGCGACAAGTTGCCGGGTGGCGCTATCTTCCGCAATTATCAGTTAGCCGTAAAGTCACCCTCGGGCGATCTGTACACGCCTGCGGACGATGGCATGTATCGAATGACCGGCTCGCGCCTTACTCGAGTTTTTGCCTATCCAGCGCAGTCGTCGGATAAGGTTTCTCTCAGCGGCACGTTCAATTTCTCCGTAAACGACGCAGGCGCGATCGTCTCCGACAATCGGGCGGGGGATCACTCCCGTTTGAATATTACGGAAAACGGCCGCGCCGTGATGATCGCCTCGAACGGACAGAACGCAAAATACGCGACCTCCCTTCCCTCGGGTGGAACGGTGAATGGATGGCGAGACCTCACGATAGACGCAGGCGGGCGCGTCATGGCGTTTCTCACTACGGCGAGCGCCGGTCCGCAGGGATATTTCCTCTACGCGAACGATACCTGGAAGCCGGCCGTGCTCATCAACAGTACTCAGTTCCCGGGACAGGTGGTGACAGGTTTGGATAACCTCAGGGCCCGAGGCGACAAATTCTACGCCCGAATTCTGTTCCGATCGGGATCCCATATGGTGGCGGAATACGGGCAGGACGGCTGGAAGACGCTGCTCACGCGCTCTGACGACGTCAATGGCGTTACACTTCAGAACGTCGACGGCTTTGACGTGAACCGCCGCGGAGATCTTGCGGTGATTGCCAACCTTGGCAGCTACCGCGCCGTCCTGATGTACGCGGACGGGGCCGTGAGGACGGTACATTTGGGGAACGAGACTGCGGCGGGAGGCGAATCGCTCACGGCCTTCTGGGAAATCGAAGTGCGTGACGACCGGCGGATCTACTTCTTTGGAATCGATGCGGACGACTACGAGTATGTCTATCTGGCTGAGCCGCTGTTTTAGCGCCTGGCTGACGTTTGCCGCGCTCGCCGCGCTGAACGCGCAGACGGTCGAAGTGTGGGCGCCGAGGACGTACCTGCTGGCGGGCCGAAGCCTGACACTCACAGCACGGGCGTTCAATGGAGGCGGCGCGACCGTTCGGGGTTTCACTCCGGAATGGCGGTCGATGAACCCGGAAATCGCCGACGTTGATTCCGCCGGTATAGTGCTTGGTCTGCTTCCCGGCGTTGCGGAGATCGAAGCGGGTCAGGGCGGCATCGTGGGGCGGTTGCGCCTGTTGGTCTATCCCGCCGGGGTCGCGATCAAGCCGGAGTCGCCGACGCTGTCGATTGGGGAGTCGGTCGCCCTAACCGCTAACGCCTTGGACGCCGACGGGAACGCCCTCGCGGGCTTGCGATTCACGTGGTCGAGCAGCGCGTCGAACGTGGTTTCGATTTCGGAAGAAGGCACGGTGAAAACCGAGGCTTTGGGTTCGACGAACATAACGGCAACGCTCGCCGGCATGCCGCCCGAATACGACTTCAGCGCGCAGGTGCTGGTCACCGTGCGGGCGCGACCGGACTACACCGTGAAGCGGCTTCTATCGAGCGACACGATGACGAGGCCGGTCACGGTCAAGACAATTGGTGCAATCGGTTATTCCGGAGGCGAGCGCATGGTTTTTTCCGCCACGCTGTCGAATGGCGGGCTGGCGCTGATGTCGTACTACCGGGGGCGGACGGACCTTTTGGCATCCACCGGGCAGTGGCTCGATGCCGCCGGCTCCGGCATTCGGTGGATCGGTACGGCTTCCGTGAATGAGAAAGGCGACGTGCTGGCCGGCCTCTCCACTGTGAACCGCGGCGACCGCTTAGCGCTTTTTCGCGACAGCCAGCCGGTCTCAATGATCGAGAACGCCTATATAGGCCTTATCTCGACCAACGACAGGGGAGATCAGGTCTACCGCCAGTGGAACGGAACGAACACGAGCCTTTATTTCAAGGGCGCGGACGGCGCGGTGAAAACTCTGTTCGACCCATCCGTGGACCTTCCCGGATTCGGAAGGGTCAACAATTTTCCCGATCCTTACCTCAGCACCAGCGGGCAAGTCCTGATCAACGCCTACCCTCTGAACGGGAACCGCTCTGTTTTTGTGTGGGACGGCACGGCTTTGAAGAAGATCTATACTACCGGTGAGACGATCGCGGGCACGTCCGGACTATGGTTTGACGAGGCCCGCCAGTCGCTCGACGGCGACGTCTATTTCCGGTTTGGCGGCAACGGCTTCTGGGCGCTCGCGAAGTGGTCGAAGGGAGTCTGGAGCATTCCAAGCAGGTACGTGGATGGCGGAGCCTGGAGCGATGGCGCGCTCGATTATCGCGGCGATTCGGTACTTCTTTTCGGAAACACCAACACGGAACGGTTCCTGATGCGGATTAAGAACGGCGCGACCGAGAGACTCCTCAAGTATGGACCGGCGGAAGATTGGCGATCGATCGACCAGGCTTTCATCTGGTCCGATGGAAGCGTTGTGGTAAGGGGCGCCACAAAGGACTCCACGTCTCGTGTCGCCCGTATCAGCGGGAGCAGCGTGACCACACTGCTCGATGGCGGAGCCAGTCTCGATGTCGCCGCGGCGACCGCGATTGTGTGGGACGATGTGCCCAAAGGAAATTCGGCGCTTGCGCCGGTGTTCGCCACGGCTAGCAGAGGCTTGGCTCGCGTTCGGGCGAATGGCATCGAAATGGTCGCGGGTCCAGGTGATACGCTCGCCGACGGCCCGGCCTCCTACCTGTCGGGTGTGAACTCTTCGCGTAACGGCGACGCAGCCTTCGTGGCCGAGCGGAATGGGAGGACCTCCGTGCACGCTTTTCGCAACGGCGTGCTAACCAAAGTCGCCGACAGCAACGGAGAAACCGTTGCCGGAGGACGCAAGGCCACTTGGATCGGCGGGCCGATCGCGCTAAACAACAAGGGGCAGGTTGTGTTCGGCGGTCACTTCGGTATTTGGGAACTGTTGTCATTGAGCCCCGGCGCCAAGGATGCGCAAACGGTGTTCAGACAGAATACGCTCGCGCCGGAAGGCGGTATTTTCACGAATTTCGAAGCAGCCGCCGTCGACGAAAGCGGTCGCATAGCCGTGATGGCCCGGACATCTACCGTGTCGCGTGCCATCTACATTTCCGAGAATGGACAGGGGAAGCGGATCCTGGCAGTTGGGGATAAGGATTCGCAAGGCAGAATCCTGAGAGACATGTGGCGGCTTCAAGCCGCCGGCGACCGGTTTCAGGCAAGGGTATCTTACACTACCGGACCGGTGGAAGTTGCCGAATACTCGGGCGGAGCGTGGCGTACCCTCGTGGTCCCGGAACAGAGCCCCGCGGGGCCCGTGTTCAACTACATGGTAAACGATGGACGCTACTCGTCAAACACGGCCGGCGACACGGTCTATGGCGGCGGCGGCGATGGCCAGTACGTGGTCCTACGCCGCAAGGACGGGCGGGAAACCATCGTGGCAACCACGCGCGAGCGGCTCTCGAACGGCGACTGGATCACTTCCATAATCGACTGGAGCCTGTCTGAGCAAGGCGACGTGTTCTTTACCGCGACGTCGCCCGATGGGTTGAAGGACCGGACTCTGCTGTATCAGGCAACGCCTGCGCGGTAGGCTTGCGTTCGCGGTTCCGTTCCGCAAGATCGAGAGTCACGTCAACAATCATGTCTTCCTGCCCGCCCACCATCTTGCGTTTGCCGAGTTCCACCAGGATCGCCCGCGTATCCACGCCGTAACGCTTCGACGCGGTCTCGGCGTGGCGAAGGAAACTGGAGTACACTCCTGCGTAGCCGAGCGATAGGGTCTCGCGGTCCACGCGCACCGGGCGATCCTGAAGCGGACGGATCAGGTCTTCGGCGGCGTCCATAAGCGCGAACAAATCGCAGCCGTGGTTGTAGCCCATGCGGTCGAGAACGGCGATCAACACTTCGAGCGGAGCGTTCCCTGCCCCGGCGCCCATTCCCGCAAGCGACGCGTCCCCCCTCGTCGCCCCATGCTGAACCGCGA
>SHUI01000234.1 GCA_009697455.1 Bryobacterales bacterium
GAATGCTTGACCTTATTGCCGTTTTCTGATTTCATAACTACCGGACGTCTAAACTTAAGGAGCAACATTTATGGCAAGCAATCGCGGAGTCGCGTACATGGGGCCTGGCAACGTCGAGGTCCAGTCCATCGATTTCCCCACGCTGTCCATCGGATCGCGCAAGTGCGATCACGGTGTCATTCTGAAGATCGTTTCAACCAACATCTGCGGTAGCGACCAGCACATGGTCCGCGGCCGCACAACCGCGCCGCACGGCCTCGTACTCGGTCACGAGATCACCGGCGAAGTAATTGAAGCCGGACGCGACGTCGAGTTCATCCGCACAGGCGACATCGTTTCCGTGCCCTTCAACATCGCTTGCGGCCGCTGCCGCAATTGCAAAGAAGGCAAGACGGGCATTTGCATGAGCGTGAACCCGTCGCGCCCCGGCGCTGCTTACGGCTACGTCGACATGGGCGGATGGGTCGGAGGACAGGCCGAATATGTCATGGTTCCTTATGCCGATTTCAACCTGCTCAAGTTCCCCGACAAGGCGCAGGCGATGGCGAAGATCAAGGATCTGACGCTGCTCTCGGATATTTTCCCGACCGGCTATCATGGCGCGGTAACGGCAGGCGTCGGACCCGGTTCCATCGTGTACGTGGCGGGCGCGGGTCCGGTGGGACTTGCGTGCGCGGCTTCCTGCCACCTGCTTGGCGCGGCCGTGGTCATTGTCGGCGACATGATTCCGGAGCGTCTGGCGCAGGCCCGCAGCTTCGGTTGCATGACGGTGGATCTTAAACTGGACGCGACGCTCGGCGAGCAGATCGCGCAGATCGTGGGCGTACCCGAGGTGGACGCGGCCGTCGATTGCGTAGGCTTCGAGGCGCGCGGCCAGGGGAAGGATTCCGTCGTCGAGCGGCCTGCGACGGTGCTCAACTCGGTGATGGAGATCGTGCGGGCGGGTGGAAACATCGGCATCCCCGGCCTCTATGTGACGGGCGATCCGGGCGGCGTCGACGAGAATGCGAAGATCGGCAATCTCGGCATCCGCATCGGACTCGGCTGGGCGAAGTCTTGCGCGTTCACGACGGGCCAGTGCCCGGTGATGCGCTACCACCGTGCGCTGATGCAGTGCATCCTTTACGACAAGATTCAGATCGCGAAGGCGGTGAACGTTCAGACTATCAGTCTCGACGAAGCTCCGCGCGGTTACCGCGATTTCGACCGTGGCGCGGCGACGAAATTCGTGATCGACCCGCACGGCATGATCGCGGTCTGACGTTTGCCGGCGAAGCTCGAAGTCTTACAGCAGGAGATCGCCGCCTGCAGGCGTTGCCCTCGTCTCATCGCGCACTGCGAAAGTGTTGCCGCGGTGAGACGGAGGGCGTACCGCGATTGGGAATATTGGGGCAAGCCCGTGCCGTCGTTTGGCGATCCGCGCGCGCGGCTTCTGATTATCGGACTCGCGCCCGGGGCGCACGGCGCGAATCGCACGGGCCGCATGTTCACCGGCGACCGCTCCGGCGACTACCTCTACCGCGCCTTGCACGCCGCGGGTTTCGCGTCGCAATCACAAAGCCATTCGCGCGAAGATGGATTGCGTTTGAACGGCGCGTGGATTAGCGCGACGGCCCACTGCGCGCCGCCGGGCAACAAGCCCACGCCCGGGGAACTGCGCAACTGCCGTGGATATCTTGAGCGGGAGCTTGGGCTGATGACGTCCGTGCGCGTCGTGGTGGCGCTCGGGCGGATCGCGTTCGACGCCTATCTAGCCATTCTCAAGAGCCAGGGACGGATCGCGAGCCGCGCGGCGTTTCCGTTCGGGCACAACGTGCGGCATGAAACCGGACCGTTACATCCGATTCTCATCGGTTCCTATCACCCGAGCCAGCAGAATACGCAGACGGGACGGCTTACGGACGCGATGCTGCTGGAGGTTTTTGCGGGGGCGCGGCGGGAGTGCGGGTTGGGGTGATGCCGGCCCGCCGGCTGCCAATTGCAACAGGCTGTTTCATGACGAGCCATCGGCTATGGTCCCGAACTGACTTCAGATAGGGTTCAGGTCACTACGAGAGGCGGAGTCGAGTTTCCGCGTCGCGTCATCCTGCGGCGGATCATCGCGATCGGGCTGACCGTTCCGGTTTCCCAGTGCTGTGCCGCACGCAGGCGCTCAGCGTACGAGTGGATGGCCTGTTGGGTCTTGACTTCTTTCGTGAGATGAAGTTGACTACTGATTTTCGCGCCGGCCGTGTCACGCTAACTGTGATATTCTCGGCACTTAAAGAGGAATAGCGAAACATGGAACGAAAGCGCGCGAGCGATTACCCCCAAGAACTACTGAACCTCTTCGACCGATACGTGCATGGCGATATCGACCGCCGCGCGTTTCTGGACGGCGCCCAAAAATACGCTACCGGCAGCGTGACAGCGATGGCGATTTGGGAAAGCCTCCGGCCGAATTACGCCTGGGCGGAGCAAGTCGCGAAGGACGACAGCCGCATCAAGACCGAACGCGTCACCGTGCCCTCGCCACAGGGCAACGGAAGCATTAGCGGGTACTTCGCACGGCCCGCGGCGGCTTCCGGAAGGCTCCCGGGAATCCTCGTGGTTCACGAGAACCGGGGTCTTAATCCTTATATCGAGGATGTCGCGCGGCGCTTGGGTACGTCGAATTTCATCGCCTTCGCGCCGGACGGTCTCACGAGCGTGGGAGGCTACCCTGGTAACGACGAAAAAGGCGGCCAGTTGTTCGGCACTGTCGACCGGGCGAAGATGTTCGAGGACTTCGTGGCTTCGGCGCGATGGCTCAAGGCGCGCTCGGATTGCACCGGGAAAATTGGCGTGGTGGGCTTCTGCTTTGGCGGCGGGATTTCCAATTCACTCGCCGTGCGTTTGGGGTCGGATCTTGCCGCGGCCGCACCGTTTTATGGCGCGCAGGCCCCAGCGGCAGACGTTCCGAAAATTAAGACTCCGCTCCTGCTGCACTATGCGTCCCTCGACGCGCGCATCAACGGCGGTTGGCCAGCCTATGAGGAGGCGCTGAAGGCGAATAAGGCGGTTTACACGGCGCACATGTATGAAGGAGCGAATCACGGCTTCCACAACGACACGACGCCGCGTTACGACGCGGCCGCCGCGGCACTCGCCTGGCAGCGCACGCTCGACTTGTTTAACAAATACGTGAGGGGCTGATTCGGGGTAACGTGCGATCCAAGCGGATCGCGGTCTCCTTCGCAGCCCTCCCGGCCGCCAACGCCATTCGCAAGTGCACGATTCGATCGGTATCGGTCATCGTCCTCTCTTTTGATTTCTTTGGATTTCTTTCAGCCGGTTCAGCTTGGGAAGATATATAATCCCACTATAGATGCGGCTTCTACATTGGGAGTTCCTCGCACTGGCGGTGGCCTTTACCGCGCACGTCATTCACGGGCAATCCTCCGCGCAGGCCATCCTTGATGCGAACTGCACGGGCTGCCATGGCGCGGCGCAGATGTCCGGGCTCGACATGCGGGACCGCGATGGCATGCTTCGAGGCGGTAAACGCGGCCCGGCAATTGTTCCTGGGAAGGCCACGGAAAGCCTGTTGTATCGCGCTATCCTGCGCAAGGGCGACTTGCAGATGCCTCCGGGAAAGAACGGCTTGGTGGACGATCAAGTCGCGGTATTGAAGGCCTGGATCGACAACGGGGCCTCATGGAGTGGGGAATCGGCGAAAACCGGTGGTTCAGGCTGGTGGGCCTTCCGCAAACCGCTCGCGCCGGCCGTTCCCGCCGTCAGGAACACCGCCTGGGTGAAGAACCCGGTGGACGCCTTTATCCTTAGCAAGCTCGAAGCGGAGAAGCTGCATCCCGCCGCACCTGCGGCAAAGGCCGCGCTGGCGCGCCGCGCCTACTTCGATTTGCACGGATTGCCACCCACCCCCGCCGAAGTTGAGCGCTTCCTGAAGGACGATTCGCCTCGCGCCTACGAGGATTTGATCGATCAACTCCTGGCTTCGCCCCGATACGGCGAGCGTTGGGGCCGCCACTGGCTCGACGTGGTTCGATACGCCGATACCGGCGGCTACGAAACCGACGTCTACTTCGCGAACGCGTGGCGGTACCGCGATTACGTGATCCAGTCGTTCAACGAAGACAAGCCCTACAACCAGTTCGTGAAGGAACAGATTGCGGCGGATGAACTTTGGCCGGACAATCTGGAACTCGACGGCTCCTACGACATCCCGAAACAGAAGCTGCTGAATTTGTCTCGGCGAATCGGGACGGGGATGTACACCGTGGGCGCGGTGGCGCAGGAATACGCGCTTTTCGGCGATCAGTTTCGCGCTGAGTGGCAGGCGGAAGCCGTCGAGACGACCGGAGCGGCATTCCTCGGACTCACGATGGGCTGCGCACGCTGCCACGATCACAAGTTCGACCCCATCACTCAACGCGACTATTACCGTTTCGCAGCGCTGTTTTCCGGCAGCGAAGAGCGCGAAATTCCCGTGGTCAGCCAAGTGATGGTGTATGAGTACACGCGCTTCATGACGCGGCTGTCGATCGTGGATCAGTTGAAGGGGAAGCTCGAGAGGCTGGACGCGGAGGTGCGCAAGCGGTCCGGCGGCAGCGCCCGCAAACGCGCGGGACGGTACGCGGTGGACGGCGCATACACGCCGTCTGAAAAGGACGAGCGGGAATCGCTGCTGCGGCAGATCGGCGACGCCTACGTCAAAGCCCCCGTCCCGTACGGCCGGGCGAGCGTACTGGGGCACGCCGAACAAGTGCCGGATTCACACATTCTGCTGCGAGGCGACTTCAAGCAGAAAGGCGAGAAGGTGGGGCCCGGATTCCCGGCTGCGATCTTTGACCGCGGGCGTGTCGATGAGCCGTCGAGTGGCCTGTTCGTTCCGCAGCGGCGGAAGGCGCTCGCGGAGTGGATGGCGGCGGACGATCATCCACTGCTGGCGCGCGTCATGGTAAACCGGATCTGGCAAGGGCATTTTGGCCGCGGAATCGTCGCAACGTCCAACGACTTCGGGCGGCAAGGAGACGCGCCCACGCATCCGGAGTTGCTCGATTGGCTGGCGACGGAATTCGTTCGCGGCGGTTGGAGCGTTAAGGCGATGCAACGGACACTGATGCTCTCCAACACGTATCGCATGTCGAGCGGCCCTGACGCGGCGAATTCCAAGATCGACGCCGACAACCGTTATTTCTGGAGAATGAACCGGCGGCGTTTGGAGGCAGAGGCTCTGCGCGACGCCGTGCTCGCGGTTTCGGGCGAGCTAAATCCGAAACCGGGTGGCCCGCCCGTGGCAGTGCCTTTGAGCGAAGAAGAGCGGGAAGGTATGCGGGACGCCACGCAATGGCCCGTGGCGAGCGATCCCGCCGAGCACTCGCGGCGCAGCGTTTACCTCCTGGTAAAACGCTCGTTCCGTCTGCCGATGTTCGAAACATTCGATCAGCCGGACGCGGCGGCGAGCTGCGCGCGGCGGGAGAGCTCCACGATCGCTCCGCAGGCGCTGGCGTTGATGAATAGCGGCTTCATGACCGGACAAGCGGCGAAGTTCGCGGCGCGCCTGCGCAAGGAGTACGGAGAGGATCCGGAAACATGGGTCGATCGCGGGTGGAAGCTGGTGCTGGGGCGCGGGCACTCCGTCGAGGAGAAGTCGCGAGCCGTTGCCTTTGCGAAATCGAACGGGTTGGAGCGGCTCTGTCTGCTGTGGTTCAATATGAGCGAGTTCGTCTATGTGGACTGATCCATTCGCGTCGCGCCGCGAGTTTCTGACGCGCTCCGGGCTGGGATTCGGCCAGCTTGCGCTGACCTACCTGATGGGCCGGGGCGCGGCCGGCGCCGCAGTAACGAATCCGCTAGCCCCGAAGACGCCGCCGTTACCCGCGACCGCGAAGAACGTTATCTTCCTGTTCATGCACGGCGGTCCGAGCCACATCGATCTGCTGGACCCGAAGCCGCTGCTGGGGAAGCTGAACGGGCAGCCCGTACCCGCGAGCTTCGGACACGTGCAATTGCAATTCTCGAAGTTCAACGAAGTGCCGATACTCGCTTCGAAGCGCACCTTCAAGAAGTACGGACAATCGGGCGTCGAGATCGGGGATTTGTTGCCGAACATCGCGAGCCATGCCGACGATCTCGCCGTGATCCGTTCCTGCCATCACGACGGTTTCACCCACACGGCCGCGCTCAACTGGCTGAACAACGGATGGCCTAGGCTCGGGCGTCCCAGCCTGGGTTCGTGGCTCGTTTACGGACTGGGCAGCGAGTGCGACAATCTGCCCGCGTTTGTGGTGCTGCTCGAAGGCGGCATTAAGTCCGGTCCGCCGGTGTACGGCTCGGGATTTCTGCCTGCGATGTATCAGGGCACGCCGTTGCGCGACGGCAAGAATCCGATTCTGAACGCACGGCCGCCCCAGAGCATGCAGGCCGGCGGGCAGCGGGAGATGCTCGACCTGCTGAATTGGTACAACGAGAAACACTACGAATCGCGCGCCGATGATTCGAACCTGCCGGCGCGGATCGCTTCCTATGAACTGGCGTTCCGCATGCAAATGGCGGCGCCCGAGTTGACGGACCTCTCGAAAGAAACCGCGGCGACGCGATCCCTCTATGGGATTGACGAGCCCCGCACCTCGGAATTTGGAGGCAAGTGCCTGCTCGCGCGCCGCCTGGTTGAGCGAGGGGTGCGGTTCGTGCAATTGTGGTCGGGCAGCACCACGAAGGGCGCCGACTGGGACGGCCACAGCCAGTGCGACCAGAATCATACGAACATGGCCGGCAAGGTGGACAAGCCGATCGCGGGACTGCTCGCCGACCTGAAGTCTCGCGGCTTGCTCGAAAGCACGCTCGTCGTATGGGGCGGCGAATTCGGGCGCACGCCGACCTCCGATGGGAACGCAAACGGCGGAGGCGATAGCAACGGGCGCGATCACAATCCATACGGTTTCACAATGTGGATGGCGGGCGGCGGCGTGAAGGGCGGGAAAGTGATCGGCGCGACCGACGAGATTGGTCTCCGCGCGATTCAAGATCCGGTCCACGTCCACGACCTTCACGCGAGCATCCTCGCGATGATGGGCGTGAACCACGAGAAGCTTACGTATTTCTTCCAGGGACGTGATTTCCGTCTTACCGATGTCGCCGGCAAGACGGATCTGGTGAAGAGATTGCGGGCATAGTCTCCCTAAAATGCCGGGAGTACCTCACCTGCTTCTCCTGCTCGTCTGGCTGGGCTTCGCGTCGGCATTTTTTATCGGCGGAAAAGCGAGGCCCGCGGGTAAGACCGTCGTGTCGGCCCCCAGGGCGAAGTGGGGCATTTTGTTTCAGGGGGTGGCGTTCGCGATGGTGTGGATGCGCCGGCCCTCAACGCCGCTTAAGGCTGACATCCCCGTAGCGGCGCTCGCTATTGCACTCTCCATCGGCGTTGCGTCGGCCCTATGCGCTCTCTACGCGAAGCGGCATCTCGGCAAGCAATGGCGAATAAACGCGGCGCTGCTGGCGGATCATGACCTGGTGATGTCAGGCCCGTATTCTGTCGTCCGGCATCCGATCTACGCGGCAATGGCCGGCATGCTTTTCATGACCGGGCTCATCATGGCGCGATGGGAAGTGCTCGCCGCGGCGATCCCGATCTTTCTGATTGGCATCGAGATTCGGGTGCGGGCCGAGGATCGGCTTCTCGAAGACCGCTTCGGAGACAAGTTCCGCGAGTACAAGCGGCGGGTGCGAGCATACGTTCCGTACATCCGGTAGCTTTCATCCCATCCCA
>SHUI01000235.1 GCA_009697455.1 Bryobacterales bacterium
GATCGAACGACACGGCGGGCGGGTGGACGCTGGCCGGTCAGGCGAACTTCATCCTCGACAACCTTCTGGCCGCAAAGAAGAGCGTTCCCATGATCGTTGTAATGCCGTTCGGCCATGCCGTGCCCTTCGGCTCAGCGCGGGAGCTTCAGGCGAAGAATACGCCACTGTTCGAACAATACCTGCTGGAGGAGACGATCCCCTTCGTCGAGTCGAAGTACCGCGTGGCCCCCGGCAGCCGGAATCGCGCGATCGCGGGGCTGTCAATGGGTGGCGGACAGTCGCTGGCAATCGGCCTCGGCCATCTGGATTTGTTCAGCGCCATCGGGATCTTCAGCTCGGCGCATGGCCCGGATTTCGAAACGCGGTACGCGCAGGTCCTCGGGGACGCGAAGGGCACAAACGGAAAGCTGAAAACGTTTTGGATCGGGTGCGGAAAGCAGGACACGGTCTTCGAGCGGTCAAAGAAGCTGTCGGAAACGCTGAGCGCGCATCAGATCCGGCACACGTTCCGCGCTACGGAAGGCGCGCACACGTATACTGTATGGCGGCAGTATTTGGGCGAGTTCGCTCCACTGCTTTTCCAGTAGGTTCTGGCGAGGGTCCGCGCTCATTTCACGGCCAGTGTAGTGCCTGGCTGACTCTCGAAGCCAGCTACACGCACAATCAGAGGCACGGCGCTTCCCGGCGTGACTCCCACCGGAACCTCGACGTTGATCTGAAGCAGTCCAGCCACCAACCCCGGCGCGCCGCCTGCGTACAGCACCTTCGCGTCGATCCCGCCGATCGTGACCGTCACCTTCTGCACTGGCGAAGGCAAGTCGGTCGTCGTGAGCCTTCCATCCACTCCGGGAGGGTTGGTTTGCCCCTCACCCGTTCCGTAAATCAGAATTACGGAACCTCGAGCAGCCGGATTTGATGCGCTGATGCCAGTAAAATCCGAGGCGTTGAGAACCGCCGCCGCTCCCTTTCCCGATAGGTCCAGAGTGAACAGGCCCGGCGCTGCGGGCGCTACCTCAAGATTCACCACGTTCGATCGCACACCGTTGAATTCGACCTGGAGTTGCGTCGAACCGTTGCCCGCCACGGCATACGGCACAATGGCGCTGATCTGCGAATCGAGAACAAAAATCAAGGGAGCCGGCACTCCATCGAACAGAACCCTTGTGCCCGTGAGCGTCTTCGCGATCGAAAGCCCGTCCGGCGTAAGTTGCAGCGTGGCTATCGAGGGCGGACCAATGCCGGTTCCGAAAATAGTGATAATCTGCCCGGGCGCGACCGCCGCCGCCGCGTAGCTCGCCGCATTCGCAACGCCCGCGGACGAAATGCGAACGCCGGTTCCAGATCCGGCCTGGTTCACCGTGAACGCCTGTCCAGCGATCGTCAGCGCGCCGGTTCGCGGAGCGGCCCCAGGATTGGCGGCAACGGTGTAACTCACTTGTCCCGCGCCGGATCCGGTTGTGGGCAAAACGCCGATCCATGCCGCATTCGACGAGGCCGTCCACGAGCATCCATCCGCGGCGGTTACGGCGATCGTACCGGTGGCGCCGGCTGAAGTCGCCGTCACCGACGTGGGCGCGATGCCGTAGTTGCAACTCACACCCGCCTGAGTGACGAGCATGGTAGAAGTGCCCGCCGCAATCGCTCCGGCTCTGGGCTCAGAAGTCGTGTTCGCCGCCGCGGTAAAGGTAACCGTACCGTTGCCCGTTACGGTACTGCCCGAGGTAATAGTCAGCCAAGGCACGTTGCTCGATGGCGCCCAACTACACGCCGTGCTCACCGTGAAAGATCCCTGGCCGCCGCCCGGCGGAACGGCGATGGTTCCTGGCACAAGCGAAAACGCGCAGTCGGCCGCTGCCTGGTTGATCACGAACACCTGCCCGCCCACGGTGATGCTGCCAGTCCGTGGCAGCCCGAACGTGTTTGCCGCGACCGTATAGGCTACGGTACCGCCGCCGCTTCCTGTTGCGGTCCCTGTTATCGCGATCCCCGCGAAACCCGAAGGCACCGCCTGCCATGCGCATCCTTCGACCGCGCTGACGTTGAACGAGCCGGCGCCGCCCGCGGTTGGAAGGCTTACGCTCGCCGGAGTCAACTTGAAGTTGCACGGCACTCCCTCCTGCGTAACGGTAAACGTCTGCGTACCTACGGTGAAGGTGCCAGTGCGGAGAGTTGGAGAGGAGTTCTCGGCTACGGAGAATGTAACCGTGCCGTTTCCGACGCCCGCAGAACCGGTTGGAATCGTTATCCAAGGGACGTTCGAAACGGCCTCCCAAACACACGTGGTTGTAATTCTGACTGTGCCAGTGACTTTCGCAAACCCCGCGCTGAAACCGGTCGAATCCAGAGCATAGTTGCAGCTCGCCGCCGCCTGATTCACCGTGAAGACCGCGTTGCCGATCGTGATTGTACCTGTTCTAGACGACGGTGTCCTGTTTCGCGCCACCGTGTAACCAACGCTTCCATCGCCCGTCCCAGTGTTTCCGAAAGTAACGGTTATCCAACTGGCGTTGCTTGTGGCCGGGCGAACACAGGACGACAAACTTGCGTCGACACGAACCGTTCCGGGGGTGCTCCCGTCGGTCGTGGCTGCGTTCGCCGCCTGGACGTTCACAACGGGGGGGGAAAGGACGAACGAGCACGTCTGGCCCCAAACAGGAAGCGCCCCCAAGGCAGCCAGTAGAAGGAAATAGAGCACGCGCTACTTCGGTTCCGAAAGTCTGAATTCGACGTTACGCTCCCTGTTGAGCTTATCCGTGAATTCGCGGTCGATCAGATCGAGCGACGCCTGATTGTGCGCACCCTTCGGCGTAACGTAGTGCAGCGTGTCGCCCTCCACCCAATAAGCCAGAGCCGAGTAGACGGCGTGATCTTTGAAGGCGACCAGAAAACTGCGTTGCGCATCGCCGGTGGATTCGACAACCGGGTTGCGCGGCGCTTCATAAAGGCGTCCGAGTTCGCTTCCGGTGCTTTGCCGCGGCGCGGCGCCATTCGAAAAATATTGATTGATAATCACGGGAGCGGCCGGCGCCGGACTGTACATCTGCGGCGGCGCAATCACGGTGACGTTTGGCGTGGGTTGTTCGTAGTATCCGCCGAAACCTCCGTAGCCTCCGTACGCGCCCACGTAGACAGGGTACGGATACACCGCGCGCGCGCCATGCGCGGCTCCCCGATTGACGTTCACGGGGTAAGGGTTGCCGCCGCCAACCGTACGTGCGAGCCGTCCAGCAAAGCCTGGGTCACTGATAGAAAACGGACTCGGCGATACACCTGGCGCGTGACCGGTTCCAGGAAATACGACGTTGCCAAAGCCATGAGCCGATCCGAAAGTGCTCCGGGGAGCGTGCTGCGCAACAAGCCCCGCGGAGGGGAGCAGGAACATTACAGCGAACCAGCAAGCCTTCATGAACTTGACCTCTACGGAAAGATTAACACGCCTTGGGTAAGGTAGTTGCTCCGATCCTCTGGCACCTTAGTGTTTATCCGTCCGGCGTCGAGGTGTATGGCATGCCACTATGCGAATCGTTTGCGTGGGTGCCCGCTGCCGCGCTCCGCACGGCTGCAGCGTCTCGCGCACACTCGACAACTGCATCGTGCCGGCGCTTTCAGTCGTGATTGACGACAAGGTCGCCCTGGTGACGCGGGTCCTGGCGGAGGCGACCATGTGGTCGTACCCCATCCGCGGACTCGACGGCAGGGGCCGGAATGGATTCGCCAACCGCGCGCACTGTTTAGACCCGTCCAGCGCACCTTGCTTCACTTCGCGAACTCAGACCAGGTAGCCCGTTTGGCGGCGTAACACTAATACCGATGCGTTGCCGGCGAGGGGGCGCTCCGCGCAAAGCATCCGAACGCCTTGTGGCGGACTCAATGCGGTAAGGGCAACCCTCGTGGTCCCATAATGGGATCGCACTGGAATTCCCGCACGTTGCCGCCGTTGCTGCCGGTCATGTTCCTCGCGGCACGGTCCGCTGCGCGCCTGATCCGTACAATTCACGCACCAGCGCTTCTACTCCTTCCGCCACCAGGAACTCCCAGCTTTCACCCCGGGCAATTCTATCGCGGATGTCTGTCGCAGAGATCTCGTCGAGCGCAAAGTCGAGCGAGTGAATCCGATGGCGCAGCTCCGCGGGAGGCTCGTAACGCCCGCCTCGTGACGCCACCAACATCTCGAACTCATCGAGCATCCGGGGGAAGGCTTCCGAATGGCCGTAATCCCAGTTCACGATGCGCTCAGCTGCGTCGCGGCCGCACAGCATGACAAGCCGTGTGTCTGAGCCGTGCGACTCGCGAAAGTCCCGTGCGATATCGATAAACAATCCGGACTCGGCCGAACGCGCGAAGAATCCCGGCTCGCCGGCGATCGCGGCCTGAACCATCCGGAGCCGCCCTGTGAAATCCACACCCTCGTAGCCCTTGTGAGGAAACTCGCGCGGAAGGATCCAGGCGACTCGATCGACCATCGCCAATGCGGCACGCGCCAGTTCCACGTGTGCGCGTGTGGGCGGGTTGAACGTGCCTGGAAAAAGTCCGAGCGAATGCGCCATGCTGTTCCGACCCAAACCCTGCCGATTGGATGCTAGCATAGCAGGACATGCGGCACTCCATTCTCTTCTGTCTTCTCCTCTCCCCCTTGGGGGCGCAAGACTTCGACGTGCTCATCCGCGGGGGCCGTGTCGTCGACGGTACCGGCAACCCCTCGTACGTGGGCGACGTGGGAATTCGCGACGGCAAGATCGCCGCAGCCGGGCGGCTGGTTGGGCGCACGGCCAAGCGGACCATTGATGCCAATGGACTCACCGTGTCTCCAGGCTTTGTAGACATCCATAACCACTCCGACTACACCGTGATCGCCGATGGCGACGCGGAATCGATGGTCCGGCAGGGCGTCACTTCGATGATCTTCGGCGAAGGCGGCTCCGTTGCCCCGATCGGCGGCAAGCAAGGCAGCAGTCGCACGGGCGAGGAATCGCGCGCCGACTGGACCGATTTCAAGGGATACTACGACCGCCTCCTGAAACAGGGTGTTTCGACTAACGTCGGAAGCTACGTCGGGTCGAGCCAGGTGTGGACCTACGTGCGTGGACAGATGGCAGGCCCGCCCACACCGGCCGAACTCGACCAGATGCGCGCGGAAATCAAGAAGGCCATGGAGCACGGTGCGCTCGGCGTTGCGAGTTCACTCAGCGGGCCTCCGGGTTCGTGGATCGACACCAACACGCTCGTCGCGATGTGCGAGGTGGCTTCGCGTTATGGCGGCATCTACTCCACGCATATGAGAACGGAAGGTTACGGCGTGTTCGAATCCGTTGCCGAGGCCATCGACATCGGGCGGCGCGCAAAGGTTCCGGTGGATATCATCCATCTCAAAATCGCGGAGCATAAGCTTTGGGGGCAGATGCCGGAACTTGTTGCGTCGATCGCCACCGCGCGCGCCCGCGGGCAGGAAGTGGAAGCTCACGTGTACCCGTACCGCGCGGGGCAAAACAATCTTTCGAGCATCATTCCGCCCTGGGCGCACGAGGGAGGCACGCAAGCGATGCTGAAGCGGCTCAAAGACCCGTCGCTCCGCGCGCGCCTTGAAAGCGAAATCAACAAAGGCATTCCCGGCACAAACTGGTACAACCACTACACAGCTACGGGAAGCTGGGAGGGGATGCTGCTGGTTTCGTTCTCGAACCCGAAGTACAAGCGTTTCGAAGGCAAGCGAATGAGTGAAGTGATCAAGGAACTCGGCGGAAAGCCAATCGACGTGCTGTTTGAGTTGATCGAGGCGAACGGCGGCGGCGTTGCCACCGTCTACTTCCACCACGCCGAAGACGACATGCGATATGCCTTGAGGCAGCCGTTCGTATCCATCGGCTCCGACGGCACCGCTGTCAAGACCGAAGGGCCGCTTGCCCGTGGCAATCCGCACCCGCGCTACTACGGAACCTTCGCGCGCGTGCTTGGCCGCTATGTTCGCGAGGAGAAGATCATCTCGCTCGAGGAGGCCATCCGCAAGATGACTTCGGCGAATACTTCGAAGATCCGGATTTACGACCGAGGCCTGCTGCGTCCCGGACAGTGGGCGGACGTGACGGTTTTCGACGCCAACACCATCATCGACCACGCCACTTACGACAAGCCGCACCAGTACTCGACCGGCGTGGAATACGTGTTCGTCAACGGGCAGGCAGTGCTCGACAAGGGCCGCCATACTCGGGCGCACCCAGGGGCGATAATCCGCCGATAGGGGTGTCACGGCAAGATTACAAACAACGAATCGTGAAAATCAAAAACGTAGAAGCCATCGCCATTTCGATTCCGCTGCGCGCCGCCGTCTCGGACGCTGTGCGCCGCATTACCCATCGCGACCACTTAATCGTGCGCCTCACCACTGACGACGGAATGGTTGGTGAGGGATTCACCCTCGGCTACGACGGCAGCAAGGCCATGGTCGCGATGGTCGACCAGATTTTCCGTCCGATGCTCGAGGGCTCGGACGCGCTCCACTCCGAAGCGCTCTGGAATGAGATGTACCGCCAATCGATCCAGGCCGGACGGCGGGGTGCGGCGCTGCGAACCATCAGCGCCATCGACATCGCACTATGGGACCTGCGCGGAAAGGCCGCGGGCATGCCGGTGATGCACCTGCTGGGTGTTCATTCCACTCACCTTCGCTGTTATGCCACTGGCGGTTACTATCGCGAGGGTCAAACGCCGGACGAACTGGTCAGGGAGATGGCGGGGTACGTCGAGCAGGGGTTCTCGGCAATCAAGCTGAAAGTCGGCAAGCTGACCGCCGCGGAGGACGCCAGGCGCCTTCGGTTCGTCCGCAAGGATCTGGGAGACGACATCGAGATATTGCTCGACGCGAACGGCGGCTGGCCGGATTCGAACACGGCGATCTCCGCTTTGAAGCGGTTCGAGGAGTACCGCCCCTATTGGATCGAGGAGCCGGTGCGTGCGGATAACGTCGCGGCCATGGCGCGTATCGCGGAGGCGCTCGATTGGCCTGTGGCGACGGGCGAACTCGAATCCACGCGCTGGGCCTTCGCCGATCTTCTGGAACGCAAGGCCGCGGATATCCTTCAACCGGACGTCACGGTGGTCGGCGGAGTTGGCGAATGGCTGAAGGTGGCGCATATGGCGGCTGCTTTCGATGTTCCCATCGCACCCCATTACAATTGGGATTTCCATACTCAGCTCGTGGCCACGATTCCGAACGGCCTTTTCATCGAATATTTCGTGCGCGGCTCGGACGTCAAGGTGTTCGACGAAATTCTGGCGAACCCCATTTATCCTGTGAACGGATATATCGCTCCTAGAACCGAACCGGGCTTCGGGTTGGTGCTGCGTCCGGAGAAGATTGAGCAGTACCGGATCGGGTGAAGGCCGCGCTTCGCACGGCAGGCGGGCGGAAGCGCCCGCTCCACTTCTCGACAAAGTGTAGAGTGGGCGGTGCTACGGCCTGTAGGCCGCGTAGGTGACGTCCGTTTCCCAGACCTTCACTTCGCTCAGCCGCACGCCGCGCTCCGCAGCCAGGCCAGCGTTGATGCCGTCGTAGAAATATTTCGCCATGTTCTCCGCCGAGGGATTGATGACGTCGAACGGAGGCAGGTCGTTGATAAACCTGTGGTCCAGGTATTCCGACGTCGCGTGCAGCAGCCGCTTCACATCCACAAAATCCACCAGCAGTCCGATGGAATCGAGTTCCTCGCCCTGTACGGTCACCTGGATCTTGTAGTTATGCCCG